>NZ_JBEPBM010000007.1:197677-293646 GCF_040299205.1 Streptomyces sp. NPDC000983 | reverse complement strand
TCTCAAGGAACGGTCGCTTCCTTTGTACTCACCCTCTCGGGCTTTCCTCCGGGCTGCTTCCCTTCGGTCTTGCGTTTCCGACTCTATCAGATCTTCCCGATCCGATTTCCTCGGTGCTTTCCAGGTTCTCGCTTTCGCGTTTCCCTTTCCGGCGGTTCCGACTTTATCAGAAGTTCTGAGTCGGATTTCCCGCCCCCTTCAGGACTGACTCGGCGCACAAAACTGCCGGGGTCCTGTTTGGGGTGGAGACGTAAACGTACTGGAGCGGGGCGCCCCGATGCAAATCGAGGCGCCCCGCTCCGTGGTCGCGCAGGTCAGAGCCGACGATCCGTCAGACCTCCACCACCACGGGGAGGATCATCGGCCGGCGCCGGTAGGTGTCGGAGACCCACTTGCCGAGGGTGCGGCGGATGAGCTGCTGGAGCTGGTGGGGCTCCACCACTCCGTCCTGGGCGGACCGCTCCAGGACCTCCGTGATCTTCGGAATGACGCCTCCGAAGGCGGAGTCCTCGATACCGGAGCCGCGGGCCTGGATGTGCGGGCCGGCGGTGATCTTGCCCGTGGACGAGTCCACGACCACGAAGACCGAGATGATGCCCTCGTCGCCGAGGATCTTCCGGTCCTTGAGCGCCGGCTCGCCGACATCGCCGACGGAGAGGCCGTCGACGTAGACGTAACCCGCCTGGACCTTGCCGGAGATCTTGGCCTTGCCCTCGATGAGGTCGACGGCGACGCCGTCCTCCGCGATGACGATGCGGTCGTGCGGGACGCCGGTCAGGGCGCCCAGCTCGGCGTTGGCGCGCAGGTGGCGCCATTCGCCGTGCACCGGCATCAGGTTCTTCGGGCGGCAGATGTTGTAGAAGTACAGGAGCTCGCCCGCGGACGCGTGGCCGGAGACGTGCACCTTGGCGTTGCCCTTGTGGACGACGTTCGCGCCCCAGCGGGTCAGGCCGTTGATCACGCGGTAGACCGCGTTCTCGTTGCCGGGGATGAGCGACGACGCCAGGATGACCGTGTCGCCGTCGACGATGCGGATCTGGTGGTCCCGGTTGGCCATGCGGGACAGGGCCGCCATCGGCTCGCCCTGGGAGCCCGTACAGACCAGCACGACCTCGTGGTCCGGGAGGTCGTCGAGGGTCTTGACGTCGACGACCAGGCCCGGGGGGACCTTCAGGTAGCCGAGGTCCCGCGCGATGCCCATGTTGCGGACCATCGAGCGGCCGACGAAGGCGACGCGACGGCCGTACTCGTGGGCCGCGTCCAGGATCTGCTGGATGCGGTGGACGTGACTGGCGAAGCTCGCCACGATGATCCGCTTGCCGGCGTTGGCGAAGACCTGGCGCAGGACGTTGGAGATGTCCCGCTCGGGCGGGACGAAGCCCGGCACCTCGGCGTTGGTCGAGTCGGAGAGGAGGAGGTCGATCCCCTCCTCGCTCAGACGGGCGAACGCGTGCAGGTCCGTGAGGCGGTTGTCCAGCGGGAGCTGGTCCATCTTGAAGTCGCCCGTGTGCACGGCCATGCCGGCCGGCGTGCGGATGGCCACCGCCAGGGCGTCGGGGATGGAGTGGTTGACCGCGATGAACTCGCAGTCGAAGGGGCCGATGCGCTCGCGCTGCCCCTCCGCCACCTCAAGGGTGTACGGGCGGATGCGGTGCTCCTGGAGCTTGGCCTCGATCAGCGCGAGGGTCAGCTTGGAGCCGATCAGCGGGATGTCCGGCTTCTCGCGGAGCAGGAAGGGGACGCCGCCGATGTGGTCCTCGTGACCATGGGTGAGGACGATGCCCTCGATGTCGTCGAGGCGGTCCCGGACGGACGAGAAGTCCGGCAGGATCAGGTCGATTCCGGGCTGCTCCTCCTCGGGGAAGAGCACGCCGCAGTCGACGATCAGGAGGCGGCCGCCGTACTCGAAGACGGTCATGTTCCGGCCGATCTCACCGAGGCCGCCGAGCGGGGTGACCCGCAGGCCGCCTTCGGGGAGCGGCGGGGGCGGGCCGAGTTCAGGATGCGGATGACTCAAAAGACTCTCCTCAACCACACACGCCACGTACCGGTGGGCACGTGGCGCGCGTGACGTTCGTGCAGAAGCAGTTGTCTGGATGTGGCGCGGGCACCGGTGGCCCGCTTATTCAGTTGTGAAGTTCAGTGCGCGGACGACCGCGCGAAGTCCGTTGTCAGAGCTGTACCCCGCCCGCGGCAAGATCGATCTTGAGCTGTTCGATCTCTTCGGGTGAGCACTCGACCATGGGCGCGCGCAGCGGTCCCGCGGGCAGGCCCTGGAGGGTGAGCGCGGCCTTGGCGGTCATGACGCCCTGGGTGCGGAACATGCCCGTGTAGACCGGGAGCAGCTTCTGGTGGATCTCGGTCGCCTTCTGGACGTCACCGCTGGTGTACGCGTCGACGAGGGCGCGCAGCTCGGGGGTGACGACATGGCCGACGACGGAGACGAAGCCGACCGCGCCCACGGAGAGCAGCGGCAGGTTGAGCATGTCGTCGCCGGAGTACCAGGCCAGGCCGGAGCGCGCGATGGCCCAGCTCGCGCGGCCGAGGTCGCCCTTGGCGTCCTTGTTGGCGACGATCCGGGGGTGCTCGGCGAGCCGGACGAGGGTCTCGGTGTTGATCGGGACGCCGCTGCGGCCGGGGATGTCGTAGAGCATCACCGGCAGCTCGGTGGCGTCGGCGATGGTCCTGAAGTGGCGGTACAGGCCCTCCTGCGGGGGCTTGTTGTAGTACGGCGTCACGGTCAGGAGGCCGTGTGCGCCCGCCTTCTCGGCCTGGCGGGCGAGTTCGAGGCTGTGGTGGGTGTCGTTGGTGCCGACGCCCGCGACGACGTGGGCGCGGTCGCCGACCGCCTCCAGTACGGCTCGTACGAGCTCCGCTTTCTCCGCATTGCTGGTGGTGGGGGACTCGCCGGTGGTGCCGTTGATGATCAGGCCGTCGTTGCCTGCGTCCACCAGGTGCGTGGCGAGCCGCTGTGCGCCGTCGAGGTCGAGTGCGCCGTCCGCCGTGAACGGCGTGACCATGGCGGTGAGGACCCGCCCGAAGGGGGTCTGCGGAGTGGAGGTCGGAGCCATGGGTTACACGCTACTCGCTGCTCAAGGCGTGGTCTGCCCTAGGGGTAAGGGAAAAGTCCGGACAAAGATGGAGCCCGGCACTGCCTGCTCGGGGGTTCAAGCAGTGCCGGGTCCGTTTGATCAGGCTAGATGAACTTCTCTAAATGCCGCAATCCGGACACCTCGTAGGGCTGATGCGCACATCTGTGCCCGGCCCGGAACTCGGACGAGTTACGGGGCCACACGCCCGTTCGCATTGAAGGCGGCGTAGGTGAGCGGCATGAGCCGGGCCCACTCCTGCTCCATCTTCTCGCCGACCATCTCGATCTCCCGCTGCGGGAAGGACGGCACCTTCGCCAGCTCGTGCTGGGTGCGCAGGCCGAGGAAGTGCATCAGCGAGCGGGCGTTGCAGGTGGCGTACATCGAGGAGAACAGGCCGACCGGGAGGACCGCGCGGGCGACCTCGCGGGCGACGCCGGCGGCGAGCATCTCCTGGTACGACTCGTAGGCCCGGCGGTAGGAGTCCTCCATGACCCGGCCGGTCAGCTCCTGCTGGTCCCGGGTGCCCTCGACGAAGACGTACTTGCCCGGGCGGCCCTCCTGGACGAGCTTGCGGGACTCGCCGGGGACGTAGAAGACCGGCTGGAGCTCCCTGTACCGGCCCGACTCCTCGTTGTACGACCAGCCCACGCGGTGCCGCATGAACTCGCGGAAGACGAAGATCGGGGCGCTGATGAAGAAGGTCATCGAGTTGTGCTCGAAGGGGCTGCCGTGCCGGTCCCGCATCAGGTAGTTGATGAGTCCCTTGGAACGCTCGGGGTCCTTCTTCAGCTCGTCCAGGGACTGCTCGCCGGCGGTGGAGACGCGGGCGGCCCACAGCACGTCGGAGTCGGCCGCGCTGTGCTTGACCAACTCGACGGTGACATCGCTGCGGAAGCTGGGCTTGAGATCGTCGGCGGGGGTGTCGGTCACGACTCGGAGGGTCCTTCCATCGCTTCACTCGGGCGGCGCCCACTCTACGGGCCCGCCGGGGCCCCCTGGACGAGTCACCGCAGACCGGGCGGTCGCGGGCGCCCTACGGTCGCCGGGTCCTGGACCGGCGACCCGAGGGGGTACTCCCATGGACCCCCAAGGGTGGTGAGCCGGCACCGGGGTCGATAGCCTCACCGGGCACAGCCCCAGCATGGATTGAGTGAGGACCAGCCGTGCCCCTGCCCTTCCTTACGGCCGACCGCGCCTTCGAAGCAGCCGACGACGTCGCGCTGCCCTTCGACGACCGTGACCGCTGGCGGCGTCCCTACCGTCCCGGCCCCTGGCGGGTCGGCGCGGCCGCGCTCCTGCTGCTGCTCGCCTCGTACGTGCTCTTCGCGGCGGTCATCATCGCGCTGGCCGGGACGCCCGGCGCGGCCGCGGTGGTCTTCGGTATCGCGCTGGCCGTGATCGCCGCGTCGCTGCGGCTGCTGCGCATGGGCGTGTGGGTGAGCGCGCAGGGTCTGCGCCAGGTCGGCTTCTTCACCACGCGCACCCTTCCCTGGGCGCAGGTGGTGGCGGTGCGCACGGTGCAGCAGCCGGTGCGCTGGCTCGGACTGCCGCGCACCCTCCAGGGGCAGGCCCTGACGCTGGTGCGCGGCGCCCGCTCGGGGGGCGAGCCGACGCCTCTGATGACCACGCACGACGCGGACTTCCTGGGCCGCCCGGACGCCTTCGACCGGGCGGCGGACACCGTCGAGGCCTGGGCCGCGGAGGCGGGCCACTAGCCCCTGGGCCCGCCCCAGGGCCTGTTCCGGCCCGCCCGGGGGCTCAGCCCGTCGTCTCGCGGAGGGCGATCGCCCGCTGCATCGCCTTGCGGGCCCGGGGGGTGTCCCGGGCGTCGTGGTAGGCGACGGCGAGGCGGAACCAGCTGCGCCAGTCGTCCGGCGCGTCCTCCGTCTCGGCCTTGCGGCGAGCGAAGACCTCGTCGGCCGAGTCCCGGTCGATGCGGCCGCTGGGGGTGCGCTTCAGCTCGTCGACGGGCAGTCCGCCCTCGGCGTCGAGTTCCGCGGCGAGGGCGTTGGCCCGGCGGACGAACTGGGTGTTCTTCCACAGGAACCACAGGCCGATCACCGGCAGGATCAGCACCGCGACGCCGAAGGTGACCGTGAGCAGGGTGCCGGCCTTGATGAGCATGAAGCCCCGGCTGCCGACCAGGACGAAGTAGATCAGCAGGACGGCGGCCGTGAGGGCGTAGGTGAGCTTGGCGCGCATCAGCCGAGGTCCAGGAAGTGTTCCAGGCCGAAGGTGAGGCCGGGCGTGGTCACCACGCGGCGGGCGCCGAGCAGGATGCCCGGCATGAAGCTGCTGTGGTGCAGGGAGTCGTGGCGGATGGTGAGGGTCTCGCCCTCACCGCCGAGCAGGACCTCCTGGTGGGCCAGCAGCCCCCGCAGGCGTACGGAGTGGACGGGAACGCCGTCGACGTCCGCGCCACGCGCCCCGTCGAGGGCGGTCTCCGTGGCGTCCGGTGCCTCGGGGGTGCCCGCCGCGCGCCGGGCCTCGGCGATGAGCTGGGCCGTGCGCGTGGCGGTGCCGGAGGGAGCGTCGACCTTCCTCGGGTGGTGGAGTTCGACGACCTCCACCGACTCGAAGTAGGGCGCTGCGATCTGCGCGAACTTCATGTTCAGCACGGCGCCGATGGAGAAGTTCGGCGCGATGAGCACACCGGTCCCCGGTGAGGCGGCGAGCCATGCGTTGAGCTGCGCGAGGCGCTCGTCGGTCCAGCCCGTCGTACCGACGACCGCGTGGATGCCGTGGCTCAGGCAGTGGTCGAGGTTGGCCATCACCGAGTCGGGGGTGGTCAGTTCGACGGCGACCTGGGCGCCGGTCTCGGTCAGGGTCTCCAGCTTGTCGCCCCGGCTCAGGGCGGCGACCAGCTCCATGTCCTCGGCGGCCTCGACGGCCCGTACCGCCTCGGAACCGATCCGGCCCTTGGCGCCGAGGACCGCCACTCGCAGCTTGCTCATCTTCTTGCTTCCTTAGAGGGAGGGGCTTACGCGGGAGAGGGCTACGCGACCGCTTCGTGCAGACGGGACGCCTGCTTGTCCTTCAGCGGGCCGATGACCGACAGGGAGGGCCGCTGCCCCAGGACGTCGCGGGCCACCGCGCGGACCTCGTCCGGGGTGACCGAGGCTATCCGGGCCAGCATGTCGTCGACGGACATCTGCTCGCCCCAGCACAGCTCGCTCTTGCCGATACGGTTCATCAGCGCGCCGGTGTCCTCCAGGCCGAGGACCGTGGAGCCGCGGAGCTGGCCGACGGCGCGGGTGATCTCGTCGTCGGTGAGGCCGTGCTGGGCGACCTGGTCGAGTTCGTCGCGGCAGATCTTCAGTACGTCGTGCACCTGGCTGGGGCGGCAGCCGGCGTACACGCCGAACAGGCCGCAGTCGGCGAAGCCGGAGGTGTACGAGTACACGCTGTACGCCAGGCCGCGCTTCTCGCGGACCTCCTGGAACAGCCGGGAGGACATGCCGCCGCCTAGGGCGGTGTTCAGCACGCCGAGCGCCCAGCGGCGGTCGTCGGTGCGGGCGAGCCCGGGCATGCCGAGGACGACGTGCGCCTGCTCGGTCTTGCGGCCGATCAGTTCGACGCGGCCGGCGGTGCGCAGGGCCCGCCTGCCGTCGCGCGGGGCGATGGGCGTGGCGTCGGTGTTCCCGAGCGCGCCGGCCTTCTCGAAGGCCGCGCGGACCTGTCGTACGACCTTGGTGTGGTCGATGTTGCCCGCGGCTGCGACGACCAGGTGGGTGGGGTCGTAGTGCTTCTTGTAGAAGCGGCGGATGCGGTCGGCGGTGAGGGCGTTGACCGTGTCGACCGTGCCGAGGACCGGGCGGCCGAGGGGGTTGTCGCCGAACATCGTGTGCGCGAACAGGTCGTGCACGCAGTCGCCGGGGTCGTCCTCGGTCATGGCGATCTCTTCGAGGATCGCGCCGCGCTCGACGTTGACGTCCTCCTCGAGGATCAGCGAGCCGGTCAGCATGTCGCAGACGACGTCGATGGCGAGCGGCAGGTCGGTGTCGAGCACGCGCGCGTAGTAGCACGTGTACTCCTTGGCCGTGAACGCGTTCATCTCGCCGCCGACGGCGTCGATCGCGGAGGAGATGTCCAGCGCGCTGCGCCGGGAGGTGCCCTTGAAGAGCAGGTGCTCCAGGTAGTGCGTGGCGCCGTTCAGGGCGGGCGTCTCGTCGCGGGAGCCGACGTGCGCCCAGATGCCGAAGGTCGCGGAGCGGACCGAGGGGAGGGTCTCGGTGACGATGCGCAGGCCGCCCGGGAGGGTGGTCTTACGGACCGTGCCGATGCCGTTGCTGCCCTTGACGAGGGTTTGGGTACGGGCGACGGCCCGCGCCTCCGAGGAGGTGCGGGCCGTCGCCTTGGAGCTGTTCGACGTCACTTGTCGGCGTCGTCCTTCTTGTCGTCGGCGGACTCTTCGCCCTCGACCACGGGGATCAGGGAGAGCTTGCCGCGGGAGTCGATCTCGGCGATCTCGACCTGGACCTTCTGGCCCACACCGAGGACGTCCTCGACGTTCTCCACGCGCTTGCCGCCCGCGAGCTTGCGGATCTGCGAGATGTGCAGCAGACCGTCCTTGCCGGGGAGCAGCGAGACGAACGCGCCGAAGGTGGTGGTCTTGACGACCGTACCCAGGTAGCGCTCGCCGACCTCGGGCATCGTCGGGTTGGCGATGCCGTTGATCGTGGTGCGGGCGGCCTCGGCGGACGGACCGTCGGCGGCGCCGATGTAGATGGTGCCGTCGTCCTCGATCGTGATCTCGGCGCCCGTGTCCTCCTGGATCTGGTTGATCATCTTGCCCTTGGGGCCGATGACCTCACCGATCTTGTCCACGGGGATCTTCACGGTGATGATCCGCGGGGCGTTCGGGGACATCTCGTCCGGCGTGTCGATCGCTTCCATCATCACGTCGAGGATGTGGAGGCGGGCGTCACGGGCCTGCTTGAGGGCGGCGGCCAGGACGGAGGCGGGGATGCCGTCCAGCTTGGTGTCGAGCTGGAGGGCGGTCACGAACTCCTTGGTGCCGGCGACCTTGAAGTCCATGTCGCCGAAGGCGTCCTCCGCACCGAGGATGTCGGTGAGGGTGACGTAGTGCGTCTCGCCGTCGATCTCCTGGGAGATCAGGCCCATGGCGATACCGGCGACGGGGGCCTTCAGCGGCACACCGGCGTTCAGCAGCGACATGGTGGAGGCGCAGACCGAGCCCATGGACGTCGAGCCGTTGGAGCTCAGCGCCTCGGAGACCTGGCGGATCGCGTAGGGGAACTCCTCGCGCGTCGGCAGGACCGGGACCAGGGCGCGCTCGGCGAGGGCGCCGTGGCCGATCTCGCGGCGCTTGGGGGAGCCCACGCGGCCGGTCTCGCCGGTGGAGTACGGCGGGAAGTTGTAGTTGTGCATGTAGCGCTTGCGGGTCACCGGGGAGAGGGTGTCCAGCTGCTGCTCCATGCGGAGCATGTTGAGGGTGGTGACGCCCAGGATCTGGGTCTCGCCACGCTCGAACACCGCGGAGCCGTGCACGCGCGGGATGGCCTCGACCTCGGCGGCCAGGGTGCGGATGTCGGTGACACCGCGGCCGTCGATGCGCTTCTTCTCCTTGATCACGCGCTCGCGGACGAGCTGCTTGGTCAGGGAGCGGTACGCGGCGGAGATCTCCTTCTCGCGGCCCTCGAACTCCGGCAGGAGCTTCTCGGCGGCGAGCGCCTTGACGCGGTCCAGCTCGGACTCGCGCTCCTGCTTGCCGGCGATGGTCAGCGCGGAGGCCAGCTCCGGGCGGACGGCGGCGGAGAGCGCCTCGAAGACGTCGTCCTGGTAGTCCAGGAAGATCGGGAACTCGCCGGTGGGCTTGGCGGCCTTCGCGGCGAGGTCGGCCTGGGCCTTGCACAGGACCTTGATGAAGGGCTTCGCGGCTTCCAGACCGGCGGCGACGACCTCCTCGGTCGGGGCCTCGGCGCCACCCTGGACGAGCTTGATGGTCCCGTCGGTGGCCTCGGCCTCGACCATCATGATCGCGACGTCGCCGTCCTCCAGGGTGCGGCCCGCGACGACCATGTCGAAGACGGCGTCCTCGAGCTCGGTGTGCGTCGGGAAGGCCACCCACTGACCACGGATCAGCGCGACGCGGACGCCGCCGATCGGGCCGGAGAAGGGCAGGCCGGCCAGCTGCGTGGACGCGGACGCGGCGTTGATCGCCACGACGTCGTACAGGTGGTCGGGGTTGAGGGCCATGATCGTCGCGACGACCTGGATCTCGTTGCGCAGGCCCTTCTTGAAGGACGGGCGCAGCGGGCGGTCGATCAGGCGGCAGGTGAGGATGGCGTCCTCGGAGGGACGGCCCTCACGGCGGAAGAAGCTGCCGGGGATCTTGCCGGCGGCGTACATCCGCTCCTCGACGTCCACCGTGAGGGGGAAGAAGTCGAGCTGGTCCTTGGGGTTCTTGGAGGCGGTGGTGGCCGACAGCACCATGGTGTCGTCGTCCAGGTACGCCACGGCGGAGCCGGCGGCCTGCTTGGCCAGGCGGCCCGTCTCGAAGCGGATGGTGCGGGTGCCGAAGGCGCCGTTGTCGATGACGGCCTCGGCGTAGTGGGTCTCGTTCTCCACTAGCGGTTTCTCCATAACTTGTCGTCTTTGGTCCCGTGCTGCCCGTGTGGCAGGGGGACGGTTGTGGAGAAGCGCGCCTTGTCGTGCGGGCCGGTCTTCGATCGAAGCACCCGGGGCTCGCTTCCCCCCGGGGGCCACTACCGAGGACCGGCGGCGGCGAGGTGCGCTTCTCCTCGTTCGTGGTCGTGACATGGCCCTACCCGGGTGGGCGGGCGCTGTCACGCCGTGTCGTACGGCTTGCGTCGTACGTCGTGCGTTCTGCTACCACACTACAAAGCGTGTGTGACACTCCGCACGTACAGCAAAGGGAGCGGCCCCCATTCGACGGGAACCGCTCCCTTCACGGCGTCTTACTTGGCGCCCGCGGCGCCGCGGCGGATGCCGAGACGGTCGACCAGGGCACGGAAGCGCTGGATGTCCTTCTTGGCCAGGTACTGCAGCAGGCGGCGGCGCTGACCGACCAGGATCAGCAGACCACGGCGGGAGTGGTGGTCGTGCTTGTGGGTCTTGAGGTGCTCGGTGAGGTCGGAGATCCGACGCGAGAGCATGGCGACCTGGACCTCGGGGGAGCCGGTGTCGCCCTCCTTCTGACCGAACTCGCTGATGATCTGCTTCTTCGTAGCGGCGTCGAGCGGCACGCGTACTCCTCGTAGTCTTCTGAATGGCCACCGAGTGCCCCCGGTCTGTGTCTCGGGGGAGCTTCCGTTACTCGGGAGGCGGGGATCCGCTGAGCGCGGCCTCCAGAGCGAGCGCTCCGGGGGTGCGTACACAAACGGCCGTCACTCAGCGTACCAGCCGGAGGTGGGCGGGCTCGCATCGGTTACGGAACCACCCCGATCGGGGGGATTCCGCCACTAGGGTGAGCGCGCCGATCATGCTCCGGGGGCCGGACCGCCCGGAGGGGTCGAAAAGCCCGGAATCGGGAAGCTCGGACAGCCTGGAAGGGGTCGCCGGCATGGCGGAGACGGACGAGGAGACCAAGGCCCGCAAGGATCGGGAGCGGGACGAGCTGTACGCCCTCGACATCTCGGGCGTGGAGTGGCGGAGCGCGCCGGGTACGGAGGCGCACGAGGAGCGGGTCGAGATCGCGTACCTGCCCGCCGGGGCGGTGGCGATGCGGTCCTCGCTCGACCCGGGGACGGTGCTGCGCTACACCGCGGCGGAGTGGCGGGCGTTCGTGCTGGGCGCGCGGGACGGCGAGTTCGACGTGGAGTCCGCGGCGCGTGGCGAGGGTCCCGGCGCGGAGTCCGCGGCGCGGGGCGGGGTCGCCGACGCGGGCTGACGGTGCGGTGGCGACCGCGGGGCCGCGTCCGTACGTGGCGGACGTCCTGTACGTGCGGGGGCGCTGTGCGCCGGTGCCGTGCGGGTGTTGTGCCTCACGGCCGGGTGCGGGGTGTCCCCGCGGTCGCCAACCCGCTGGCCGGGGGCGGTGGTTCGAGCGGTCGGGTTGATCGGTTGCTTCGCTTTCGTTCCGGATTGTTCACAGGTGTCGCCCGGTTTGTTCACCAATAGGACGGCTGCGTACGCCACTTCGGGGCAGGCTGTGACGGAGTGGGCCGGTGCTCGGGAGCGGACGGGCCTGCCGAGGTGATGCCTGTGGTGATTAGGCTGGTACCGGGCGCGACGCCAGAACCGGTGGACCGGGCGTCGGCGTCCCAGGGGGAGAGCCGACTGGAACGGACTACCTCGAACGACTTCGGACGACGAACAACGGTCGCCCCGGCACGGCATGGGGGTGTTCGACCACACCAGGAGGAACTGTGAGCAGCGATCGGGACGGGATCCGCGGGGGCTGGGCCACACCCGGCGATGACCAGCCCGACGCGGAGTCGGCCAACGAGATCACGGGCGAGTTCACCATCGACTACGCGCCGCCCGCCTGGTACACGCAGAACGCCAGTGGCTCCGCCGGTGCGGGGCGGGACGAGAGCGCGTCGGGGGCGTCGGGAACTTCGGGGGCTTCCGGGTCCACGGGGGGTCCGGCGGGGCCGGGGGGTACGGCCTCTTCGGGACCCGGTGCGGGCGGTGCCGCGACTCCGGGACCCGGTGCCGGCGGTGCGGCGGTTCCCGGAACTCCGACGTTCACGCCTTCGCCCACCGCGCTGCCTTCCTCGCTGCCGGGGCTGACGCCGCCGGTGCCGCACTCGGCTCCCGCGCCGGGGGCGCCTTTCTCGCCGCCCGCGCCTGTCGCGCCCGCGCCGGGGGCACCGTTCACTCCGCCCGCGCCGGGGGCACCGTTCACTCCGCCCGCTCCCGCTCCCGCTCCCGCTCCCGGGGCGCCGTTCACGCCGGCGCCGCCGGCCGCCGCGGGGCCGGTCGCGGTGCCCAGGCTTCCGGTGGGCAGCGGGTTCGAACCGCAGGGTGGGCAGGGGGCGGGGCCTTCGACTCCCTCGGCTCCCTCCGCCGACGGGGGCTCCGTGACGGGCCTGCCGAATCTTCCCGGGCTCCAGCAGCCCTGGGGTGCGCCGGCTCCGGTTCCGGCGCCCGTTCCGGCTGCTGCCGAGGAGCCCGTGCCGGACTCCTACTCCGGGAGCGGTGATCTGGAGAGCGGCGCGACCATGCGGTTCTCCGCCGCCACGCTGAAGCGGGAGATCGAGGAGCGGGCGGAGGAGTCCGACGTGGACGCGTCCGCGGAGGGGGCGGCGCCGGTCGCGGCAGCCTCTGAAGCCGAGCCCGAGGCTCGGGACGGTGGCGCCGCCGGAGAGGTGGAGTCGGCGGAGACGCCGGACGAGGCTTCCGAGGAGGAGACGGACTCTGCTGTCCTGGCTCCCGAGGCCGATGCCGATGCCGATGCCGATGCCGAGGGGGAGCTCGCGGAGGTTGAGGCCGAGGTTGAGGCCGCCGAGGCGGAGACTCCGGAGTCGGAACTTGGGGACGCGGACCTTACGGACGTCGAGGCCGACGCTGTCGTCGATGCCGAGTCGGCTGACGCGGAGTCGGGCGAGCAGGAGGCGGCGGAGGTCGAAACAGAGGCCGAGGCCGAGGCGGAGGCCGAGCCGGACGTGGTGCCGGCCAGTGCGGAGCTGTCCGACTCTGAGCCGGTCGGCCCGGCACCGGTTGACCCGGAGCCGGTTGGCGCCGAGCCGACGGACGCCGAGCCTGCGCTGGCGGAGCCTGTTGCGGCGGAGCCCGTGGACTCCGAGCCGGTGGACGCGGTACCGGTGGCGCCGGCTTCCCTGGCGCCGGTGGTCTCCGAGCCGGTGCACCAGGAACCCGAGCCGCAGGACGCCGTACCGGACCTCCCGGAGCCGCAGGACGCCGTACCGGCCGCCGTCGAGCCCGAGGACGCCGCGCCCGCCGAGCCGCAGGACGCGGTCCCCCCTGTTGCCACTGCACCCGTGGCCGAGGCCCCGCAGGAGCCCGCTCCGGCCTGGACTCCCCCGCCGACACCGCAGGCCGGGATGCCTCCGCTGCCGCCGTCGTACCAGCCCGCCGCCCCGGTCGCCGCGCCCCAGTGGCCCGTGCAGCCGCAGCAGCCGACCGCTCCCGCCGAGGCCCAGCCCGCGCCCGCCGCCCAGCAGCCCCCGGCGCCCGCGCCGCAGCAGCAGCCGTTCCCGCCCCAGCAGCCCTTCCAGCCGCAGGCCCCGCAGCCGGCGCCCGCCGCGTGGAACCAGCCGCCCGCGCAGCCGGCCCCCGCACAGCAGCAGCCGGTGCCCGGCTTCCCCCAGCCCCCGGCGGAGCCGTCCGCCCCGGCGCAGCAGGGCGGTTACGGTTTCCCGCACCCCGGTGCCGCCGCCCAGCAGCCCCCGGTCCCCCAGCCGGCCCCGCAGGCCGCGCCCCCGCAGGGCAGTTACGGCTTCCCCCAGCAGGCCGCGCCGCAGCCCGGCTACGGCTTCCCGCAGCCGGCCACCCCGGCAGCCCCGCCCGTACAGCCCGGTCAGCCCGCGCAGCCCCAGGCCGGCTACGGCTTCCCCCAGCCCGGCACCCCCGCGGCACAGCCCGCGCAGCCGGAACAGCCCGTGCCCAACTCCCCCGCGCAGCCCGGTGGTTACGGCTTCCCGCAGCAGCGGGCCGACGTGCCGCCGCAGGCCCACCCCGGGGTCCCGCAGCAGCCTGCCCAGCCGCAGGTCCAGCCGCCCGCCGCCGTGCCGCAGCAGCCCGTCGACCCCCGCGCCGGGGCCGCCTGGCCGCAGCCCATCCAGCACGACCAGCGGCAGCCCACCAACCCCGGTGCCGCGCCGCTCGGTTACACCGCCGCCGTGGAACTGTCGTCGGACCGGCTGCTCAACAACAAGAAGCAGAAGGCGAAGAGCGGGCGCCCGGCGGCCGCGGCCGGCCGGTTCAAGATCGGCGGGAAGAAGGAGGAGGCCGAGCGGCAGCGCAAGCTCGACCTCATCCGTACGCCCGTGCTCTCCTGCTACCGGATCGCCGTCATCAGCCTCAAGGGCGGTGTCGGCAAGACCACCACGACCACCGCGCTCGGCTCGACGCTCGCCACCGAGCGCCAGGACAAGATCCTCGCCATCGACGCCAACCCGGACGCCGGCACCCTCGGCCGCCGGGTGCGCCGGGAGACCGGGGCCACCATCCGTGACCTCGTGCAGGCGATCCCGTACCTCAACTCGTACATGGACATCCGGCGGTTCACCTCCCAGGCCTCGTCCGGGCTGGAGATCATCGCCAACGACGTCGACCCCGCCGTGTCGACCACGTTCAACGACGAGGACTACCGGCGCGCGATAGACGTGCTGGGCAGGCAGTACCCGATCATCCTCACCGACTCGGGCACCGGTCTGCTCTACAGCGCCATGCGCGGTGTGCTCGACCTCGCCGACCAGCTCATCATCATCTCCACGCCGTCCGTGGACGGTGCGAGCAGCGCCAGCACGACGCTGGACTGGCTGTCGGCCCACGGGTACGCCGATCTCGTCTCGCGTTCGCTCACCGTCATCTCCGGTGTGCGGGAGACCGGCAAGATGATCAAGGTGGATGACATCGTCAGCCACTTCGAGACCCGCTGCCGCGGTGTCATCGTGGTCCCCTTCGACGAGCATCTCTCCGCCGGTGCCGAGGTCGACCTCGACATGATGCGGCCCAAGGTGCGGGAGGCGTACTTCAACCTCGCGGCGATGGTCGCGGAGGACTTCGTGCGCCACCAGCAGTCGCACGGTCTGTGGACCAGCGACGGCAACCCGCCGCCGGTGGCGGCCCCGCCGATGCCGGGCCAGCAGATTCCGGGCCAGCCCGTGCCCGGTCAGCCGTACGCCCCCGCCCCCGGCCAGGTTCCGGGCCAGGCCCCCGCGCAGCCCTACCCCCAGCCGGGCCAGCCCTACGCCCAGCCGGGCCAGCCCTACGCCCAGCCCGGCGCCCAACCCGGCCAGCCCCCCGCGCAGCAGCAGCCGGGCCAGCCGTACCCCCAGCAGGGGCAGCCCCCGTACCCGTACCAGCAGCCGCAGCACCCCCAGCAGCAGCAGCCGCCGCAGTAGGGCGTAGCGAACAACGAAGGGCGGCCGGTGCCGAAAAGCACCGGCCGCCCTTCGGCGTCGTGGGGCGGTTACCGCTCGGCGGCCTCCGCCGCGGCGGTCAGGTCGCGGCTGATCTTGATGTCCTCGCCCATCCGCTCGATCAGCGCGTCCAGCGAGTCGAACTTCACCTGGCCGCGGACGTAGGACAGGAAGTCGACGGCTACGTGCAGGCCGTACAGGTCCAGGCCCACGCGGTCGATGACATGCGCCTCGACCGTGCGCTCGGTGCCGTCGAAGGTCGGGTTGGTGCCGACGGAGATCGCGGACGGCATGATCTCGCCCTGGGCGTGCAGCCAGCCGGCGTAGACGCCGTCGGCGGGGATCGCGGTGTGCGGGAGCGTCTCGACGTTCGCCGTCGGCACGCCCAACTCGCGGCCGCGCTGGGCACCGCGCACGACGATGCCCTCGACCTGGTGCGGGCGGCCGAGGATCTCCGCGGCGCCCTCGACGTCGCCCTCGCCGACCAGACGCCGGGTCAGGGTCGAGGAGAACGGCTGCCCGCCGCCCGCCTCGCCGGACACGTACAGGTCGACGACCTCGACGTCGAAGTCGTACGTCTTGCCCAGCTCGGCCAGGTACTCGACGTCACCGGCGGCACGGTGGCCGAAGCGGAAGTTCGGGCCCTCCACGACGGCCTTGGCGCGCAGCCTGTCGATGAGGACCTTGACGACGAAGTCCGCCGGGGAGAGGTTGGAGAACTCGGTGGTGAACGGCAGCACCAGCACCGCGTCCACGCCCAGTTCCGCCATCAGTTCGGCCCGCCGGTGGTGCGGGGCGAGCAGCGGCGGGTGGGTGCCGGGGCGCAGCACTTCCTTGGGGTGCGGGTCGAAGGTGACGACCACGGCGGGCAGGCCCAGTTCGCGGGCGCGCTCCACGGTGTGCCTGATGATCAGCTGGTGTCCGCGGTGGACACCGTCGTAGGACCCGATGGTGACGACGCTGCGCCCCCAGTCCTGGGGGATGTCCTCCAAGCCACGCCAGCGCTGCACTGTGACCGCTCCTTGTCGAACCCGTGTCCGTCACTACCTTCTACGCAGGTCTAAGGGTGCCATGCCGGGTGCTCCCGCCCCGCATCGGCATGGGGGCTGTGACGGTTCGCACGTAACACGATCCGGTCACACGGGGACCGAGACGCCCGCCAGGTTCCCGATCGCGCGGCGGGTGCCGGGACCGACCACGACCGCCCAGTCCTGGGGCGCGTCGGCGAGCCAGCCCGCCACCCGGGCGGCGAAGCCCGGGACATGACGTCCCAGGTCGACGAGGCCGCGGTCGAAGACGGTCGCGCCGTACGGGGTGCGGGCCAGCAGGAGCCCGGTGCGGTGGACCAGCTCGCGCAGGCCCTCGCCGTCCTGCTGCGCGGCCGCGTGCAGGACCGCGTCCAGGACGGCGGGATCGCGCTCACGGGCCAGGAGGAACTCCAGGAGTTCATGGCGCAGGGGCCGCGAGCCGGGCGTGCCGGGGACCGCGAGGACACCGGCGAGCGCGGCCCGCACCTGCTCGGGCCCGCCGTCCAGCAGCCCTGTGACCAGCGGGAACAGTACGGCGCGGGCGACCGGTCCGTGTTCCAGGCGGCGATGGACGTACGCGGCGACGTCGCCGGCGGTCTCCGGCCGTCGCTCCACCGCCTCCTGGACGAGGGCGGCGACCCGGCGGGCCAGCGACGGGGTGGTCACATCGGCCAGAACCCGCAGCGCGGGCCCGGCTCCCGGCCGGCGCAGTCGTTCCCGGAAGGCGTCGAGGACCGGTTCGGGGTGGGTGGTCAGGGCGCCGGCCAGGGCGCTGGGCGGGAACTGCGGGTCTGCTGCGGCGAAGTGCCGCAGGGCGGGCGGGAGATGGCGGGCCCGGGTGTGCGGGTCGCGGACGAGGAGGGCGAGCGCGCCGCCGTGCAGGGTGGTGTCGGCGGGGTGGGCGAGGAGTGCGAGGGCGGCGTGGCGCAGGAGTGCGCGGTCGGCGTCGGTGCGGACCAGGGGCGCGACCCTCAGTCCGTAGGCCATGGCCGCGACCCGGCGTGCGGGCCGCTCGTCGTGCGCCCATCGGTCGACGGCCCGGCAGAGCGCGGAGGGCTCCTCCTCGGCGAGCACGGCGAGGAGTTCGTCGGCGCGGGCGTGCGCGGCCTCGACGAGGGTCTCGGTGAGGTCGTCCAGGGCACCGTGCCGGTGGGTGTGCAGCAGCGCCTGCGCGGCCCGTGCGACGGTGGCGTGCGGGGTCGCGGGCAGCGGGCGGTCGTCGTGGAACCAGTGGACGAGTTGGCGCTGTACGGCTCCGGCGCCGGCGTCGGCGGTGAGCAGCTCCGCCACGGCGTCGAGGTAGCGGGGTCCGGTCCGGGTGTCCGCCAGGACGAGCCGGTGGAGCAGGTCGAGGCGGGTGTCGTCCGGCACCGGGACCTCGGTCCAGAAGCCGGGGCCGAACTCGTCGGGTACGGGCCGCTGTTGGCGCCGCCAGGAGACGATCCGGTCGGCGAGCAGCCGCAGTACGTCGGTGTACGGGGTGGCGTCGGGCACTCTCAGCAGAGTGAGGGCGAGGAGGCGGGCGGCCCACCAGGAGCGCGGGTCGGCGTCCAGGGCGTCGGCCAACTCCTGGAGCCGCAGCGCCAGTCGGAGGGGTCCGCGGTGGCGGGCGAGGACGAGGAGGGCCTCCACGACGGGGCCGATGCGGTGATGCGGCACGGGGACCGGGTGGGGGTCGGTGGCGCGGTCGCGGTGGACCAGGGCGCGCAGAGCCTCGTCCAGGTCGAGGTGGGTGCCCTGGATCCAGTCGGCGAACTCCTCGTGGGCGAAGCGGTAGCCGTGCCCGGCGGGGACGAGGAGCCCCTCGGTGAGTACGGCGGAGGCCCAGCCGGTTCCTCCGCCGAGCGCGGCGGGCGCGGGGCCCCAGGGGAAGACGGCCTCGAAGGACTCCCGGTCCAGTCCGCCCTGTCCCGGGCCCAGGCTGCGGCGGGCGGCCTCGTGGACCTGGCCGGCGACCTTGGCGGCGAGCCGGCGCACCGCGGGCCCGCGCAGGCCGTTCTCGGCGGCGAGGCGCACGGCGACCCGCAGGCACATCAGGTCCAGGTGCGCCGCGAGGACGCCGTGCCGGTCGGTACGGGCGTCCGGGGCGTCGGGGAGGGCGGCGCGGACCTCGGACAGGAGCCGGAGGGTGAGGGGGTGGCGGGCGTCCCGGGCGGCGAGCACGTCCTCGGGGACGCCGTAGCGGGCGCGGGCCTCGTGGGCCTCGGGCGCGGTCAGCCCGGTGAGCCGCACACAGGCCGGCAGCCCCCGCGCGCCGTCGTCCGGCACGCCGTGGAGCACCTCCCCGGGGAATCCGGCCCCCGCCTCCTCCCAGTACTCCGCCCCGCAGGCCACCACCAGCTTCGCTCCCGTACGCCCGAGCCAGGCGGTCGTTCCGGCCGTCCACTCGGGGAGCCGGTGGGCCGAGAGCGGGGGCATCTCCTCGGGGCCGTCGAGGAGCAGCAGCAGCGGTCGGCCGACGGCTCGGGCGAGGTGTTCCGGCGCGATGTCGCCGAGGTCCGCCGGGGCGGCCGAGCGGGACGCGGCGACGATCCGGGCGGCGCGGGCCAGCGCCCGGCCGACGGCGTCCGCCACCGAGGTGTCGCCGTCCCGCAGATCGGCGCCGCGCAGCCAGAGTGCCGGAGCCGGGGCGGGACCCCGGTGCCGACGGGCCGCCAGCAGCGCCAGCTCGGTCGTACGGCCGCTTCCCGGGGCGCCGACGAGGGCCAGTACGGCGCTCCGGGGGCAGACCGTGAATGCCTCGAACTCCCTTGCAGTGGAGGCGCGTTGCACCGGTTCGGGGCCGGGCGCGAGGGGCGGGCCGTCCTGGCCGACCGTGGTCGCCGTCAGCTCCAGCACGGCCGCCGGGTTCAGGTCGGCGCCGTAGCAGGGGACCGTGGTCGCGTTCTCCTGGAGCACCTCGGCGAGGGGGCCGGACCCGGAGACGGCCGCGTTCCCGGAAGGGGCGCCGGATCCGGGCGGGGACCAACCGGATGGCGCACCGACCCCGGGCGGCCGCGAGCCGAAGGGCGCACCGACCCCGGGCGAGGACCAACCGACTGCCGCGCCGGGCGGCCGCAGCAGCACCGCGAACCCCCCGTCCCGGTGCTCGCCGCGGACCCCCGTGGCCAGTACGGCGATCACCGCGCCCGTCTCCGCGTCCAGCACCGGTCCCCCGGCGGCGCCGCCACCCGGCCGCAGGGCGTCGCGGCCTGCCGTGCCCATCGCCAGGTCAAGGGTGTCGCCGATCCGGCGGCCCTGGTCGGCGGCGCCGTACGCGGCCGGGGTGACGCCCAGCACGCGTGCCTCGCGCCAGCCGCCCGCCGGGAGCCTGACGTACCGGCCGGGCTCGACGGTGTCCCGTACGGTCACCGGGAGCGGGCGGGCACGCAGCCCCGTGGTGCGCACCAGCGCCAGACCGAGTTCGGGCAGGGGGGTCACCGCGTCCGCGGTCACCGGGCGCTCGTCGCCGACGGCGGTCCGCAGGACCAGGCGGGAGCGGCCGTCCACCACCTCATGGCTGGTGATCACCGTGCCGTGGTGGTCGGCCACGAAGCCGAGGCCGCGCGGTCGGCCCGCGGGATCGTCGATCCGCACCAGGGCGTCATCGGGAGCGAGTGCCCGCTTTTCCTTGCCCTCGGAAGCGAGTCCCCACTCGCCCGTGCCCTCGGGAGCGAGTCCCCACTCGCCCGTTCCCTCGGAAGCGAGCCCCCGCCCGCCCCTGCCGCCGGAAGCGGGCCCACGCGGGGCGGCCCCGCTCGCACCCGTGTCGGCGCCCGCGTACCCCCGCGCACCGGAAGCCCCGTGACCTTCCCGGGCCGCCATGGTCGAACCTCCCCGCCGTACCTCCGTAGCCGTCCTCGACGGTAGGCGCGGGATGATCAGCGGGACAGATCGCGTGGTGAACGCGCCCCCTTCCGCTCCCTCGGTTCACTCCGAGCGCCCGCCCGCAAGGGTGAACAAGCGGGGTCGGCTGGATACACCCTAGGGGTGGGGGAACCGAGGGGGGACCGTGGAGCGGCGGGCAGCGAACGACCCCGTGCGCGCCGCTCCACGGGCGGATCCGGCCTCAGCCGAAGACGGCCAGGCTCTTGGCCTTGCCCTTGTGCTCCTCGACGAGGGCGAGGAAGCGGCCCTCGGGGTCGAAGACGGCCACCGCCCCGCGGCCGGCGTACTCCTGGGGCATCTCCAGGCGGACACCGTTGAGGAGCAGCTTCGTCCGTCTGTCGTCGACCTCCCAGCGGGGGAACGCGGCCGTGGCGGCCTCGGCGACCGGCATGACGGTCAGCTCCTCCTGGAGCTGCTCCAGGGTCTTGGCCGCGTCCAGCTTGTACGGGCCGACCCGGGTGCGGCGCAGCGCCGTGAGGTGGCCGCCCACGCCCAGGCCGGCACCGAGGTCGCGGGCGAGCGCCCGGATGTAGGTGCCGGAGGAGCAGACGACGGAGACCACCAGGTCCAGGACGGGGGTGCCGTCCTCGGCGACGGCGTCCCGGACGTCGTACACCGTGAAGGAGGAGACGGTGACCGGGCGGGCGGGGATCTCGAACTCCTCGCCGTCCCGGGCGCGCTTGTAGGAGCGCACGCCGTTGATCTTGATGGCGCTCACCTTGGACGGCACCTGCATGATGTCGCCGGTCAGCCGGGCGATCCCGGCGTCGACGGCGGCCCGGGTGACCTTCGAGGCGTCGGCCGACCCCGTGATCTCGCCCTCGGCGTCGTCGGTCAGGGTCGTCTGGCCGAGCCGGACGGTGCCCAGGTACTCCTTCTCGGTCAGCGCGAGGTGACCGAGGAGCTTGGTGGCCTTCTCGACACCGAGGACGAGCACGCCCGTCGCCATGGGGTCGAGGGTGCCGGCGTGGCCGACGCGTCGGGTCCTGGCGATCCCGCGCATCTTGGCGACCACGTCGTGCGAAGTGAAGCCCGACGGCTTGTCGACGATGACAAGTCCGTCGGGCGTGGTCTGCTTCTGCGTCATTCGGCGGCGTCGTCCTCGTCGTCACCGGGCTTGCGGTACGGGTCCGCCTCACCGGCGTAGGCGGCGCCGGCCGAGACCTCGCGCACCTTGGCGTCGGACTGGCGGGCCTTGTCGAGGAGGTCCTCGATGGTGCGGGCGGTGTCGGGCAGCGCGTCGGCCACGAAGGTCAGCGTGGGGGTGAACTTCACGCCCGCCGCCGCGCCGACCGCGGAACGGAGCACGCCCTTGGCGCTCTCCAGTCCGGCCGCCGCCGCGGCCCGCTCCTCGTCGTCTCCGTACACGGTGTAGAAGACGGTCGCCTCCCGCAGGTCACCCGTGACCCGGGTGTCGGTGATGGTGACGTGCGAGCCGAGCCGCGGGTCCTTGATCCCGCGCTGCAGCTTCTGGGCCACCACCTCCCGGATGAGGTCCGCCAGCCTTTTCGCCCGAGCGTTGTCGGCCACTGGTCCGTCTCCTTAAAGTGCTGATCTCTTGCTTCAGTCTTCGTCGCTGTGGAGCCTGCGTCGAACCGAGAGCAGTTCCACCTCGGGGCGCCCGGCGACCAGCCGCTCGCAGCGGTCCAGTACGTCGGTGAGGTGTCCCGTGTCCCCGGAGACCACCGCGAGCCCGATCTCGGCCCTGCGGTGGAGGTTCTGATGTCCCGTCTCCGCCGCGCTCACCGCGTACTTCCGCTGGAGTTCGGCCACGATCGGTCGGACGAGGGAGCGTTTTTCCTTCAGCGAGTGGACGTCGCCGAGGAGCAGGTCGAAGGACAGCGTCCCCACATACATGTGTGTGCCCGGATGTCCCGCCGGTTCGGGGTACGGGTGCCTCACTCGGGCACCGATACGGGAACCGTACACGCAACGGCCGGGGCCGATCGACGGAAATTCCCTGAGGGAATAGCCCCGCCGACCGGCCCCGATCGCTTGCTACGACGGTCAGGCGCGCGGCTTCTCGCGCATCTCGTACGTCGCGATGACGTCGTCGACCTTGATGTCGTTGAAGTTGCCGAGGTTGATACCGCCCTCGTAGCCTTCGCGGATCTCGGTGACGTCGTCCTTGAAGCGACGCAGGCCCTCGATGTTGAGGCTCTCCGCGACCACCTTGCCGTCGCGGATGAGGCGCGCCTTGGTGTTGCGCTTGACCTCGCCGGAGCGGATGAGCACACCGGCGATGTTGCCCAGCTTGGACGACTTGAAGACCTCGCGGATCTCCGCCGTGCCGAGCTCGACCTCTTCGTACTCCGGCTTGAGCATGCCCTTGAGGGCCGCCTCGATCTCCTCGATCGCCTGGTAGATGACCGAGTAGTACCGGACGTCCACACCCTCGCGCTCGGCCATCTGCGCCGCGCGGCCGGCCGCGCGGACGTTGAAGCCGATCACGATGGCGTCGGAGCCCATCGCCAGGTCGATGTCGGACTCCGTGACCGCACCGACACCGCGGTGCAGGACGCGGATGTCGACCTCTTCGCCGACGTCCAGCTGGAGCAGGGACGACTCGAGCGCCTCGACGGAACCGGAAGCGTCACCCTTGATGATCAGGTTCAGCTGCTGGACCTCGCCGGCCTTGAGCACCTTGTCCAGGTCCTCCAGCGACACGCGGCGCGTGCGCTTGGCGAACGCGGCGTTGCGCTCACGGGCGGCGCGCTTCTCGGCGATCTGACGGGCCGTACGGTCCTCGTCGACCACCAGGAAGTTGTCGCCCGCACCCGGGACGTTGGTCAGGCCCAGGACCTGGACCGGCGTCGAGGGACCGGCCTCGGCGACGTTGTTGCCGTTGTCGTCGAGCATGGCGCGCACCCGGCCGTAGGCGTCGCCCACGACCATCGTGTCGCCGACCCGCAGCGTGCCTCGCTGGACGAGGACCGTCGCCACGGCACCGCGGCCGCGGTCGAGACGGGACTCGATCGAGATGCCCTGCGCGTCCTGGTTCGGGTTGGCCCGAAGGTCGAGCGAGGCGTCGGCCGTGAGGACCACGGCCTCCAGCAGCGAGTCGATGTGCAGACCCTGCTTGGCGGAGATGTCGACGAACATGGTGTCGCCGCCGTACTCCTCGGCCACCAGGCCGTACTCGGTCAGCTGACCGCGCACCTTGGTCGGGTCCGCGCCCTCGACGTCGATCTTGTTGACCGCGACGACGATCGGGACGTCGGCCGCCTTGGCGTGGTTGAGCGCCTCGACCGTCTGCGGCATGACGCCGTCGTTGGCCGCGACGACCAGGATCGCGATGTCCGTCGACCGGGCACCACGGGCACGCATGGCGGTGAACGCCTCGTGACCCGGGGTGTCGATGAAGGTGATCGCGCGGTCCTCGTCGTTGACCAGGGTCGAGACCTGGTAGGCACCGATGTGCTGGGTGATGCCGCCGGCCTCGCCCGCGATGACGTTCGTCTTGCGGATGGCGTCGAGCAGTCGGGTCTTACCGTGGTCGACGTGACCCATGACGGTCACGACCGGCGGACGCACGACCAGGTCGTCCTCGTCGCCCTCGTCCTCGCCGAACTCGATGTCGAAGGACTCGAGCAGCTCGCGGTCCTCCTCCTCCGGGCTGACGATCTGAACCGTGTAGTTCATCTCGCCCGCGAGGAGCTGGAGGGTCTCGTCGGAGACGGACTGGGTCGCGGTGACCATCTCGCCGAGGTTCATCATGACCGCGACGAGCGACGCCGGGTTGGCGTTGATCTTCTCCGCGAAGTCGGTGAGGGACGCACCGCGCGACAGGCGAATGGACTCGCCGTTGCCGCGAGGCAGCATCACGCCGCCGACCGACGGGGCCTGCATGGCCTCGTACTCCTGGCGCCTCTGCCGCTTCGACTTGCGGCCACGACGCGCGGGACCGCCGGGACGGCCGAAGGCGCCCTGCGTGCCACCGCGGCCACCCGGACCACCGGGACGACCGCCGAAGCCGGGACGGCCACCGCCGCCACCGAAGCCGCCGCCACCGCCGCCGGGGCCACCGCCACCGGGACGACCGGCGAAGCCGCCGCCGCCACCGGGACGGGCACCGCCGCCACCGCCGCCGGGACGGCCGGCGAAGCCGCCGCCACCGGGACGACCGGCACCGGCACCGCCGCCGGGACGACCCGCGCCGCCCGGACCGCGGCCGCCGGGGCCACCGCCGGGACGCGGGCCGGCAGCGGGACGCTGCGGCATCATGCCGGGGTTGGGACGCGGGCCACCGGGACCGCCGCCGGGACGCGGGCCGCCCTGCGGACGGGGCATCCCGCCCGGGGTCGGACGCGCGCCGCCCGGAGCCTGCGGACGGGGACCGCCCGCCGCGCCCTGGGGACGGGGACCGCCCTGGCCCTGCGGACGCGGAGCGCCGCCGGGAGCACCGGGGCCGCCGGGACGCGGGGCGCCGCCGGGACGGGGCGCCTGCGGGCGCGCCATGCCGGTGGAGCCACCGGAGGTGAAGGGGTTGTTGCCCGGACGGGGACCGGCCGGACGGGCACCGGGACGCGGGGCCTGGCCACCCGGACGCGGAGCGCCCGGACGGTCGCCACGGTCACCGCGGCCCTGACCACCCTGGCCGGGACCGCCCGCGGGACGCGGGGCACCCGGACGCGGGGCCTGACCGCCGGGACGCGAGGCGCCCGGACGGGTACCGGAGCCCTGGCCCTGACCCTGGCCCTGAGCGGCGGCCGGGGCGGCGGGAGCCGCCGGCGGTGCCGTGAACTCGGGCGTGGTCGGAGCCGGGGACGCCGGGGCGGGCCGCGGCGCGGGCTTCGGGCCCGGGGTGGGACGGGGGCCGGGAGCGGCCGGCGCGGCGGGAGCCGCGGGCTTCTCGGCGGCGGCCGGCTTGGGGGCCGGCGGGCGCGGGGCGGCCGGACGGGCAGCCTGCGCCGGAGAGGGGGCTGCCGGCTTCGCCGGGGCAGCCTTACGGGCGGAGGCGGGCTTGCCGCCACCGCTTCCCTGCTGGAGGGCGTCCGTCAGCTTACGGACGACGGGCGCTTCGATGGTCGAAGACGCCGAACGGACGAATTCACCGAGTTCTTGGAGCTTGGCCATGACGACCTTGCTCTCAACCCCGAACTCCTTGGCGAGTTCGTATACCCGGACCTTAGCCACTTCGCTCCTTTTAGGTCCGGGTTGCGGCCGGACCGTCGCTACTTCATGGGCGTACTCATCGCGTACTCATCGAGTGCTCATCGCAATCTCGACCTACTTCCAACTCGCGAGGTACCAGGGCCGCACGGGGATCCGCGCGACGCTTCTTACGGTGTTGCCTGCTCGACGTAGAGGCGCAACGCCTCGGTGCCGAGCGGACCCGGGGCACGCAACGCCCTGGGGAACGCCCGACGACGTACCGCCTGATCGAGACAGACCAGGGCGGGGTGCACATAAGCACCCCGGCCGGGCAGCGTACCGCGATGATCGGGAACGCACTCGTCCTCGATCGCCACGATGCGCAGCAAGTCCTTCTTGGCCGCTCGCTCCCGGCACCCCACGCAGGTGCGCTCGGGGCATGCTGGGGCTTGCGTCCGGCCAGACACTCTTAAGTCTACCTCCCCGCACCGACCTCACCCCTTTGGGGCAAGAATCGAACGGTTGTTGTCGTGATCTAAGCCACCGGTGCGGTGGATCTATTCCCCGGACGGCTCGGTGTCGGGACGGATGTCGATGCGCCAGCCGGTCAGCCGGGCCGCCAGCCGGGCGTTCTGCCCTTCCTTGCCGATCGCCAGCGACAGCTGGTAGTCGGGCACCGTGACCCGTGCGGACCGGGCCGCCATGTCCACGACCTCCACCTTGGAGACGCGGGCCGGCGACAGCGCGTTCGCGACCATCTCGGCCGGGTCGTCCGACCAGTCGACGATGTCGATCTTCTCTCCGTTCAGCTCGCCCATCACGTTGCGCACCCGGCCGCCCATGGGGCCGATGCAGGCGCCCTTGGCGTTCAGACCCGAACGGGTGGACCGGACGGCGATCTTCGTACGGTGACCGGCCTCACGCGCGATGGCGGCGATCTCGACGGAACCGTCGGCGATCTCCGGCACCTCCAGGGCGAAGAGCTTCTTCACCAGGTTCGGGTGGGTGCGCGAGAGGGTGACGGACGGACCGCGGACGCCCTTGGCCACGCGCACGACGTACGAGCGCAGCCGCAGGCCGTGCGGGTAGGTCTCGCCGGGCACCTGCTCCTGCACCGGCAGGATGGCCTCCAGCTTGCCGATGTCCACGAGCACGTTCTTCGGGTCGCGGCCCTGCTGGACCACGCCGGTGACGATGTCGCCCTCACGTCCGGCGTACTCGCCGAGCGTGGCGTCGTCCTCGGCGTCGCGCAGCCGCTGCAGGATGACCTGCTTGGCGGTGGTGGCGGCGATACGGCCGAAGCCGGACGGGGTGTCGTCGAAGGCGCGGGGCTCCTGCCCCTCCTCCAGGTCCTCGGGGTCCTCCTTCGCCCACACGGTCACATGTCCGGTCTCCCGGTTGAGCTCCACGCGCGCGTGACGGCGGCTTCCCTCGGTGCGGTGGTAGGCGATGAGGAGGGCCGACTCGATCGCCTCGACCAGCAGGTCGAAGGAGATCTCCTTCTCCCGCACCAAGCCCCGCAGGGCGCTCATGTCGATGTCCACGGCTACGCCTCCTCTTCTTCCTTGAGATCCTTGAGATCCTGCTCGTCCTGCTTGTCCTTGCGGTTGAACTCGACCTGGACGCGGGCCCTGTCGATGTCGGCGAAGCCGAGCCGGCGCGAGGTCGCCTTTCGGCCCTTCACACCGGGGACCTCGAGCTCGACGCCCTCGTCGTCGACGGTCAGGATCCTGGCGACCAGGTCCCCGCCCTCGGCGAGCTGGAACCTCACCAGGCGGTCGACGGCGCGCACGTAGTGCCGCCGCTCCTTGAGCTCGCGCTCCGCACCGGGGGTACCCACCTCAAGGTCGTACGCGCCCTCGCCCATCGCGTCGGTCTCGTCGAGCTTCGCCGAGAGCGCGCGGCTCACATCGGCGATCCGGTCCAGGTCGGCACCGGTGTCGGAGTCGACCACGACGCGCAGCACCCGCTTGCGTCCTACGGAGTCCACGGCGATCTCTTCGAGATCCAGGCCCTGGGAGCTGACGAGCGGTTCCAGAAGTTCTCGAAGCCTCTCGCTCTGGGTCGTGCTCATCCGGGTGACTCCTCGGCCGCGTGTGCTGTTGTGGGATGGGTCGCGTGTCTGGTCAAAGGGTATCCGGTCCCAAGGTGTGTTGCCGTCCATCGGGTAGTGGGCGGGTGCCGGTGAGTGGCCGTCGGCGGGTCCACGGGTACCGTGATCACGGGCGTGCCGCCCTCCCCCTGCCGTACGAGCACCGAGGACGACTGCCGTGCCGTTTCCCCCGCCGTCGCGCGAGCCCTCGGGGCCGCGCAGAAGGAGCCTGCTCCTCGCGGCCGCAGGCGCCGCCCTGCTGACGGGCTGTTCCCCGGGTCCGGACGTGGACGGCACCGGGGGCGGCAGCCCGTCGGCCGCCGACCGCGCACGCGCGCGTGCGGCCCGGGACAGCGCGGAACTCGCGGAACGCTACGCCGCGGTGGCCGCCGCCCATCCCGCGCTGACGGAGCGGCTGGCCCCGCTGCGCGCGGAGGTGGTCCGGCACGCGGAGGCCTTCGGCGGTACGGCGGCGAGGTCCGCCCAGCCCTCCCCGTCCGCATCCGCCTCCGCCGCTACGGCTCCCGCAGCGGTGCCGGCCGACGGGAAGGACGCGCTGGCGATGCTCGCGACGGCCGAACAGGAGCTGGCGGACCGCAGGAGCGAGGCGCTGCTGCGGGTCCCCGGTGAACTGGCCCGGCTGCTCGCCTCGGTGGCGGCCGCCGGAGCCGCCCATGTCCATCTGCTGACGGAGGCCGACTCGTGAGCAAGGCCAAGGCCGGAGAACTGACCGCCCTGCAGGCGGCGCTGGCCGCCGAGCACGCGGCGGTGTACGGGTACGGCGTCGTCGGCGGCGCGATCCGCGAGGGCCGGCGCGACGAGGCCCGGGGCGGCTACGACGCCCATCGGGAGCGGCGGGACGACCTGGTGCGGGAGGTGCTGGAGCTGGGCGGGGAGCCGGTGGCCGCCGAGGCCGGGTACGCGCTGCCGTTCCCGGTGCCGGACTCGCCCGCGGCGGCCCGGCTGGCCGCCGCGGTGGAGGACGGCGTGGCCGGGGTCTACTCGGACCTGGTGCGCGCCACGACGGGCGAGCGGCGGCGCGCGGCTGCCGCGGCGCTGAGCGAGGCGGCGGTGCGGGCGGTGCGCTGGCGCGGCGAGAGCGTAGCCTTCCCTGGGCTCGCCGAGCGGGCGGCCACCGGGTCGGCATCGGCGACGCCCACGGCGTGACGCGTACTGGAAAGGAAACTCTCGCGTATGGCTTTCGAACCGCCGCCGCGTCTGGTCAGGGCGCTCGGTGAGACGGCACCGGACGCCGGGGGCTGGCTGGAGAAGCTGCCCGAGACGGCTCAGCGGGCCGTGGCGCTACGCGAGTTGACCGTGGAGCGGGTGCAGGTGCCGGGCGGGCGCAGCAGCCTGGTCGTCCTGGTCCGGCGGGCCGACGGGACGCCGGCCGTGCTGAAGCTGGCGCCCGAGCGGGCCCGCCCCGAGAGCGAGCGGGCCGCGCTGGCGCACTGGGACGGGCTGGGCGCCGTACAGCTGCGGGAGACGGGGGCCGACGAGGCCGGGGTTCTGCTGCTGGAGCGGCTGCATCCCGATGTGTCGGTGCGGTCGTTGCCGGAGGCCAAGGCGCTGCTGGAGGCGGCCGGGACGCTGCGGCGGCTGTGGGTGGAGCCGCCGGCGGACCAGGTGTTCGAGACGGTGGCCGAGCGGACCGGACGGCAGGCCGAGGCGATGCGGGCGACCGGGTCCGCGGACGCGGCGGTGACGGCGCTGGTCGACGCGGCGCTCGCCGCGCGGACGGAGCTGCTGGCCGCGCCGCCCGAGCACCGGCTGCTGCACGGCACGTTCCGGCAGAGCAAGGTGCTCGCCGGGGAGCGGGCGCCCTGGCTGGCGGTGGGGCCGGACCCGGTGGTCGGCGAGTGCGCGTTCGATCTGGCGCGGCTGGTGCGCGACCGGGTGGAGGACCTGATCGCCTCCCCGTCGGGGGCGGCCACGACGCGGCGCCGGGTGAAGCGGCTCGCGGATTCGCTGGAGGTCGACGCCGAACGGCTGCGGGGCTGGACGCTGTTCCGCGCGGTGGAGTCGGGTGTGCGCGCGCTGCGGGTGGGTCGGCCGCAGGACGCGGAGCTGCTGCTGGAGTTCGCCGGCTGGCTGTAGGGCCGTACGGAGGTGACCACGCCCCCCTGCTGGGAGCTCGCAGGGGGGCGTGGTGGGTCCGGCCGGCTTGCCTCCCGAGCCTGCCGACCGGGGTCTCGCGGGGCGGGGTCGCCCGGTGCGCGTACGGGTTCAGGGGTCGTCCCGGCGCGGGGGCCGGGTCGGTGCCCATCGCTCGGCCGGCGCCGTGAACAGCAGTTGCTCCATCGCCAGCAGACGGGTGTGCCTGCGGAGGTGGGCGGCCTGGTCGGGGGCCTGGGGTCCGTCGACGAGAAGGGCCGTGCTCCGGCCGTAGGGGATGTGGGGGAACAGGGCGAGGTCGGCAGGGTGCAGCCGCCAGGTCAGCTGCCGTCCGCCCGCCTCGATGGACAGCCGGTGGCCGCCCTCGGGTCCGGTCGCGGGGCCGGGGGTGAGCACGGCGCTCGCCGGGTGCAGCGCGGCCAGCCAGGCCAGCAGGTGGGCGCGTTCGAGGCGGACGCCGGACAGCTCCCGTTCGTAGGAGTCGGCGTGGCCCTGCCAGCGGTCGCGTTCGCGCCGGACGTCGTCCAGGTCCCGGACGAGGCGGCCGCGCGGGCGGCCCCGCCGTCTGAAGGGCCGCAGCAGGAGCGCGGCCGTACGGCCCAGGAGGCCCGGCGTCCCGGTGGGCGGCGCGTCGGAGGGGGTCGGGGACATGTGGTTCTCCGGTGGCGGTGGGCGAACGGCGTTCAGTGCGGGGCGCGTTGTCCGGCGGGGCCGTCCCGGGAGCGGGCGGCGTCGGCCCGCTCCCTGGTGGATCCGGTACGGCGGTAGCGGCCGGCGTCACGGGCGTTGGCGGCCCGGCAGGCGTCGTCGACGGGCTCGCCCCGGCGCAGGTGCCGCTGGTAGGCGGCGCGGGTTCCGCAGGGCGCGGGCTGTGCGGGGACGGTCGCGGGCCGGTCGCCGCCCGGGGGCGGGGCTGGCCGGCGTGCGGCCACCGGCCGGACGTCGGGTGCCGGTTCCGTGTCCCGTGCCGGTGCGGCGTCCTGTGCCGGTCGGCGGTCCGGCGTCCGCTGCCGGGGCGGCGCCTGCCGTCGGTCCTGGGCCTGCTGACGGCCGGCCAGGCGGTCCAGGGCGTGGCGCTGGGCGCCGGTCAGTCCGGCGACGACGCCCTGGCGGCGGCAGCGGGGCAGGCCCCGTTCCCGTTGCAGCACGGCGGCCCGGCAGGCGTCGAGCACGGGGCAGGACGCGCAGATCGCCACGGCCGCCGACGACGACCTGCGGGAGAACCAGAGTTCCGCGTCGCGCTGGCCGCAGGCCGCGCTCGATTCCCAGGCCCGCGATCCCCCGTCCGCCGGCGCGACGGCTCGGGTGGCGGGGCGGCCCGGTGCGTCGAGGCTCATCCGACCGGTCCGGCCGGGGTGCGCAGCGCGGAGTCCTCGGCCGGGTCCGCCGGCGCGGTGGGCATCGGTACGACGGCGGCCTCGGCGGCGGGCATCACGGTGCGCACCGGCGCCAGCGGCCCGAGGTGGGCCACCACATTGGCCAGGGAGCACCGCTCGGGGCGGCTGTCCAGGGACATCAGCGGCATGCCGTCGTGCCGCCGCCAGCCCTGGAAGTACCAGACGTCGCCGTGCGCGTCGCGCTGCGGGAGCGTCAGGTCGTACATCACCCGGCCGAGCCGGTAGCGGCGTTCCCCGGCCCCGCTGTCCCGCTTCGGCGGTGCTGCGGCGCCGTGGGCGACCACCGTCACCCGTACTCCCTCGCGCTCCCCCTCGCCGACCACCAGGTGGGGGCGGGTGCTCTCGCCGATCGTGGTGATGCCGAAGTAGACGCGCCAGCGGGCCCAGGGGGCGGGGCCGTCCACCCGGAGCACGACCCGGACCCGGTCGCCGTCGACCCGGACGTCGGAGGGACCCGCGTGGCCGGCCAGATGGCTCTCGATGGCGTCCGCCACGGTCCGCGCCCGCGCGCAGGAGGCGTCCCAGGCCAGGGCCCTGCGCTCCAGGTCGGTGAGGGCCCGCGGCCCGCGGGACCAACCGCCGTCCGCGGTGCGGCGCAGCACCGCGGCTAACGAGCGCTGGGGGTCGACCAGCAGGTGCGCGGAGTCCAGCGCGGAGGCGACGGCCGCCGCCTGTTCGGGCCGTACGGCGTCGAGGACCGCGCTGATCACTCCGACCGCGCGGGGAAGGTTGCTGTTCACGCCGACACCGCCCCGGCGGGCCGGCGCAGCTTCTGCAGCGCCCGGTAGGTGAGGGTCTTGACCGCGCCGACGCTGCGGCCCATCGCCAGGGCCGTCTCCTGCGGGGTCAGTTCGTTCAGGAAGCGCAGTTCGACGCAGTGCCGTTCCCGGGCGTTGAGGGCGTGCAGGGCGGTCTGGACCGTCTCGTGGGCCTCGATCGCCTCCAGTTCGCGCGGGGCGCGCGGCTCCGTGGCGCGAGCCGCGTCCCTGAGATCGTCGAACTGGGCGACCGGGGTCTCCAACCGGACCCGGCCGCGGCCGAGTTCGTCGAGCCAGAGGTTCTTGGCGATGGTCTTCAGCCAGGCGGTGAAGGCGGTGCCCTGCCAGGTGAAGTCCTCGATGCGGCGCAGGGCGCGGATGAACGCCTCCTGGGTCAGGTCCTCCGCGAGGTGCCTGTTGCGGGTGCGTACCAGCAGGAAGGTGTACACGGCGCGGTAGTGCTCGTAGTAGAGCGCGGCGAACGCCTCCCGGTCGCCGGTGCGGGCCCGGGCTACCAGCTCCGGTTCGGGGCCGGCCTGGGCGGTGGTGACGTGGTCCGGTTGGGACACGATCGGTTCTCCTGTTCGGCATGGGTGGCGGGGACGGCGTGGAGGGGCGACTTCACGCCAGATCTTCAATATTCATGTAGATGTAGATTCATGAGGTGGCAGAAGCCGGCAGCCCGCACGCCATCGGGGGCCGCGATCCACATCCGAAGTTATCTACAGTCTTCACGTAGATGTATATCGTGTCAAGATGCGTGCACAGAGTGAAAGTTGAGGAGATCCAGAGGAGGATGGGGCGCGCGGAGGCACTTCCTCCGCCGGGGAGCCCTCCGCACACCAAAACCGCCCAGAACCGATCTGCGATCTACTTGCACTTGTAGATATCAATGGTCGATCCTCTGAGGCGTGACGAACGAGCAGAGCCGCCCAGGGGACGCAGAGCCCGGCCAGGACCCCCCACCGCACCGAGGCGAGGATCTGGCCGCTCTCCTCGAACGTCTCCTCGCAGAAGTGAGCGACAAGACCCAGAAGGACCTGGCGTCCGAGGCCGGTATCTCCTACCCGACCCTCAACGCCTGGATGAACCGCACCCGCGGCACCTCGCGCATCGACCCGGAGAAACTGCGGGCCATGGTCGAGGTGTTCCGGCGCTGGGGCGCGCAGACGACGCCGAGGGAGTTCTTCGAGGCGGTCGGCCGTCCCATACCCGGCCCCAGCGGGGACGAACGCGAGGCCCGGCTGCTGAAGCTGTACCGGCAACTGCCGGAGTCACGCCAGCGCGCATTGCTGAAGGATGCCGAGGCAATGCTTCAGGTCAGTCGCATCGTCTGAGATAAGCGCCGTCCGACCGCCCTGGGGGTCCGCAGCACCGCACGCCGTAGCTTGTGACGCAGGGGGCCTGTGTGACTACGGAAAATGACGAAACTGCTCCCGAACCCCACAGTCATCGGTAACATCAGGCTGCCGCTGACCTCCCGGAGCGGACCGCTCATGCCGTAGAGCATCCCTGGGGAGACAGCTGTGTGCGTCCACATCGCCGTGACCGAAGGCCTCACGAGCATCGCGCTCTGGGACCCCGACGAAGTCAGCATCCGGGTTGCCCGAGACGCGTCGGCGGGGGAGGTCCTGAGAGAAGTGGCCGACATCCTGATGATCGACCTGGGAGCTCCCGCCTCCCGGGGCGGTCCGTTGCGCTGCTTCTGCGGAATGCGGGTGGACCTGCCCCGTGAACTGCTGCCCTGCGTCCACGGGGCCGAAGCCGGCTGATCCGCGGCCGGCACGGTGAGAACCCTGAGCGCGCTCGGCCCCCTGACGGGGGCCTTGCGCGGTTACTCAGGCGCTCAGGCGGGCGATGGCCTCCTCGACCGTCAGCTCCTCGCGCTCGCCGGTGCGCCGGTCCTTCAGCTCCACGACGCCCTCGGCGGCTCGGCGGCCGGCCACGAGGATGTGCGGCACACCGATCAGCTCGGAGTCCGTGAACTTCACGCCCGGCGACACCCCGGCGCGGTCGTCGCACAGGACCCGCAGGCCCTTCGCCGCCAGCTTCCCGGAGACCTCCAGGGCGAGTTCGGTCTGCAGGGCCTTGCCGGCCGCCACCACGTGCACGTCGGCCGGGGCGACCTCGGCGGGCCAGCACAGGCCCTTGTCGTCCGCGGTCTGCTCGGCCAGGGCCGCGACCGCGCGGGAGACACCGATGCCGTACGAGCCCATCGTCACGCGCACCGGCTTGCCGTGCTGTCCGAGCACGTCGAGCTTGAGGGCGTCGGCGTACTTGCGGCCGAGCTGGAAGATGTGGCCGATCTCGATGGCGCGGTCCAGGCTGAGGCCGGTGCCGCACTTCGGGCAGGGGTCGCCCTCCTGGACGACCACGACGTCGACGTACTCGTCGACGGTGAAGTCACGGCCCGCGACCACGTTCTTCGCGTGCGTGCCCTCCTTGTTGGCGCCGGTGATCCAGGAGGTGCCCGGGGCCACGCGCGGGTCGGCGAGGTAGCGCACCTTCTCGCCCAGGCCCTGCGGACCGACGTAGCCGCGGACCAGGTCCGGCCGGCTCGCGAAGTCCTCCTCGGTCACCATCTCCACGGCCGCCGGGGCGAAGTGCGCCTCGACCTTGCCCAGGTCGACCTCGCGGTCACCGGGGACACCGACGGCGACGATCTCACCGTCGACCTTGACCAGGAGGTTCTTCAGGGTGGCCGAGGCCTGCACGCCGAGGTGGGCGGCGAGGGTCTCGATGGTCGGGGTGTCCGGGGTCGGGATCTCCTCCAGCGCGGCCACGCCCTCGGCGTCCACGGGCTTCAGCTCGTAGGCGATCGCCTCGGTGTTCGCCGCGAAGTCGCAGTTGGGGCAGTCGGCGAAGGTGTCCTCGCCGGCCTCGGCCGGGGCCAGGAACTCCTCGGACTTCGAGCCGCCCATCGCGCCCGCGGTGGCGGCGCAGATCCGGTAGTCGAGGCCGAGGCGCTCGAAGACGCGCTGGTAGGCCTGGCGGTGCAGGGCGTAGGAGTGGGCGAGGCCCTCGTCCTCGGTGTCGAAGGAGTAGGAGTCCTTCATCAGGAACTCGCGGCCGCGCAGGATGCCGGCCCGCGGACGGGCCTCGTCGCGGTACTTGTGCTGGATCTGGTAGAGGATGACCGGCAGGTCCTTGTAGGAGGACGCCTGGTCCTTCACCAGCAGGGTGAAGATCTCCTCGTGGGTGGGGCCGAGCAGGTAGTCGCCGCCCTTGCGGTCCTTGAGCCGGAACAGCTCCTGGCCGTACTCGTCCCAGCGGCCGGTGGCGTCGTACGGCTCGCGCGGCAGCAGCGCGGGCAGCAGCACCTCCTGGGCGCCGATGGCGTCCATCTCCTCGCGCACGATGCGCTCGACGTTGGCCAGGACCCGCTTGCCGAGGGGCAGCCAGGACCAGATGCCGGCCGCGGTGCGGCGGACGTATCCCGCCCGGACGAGGAGCTTGTGGCTGAGGACCTCGGCGTCCGCCGGGTCATCGCGCAGCGTCTTCGCCATCAACTGGGACATGCGCTGGACCGGTGCGTTCGCCATGGGTGTCGTACTCCTGCTGCGTGAAGGTGATGGCTAGGAGGTTAGCCGGGCGGTGCGGGGCGGCGGAAATCGGTTAACGCCTCAGAGCCTGCGCAGGGGCAGGGGGGCGCCCATGACGGCGTAGGGCCTGGGGGCGCTGGGGAAGAGGACCTGGCGGGCCAGGTCCGTGTAGCCCAGCGAGCGGTACAGGTCGCGGGCCGGGCTCTCGGTGTCGATCGCGGAGAGGATCGAGCGGGGCTCGGCGGCGCCGTCGGTGATCGCGGTGATCAGGGCTCGGCCGGCGCCGCGCCGCTGGTGGCCGGGGTGGACGTGCAGCTCGGTGATGACGAAGGAGTCGTCGAGCCAGTGGTCGTTGTCCCGGGCGCGCAGGTACGGCTCGACGACCGTGGACCACCAGTGGGCGCGGTCGTTGGGCATGCCGTACACGAATCCGACGAGCCGTCCGTGCTCGGTGGCACCGAGGGCCCGCGCGCCGGGGTAGGTCATGTGGCGCAGCACGATCTGGCGGCGTACGGCGACCTCGTCCGGGCCGAGTCCGAAGGCGACCGCCTGGACGGCGAGGGCCTCGTCCACGTGGGCTGACAGGTCCAGGGGGCCGATGACGAGGTCCATGCGGGGAGGGTACAGGGGCCCGCGGGCCGTTCTCAGAACAGGACGCTCATGAACGCGCCCACCTCTTCGAACCCCACCCTGCGGTAGGTCCGGCGGGCCGCGGTGTTGAAGTCGTTGACGTAGAGGCTCACCGTCGGGGCCACGTCGGCCAGCGCGTAGCGCAGTACGGCGGCCATGGCGGGGGCGGCGAGGCCCTGCCCGCGGTACTCGGGGGCCACCCAGACGCCCTGGATCTGGCAGGCGCGTTCGGTCGCGGCGCCGATCTCCGCCTTGAAGACCACCTTGCCGTGTTCGTCGAGACGCGCGAACGAGCGGCCCGATCCGACGAGTTCGGCGACCCGCGCCTGGTAGAGGAGTCCGCCGTCACCGGCCATCGGGGAGACGCCCACCTCCTCGGTGAACATCGCCACGCAGGCCGGCATGATCGTGTCCATCTCGTCCTTGCGGATCCGGCGGACGTACGGATCGGGGGCGATCGCCTCCGGCATGCGGTCGGTGACCATCAGGGGCTGGTGGGACCGCACGTCCCGGGCGGGGCCCCAGCCGGGCTCCAGCAGGCGCCAGAGCTGCGCGGTGGGTCCGGCGGGGCCGACGATCGAGGAGCAGCGGCGGCCGGCCCGGCGGGCCCGGTCGGCGAAGGCGCGGACGGCTCGCGGGGTGGCGCAGATGGGGACCAGGTTGGCGCCCGCGTAGCACAGGGACGTCAGCATGCCGTCCTCGTACCAGCCCCACATCTCGCCGCCCAGGCGCCAGGGGTCGAGGCCGGCCACCTGGACGCGGGACGTGACGAAGGCGTTCACGACCGGCTCGCGGTCCAGAACGGCGAGCGCTGCGTCCAGGTCGGTCGGTTCGAGGACCCGGGAGGTGGTCTGGGTCAACAACGGCGGGACCTCACACTAAGACTGCTGATCTCCGCACTGTACCTGGCGCGGTTGTGGAGTGCCGCCCCCGCCGACGGGGCCGCCCCGGCGCCGAACGGCACCGGGGCGGTGGAGCCGGTCTCCCGGCCGTGCGCGCGGGTCAGCCGGCGACGGACACCGACGGCTCGCCCGAGGTCACGCCGTCCGCCTCCATCTGCTCGGCCAGCTTCATGGCCTCCTCGATGAGGGTTTCGACGATCTTGGACTCCGGGACCGTCTTGATGACCTCGCCCTTGACGAAGATCTGGCCCTTGCCGTTGCCGGAGGCGACGCCGAGGTCGGCCTCGCGGGCCTCGCCGGGGCCGTTGACGACACAGCCCATGACGGCGACGCGGAGCGGGACCTCCATGCCGGTCAGGCCCGCGGTGACCTCTTCGGCCAGCTTGTAGACGTCGACCTGGGCGCGGCCGCAGGAGGGGCAGGAGACGATCTCCAGGCCACGCTGCTTGAGGTTGAGGGACTCCAGGATCTGGATGCCGACCTTGACCTCCTCGGCCGGCGGCGCGCTCAGCGAGACGCGGATGGTGTCGCCGATGCCCTGGGAGAGCAGGGCGCCGAAGGCGACGGCCGACTTGATGGTGCCCTGGAAGGCGGGGCCGGCCTCGGTGACACCGAGGTGGAGGGGGTAGTCGCACTGAGCGGCGAGCTGCTTGTACGCCTCGATCATGATGACCGGGTCGTTGTGCTTGACCGAGATCTTGATGTCCCGGAAGTCGTGCTCCTCGAAGAGGGACGCCTCCCACAGCGCCGACTCCACGAGCGCCTCGGGGGTCGCCTTGCCGTACTTCTGGAGCAGACGCCGGTCGAGGGAGCCGGCGTTCACGCCGATGCGGATCGGGGTGCCGTGCTCCTTGGCCGCCTTGGCGATCTCCTTGACCTTGTCGTCGAACTGCTTGATGTTGCCCGGGTTGACCCGGACCGCGGCGCAGCCGGCCTCGATGGCCGCGAAGACGTACTTCGGCTGGAAGTGGATGTCGGCGATCACCGGGATCTGCGACTTGCGGGCGATGGTGGACAGCGCGTCGGCGTCGTCCTGCGTGGGGCAGGCCACGCGCACGATCTGGCAGCCCGAGGCGGTCAGCTCGGCGATCTGCTGGAGCGTCGCCCCGATGTCCGACGTACGGGTCGTGGTCATCGACTGGACCGAGACCGGCGCGTCCCCGCCGACCGCCACGGATCCGACCTGGATCTGCCGGCTCTTACGGCGCTCGGCGATCTTGGTCGGGACGGACGGCATGCCGAGAGAAATCGCAGTCATCTGCTTGTGCAACCCCAAGTCGTGGATCAAGGTCCGGTCCCGTCAGCGGCGGGCCCCGGCCTTCGAGATTACGGCACCGGCGATCGTACGAGCATTCCGCCGCCCGGAACCACCCGGCGGAGGGACGCCCGGCCCGGTAAACCCACCCGATGGTGAAGGGCCGGACACCCCAGGGTGCCCGGCCCCCGTGAACGGTGTGTGGCTAGGAGATTCTCACCGGGTTGACGACGTCCGCGATCAGTACCAGGAGGGTGAAGCAGACGAAGATCCCGGCCACCACGTACGCCACCGGCATCAGCTTGGCCACGTCGAACGGGCCGGGGTCCGGGCGGCGCAGCACCCGGGCGAGGTTGCGGCGCAGGGACTCCCACAGGGCGCCCGCGATATGGCCGCCGTCGAGCGGCAGCAGCGGGAGCATGTTGAACAGGAACAGCGAGAGGTTGAAGCCGGCGACCAGCATCACGGCCATGGCGAGCTGCTGCGAGGCCGGGATGTCGAGGGTGAAGATCTCACCGCCGACCCGGGCCGCGCCGACCACGCCCATGGGCGAGTCCGCCTCGCGCGGGCCGTCGCCGAAGGCCGCGTCCCACAGGGCGGGGATCTTGGCGGGCAGGGCCGCGAGGGAGTCCACGGCGTCGCCGACGCGGTCGCCCATCCACGTCACCGAGGAGCCGAGGTCCTGCTTGACGATGCCGGTGGCGGCGCTGAAGCCGAGGAAGCCGGCGGTGACGTACTCGCCCTCGACGATCTGGCCGCTGGAGTCCTTCTTGGCGACCTGGTTGGTGGCGATCCTCGCGGTGAGGGTGACCTCCTCGCCGCCGCGCTCGACGACGATCGGCACCTGCTGTCCGGGGTTGGCGCGGATCAGGTCGGAGAGCTCGTTCCAGTCGTCGGTGCGCACCCCGTCGAAGGCGACGATCCGGTCGCCCGCCTTCAGGCCCGCGGCCGCGGCCGGGGAGGCGGGGTCGCCCTTCTCGCAGGTGTCGCGGTTCTCGCTCTGGGAGATGACGCACTGCGAGACCGAGCTGACGTCGGTGGTCTGCTGGGAGATGCCGAAGCCCATCAGCACGGTGAGGAACAGGATCACCGCGAGGATCAGGTTCATGAAGGGGCCCGCGAACATCACGATGACCCGCTTCCACGGCTTGCGCGTGTAGAAGAGGCGGGTCTCGTCACCCGGCTTGAGCTCCTCGAACGCGGCCTCGCGGGCGTCCTCGATCATGCCGCGCCAGGGCGAGGTGGAGCGGGCCTCCAGCCGGCCGTCGGCGCCCGGCGGGAACATGCCGATCATGCGGATGTAGCCGCCGAACGGGATGGCCTTGATGCCGTACTCCGTCTCGCCCTTCTTCCGCGACCACATGGTCGGGCCGAAGCCGACCATGTACTGGGGCACGCGGATGCCGAAGAGCTTGGCGGTGGACAGGTGCCCCAGCTCGTGCCACGCGATCGAGAACAGCAGCCCGACGGCGAAGACCACTATGCCGAGGATGAACATCAAGGTCGTCATGCACGGGCCTCCGCCGTCTGTGCCGCCAGTTCCCGGGCCCGGGTGCGCGCCCAGGTCTCCGCTTCGAGGACGTCCGCGACGGTGAGCGAGGTTCCCGAGACCGGGGTGCCGTGCTCCTGGACCACCCGGGTCACCGTCTCCATGATCCCGTTGAACGGCAGCGCGCCGGCCCGGAAGGCCTCGACGCACTCCTCGTTGGCGGCATTGAACACCGCCGGGGCCGTACCCGCGAGCTCACCGACGTGGCGGGCGAGGTTCACCGAGGGGAACGCCTCGTTGTCGAGCGGGAAGAACTCCCACGTCGAGGCGGTGCTCCAGTCGAAGGCGGGCGCCGCGTCGGGGACGCGCTCGGGCCAGCCCAGACCGATGGCGATCGGCCCCCGCATGTCGGGGGGCGTCGCCTGGGCGATCGTGGATCCGTCGGTGAACTCGACCATCGAGTGAACATACGACTGGGGATGCACGACGACCTCAATGCGGTCGAAGGGAATGTCGTAGAGCAGGTGTGCCTCGATGACCTCCAGCCCCTTGTTGACGAGGGTCGCGGAGTTGATCGTGATGACCGGGCCCATGGCCCAGGTCGGGTGGGCGAGGGCGTCCTCGACGGTGACGTGCGCCAGCTGCTCCTTGGTGCGGCCGCGGAAGGGGCCGCCGGACGCGGTCACGACGAGCTTGCGCACATCGGCGCGGGTGCCGGAGGCGAGGGCCTGGAAGAGCGCCGCGTGCTCGGAGTCGACGGGGATGATCTGGCCCGGCTTGGCGAGCGCCTTGACCAGCGGGCCGCCCACGATGAGCGACTCCTTGTTGGCGAGAGCGAGGGTGCGGCCCGCCTCCAGGGCGGCCAGCGTGGGGGCCAGTCCGATCGAGCCGGTGATGCCGTTGAGGACCGTGTGGCAGTCGGAGGCGGCGACCCGGGTGGCGGCCTCGGGTCCGGCGAGGATCTCGGGGAGCGGCTCGCCCGCGCCGTACCGGGTCCGCAGGGCCTCGCGCAGCTCCGGTACGGCGTCCTCGCGGGCGACCGCGACCGTGCGCGCCTTCAGCAGGTGGGCCTGCTCGGCGAGGAGGGCGACGCGGCCGCCGTTGGCGGAGAGCGCGGTCACCCGGAAGCGGCCGGGGTTGCGCAGGACGAGGTCGATGGCCTGGGTGCCGATCGACCCGGTGGAGCCGAGGATCACCACGTCCTTCGGGCCGTCACCCGCGACGGGGTCGTACACCAGATGCGGGTCGGCGAGGGGGGCTGGAGAGTCGCTCATGCCTCCATTGTTGCCGTAACGCGTCCCCGGCCGGGCAGGGTGTCCCCCTCCCGCGCCGCGGAGGGGAACATCCTGTCGCCGGGAGGTCAGCCGATCGGGCGGTGGATGTTGGGGTGCTCGCTGGGGCCGGGGGTGGCGTCGGCGATCCAGGGGCCGTCGCCGGAGGGGTCGACGATGCCCTCCTCCAGCCAGGTGTAGGTGCCGGACAGGACGCCCTTGACCACCTTGCGATCCATTTCGTCCGTATTGCTCCACAGGCGGCCGAAGAGTTCCTCCACGCGCAGCCGGGACTGGCGGCAGAAGGCGTCGGCGAGCTGGTACGCCTCGCGGCCGTGCTCGCCGTGGGCGCGCAGGTGCTCGGCGCGTACGCAGGCCGCGCTCATCGCGAAGAGTTCCGCGCCGATGTCGACGATCCGGCCGAGGAAGCCCTGCTTGGTCTCCATCCGGCCCTGCCAGCGGGACATGCCGTAGAAGGTGGAGCGGGCGAGTTTGCGGGAGGTGCGCTCGATGTACCGCAGGTGCGGGGAGAGGTCGACCTCTCGTTTGAACTCGCCGAAGGAGTAGGGAAGTTGACCTTGTCCGGCTACCAGCTTCGGCAGCCACCTGGCGTAGAAGACGCCCGCGCCCGCGCCCGCCTTCGCCTTGTCCTGGAGGGACGTGTCGGGGTCGATGAGGGCGCCGGCGACCGTGAGGTGGGCGTCGACGGCCTCGCGGGCGATCAGCAGGTGCATGATCTCCGTGGAGCCCTCGAAGATCCGGTTGATGCGCAGGTCGCGCAGGATCTGTTCGGCGGGGACCGCGCGCTCGCCGCGCGCCCGGAGCGACTCGGCCGTCTCGAAGCCTCGTCCGCCGCGGATCTGGACGAGTTCGTCGGCCATCCGCCAGCCCGTCTCGGAGGCGAAGAGCTTGGCGAGGGCGCCCTCGATGCGGATGTCGTTGCGGTCCTCGTCGGCCATCTGGGAGGCGAGGTCGGTGACGGCCTCCAGGGCGAAGGTGGTGGCCGCGATGAAGGAGATCTTGGCGCCGACGGCCTCGTGGTGGGCGAGCGGCTTGCCCCACTGCTCGCGCGCCGCCGACCACTCGCGGGCGATCTTCAGGCACCACTTGCCGGCCGCCACGCAGGACGCGGGCAGGGAGAGCCGCCCGGTGTTCAGGGTGGTGAGCGCGATCTTCAGGCCGGCGCCCTCGGGGCCGATGCGGTTGGCGGCGGGCACCCGCACCCGGTGGAAGCGGGTGACGCCGTTCTCGATGCCGCGCAGGCCCATGAAGGCGTTGCGGTGCTCGACGGTGATGCCCGGCGAGTTGGTCTCCACGACGAAGGCGGTGATGCCGCCCTTGTGCCCCTCGGAGCGCGGCACCCGGGCCATGACGACGAGCAGGTCGGCGACGACTCCGTTGGTGGTCCACAGCTTCACCCCGTCGAGGACGTAGTCGTCCCCGTCCGGTACGGCCGAGGCGGCCAGGCGGGCCGGGTCGGAGCCGACGTCGGGCTCGGTGAGGAGGAAGGCGGAGATGTCGGTGCGGGCGCAGCGCGGCAGGAAACGGTCCTTCTGCTCGGGCGTGCCGAACAGCTTCAGCGGCTGGGGCACGCCGATGGACTGGTGGGCGGAGAGCAGCACGCCGATGGCGGGTGAGGCGGAGCCGGCCAGGGCGAGGGCCTTGTTGTAGTAGACCTGGGTGAGGCCCAGGCCGCCGTACTTGGTGTCGATCTTCATGCCGAGGGCGCCGAGTTCCTTGAGGCCGTTGATCACCTCGTCGGGGATGCGGGCCTCGCGTTCGATGAGGGCGCTGTCGACCTTGGTCTCGATGAAGTCGCGGAGCTTGGCGAGGAACTCCTCGCCGCGCTGGACGGCCTCGTCGGCCGGCATGGGGTGGGGGTGGACGAGGTCGAGGCGGAAGCGTCCGAGGAACAGTTCCTTGGCGAAGCTGGGCTTGCGCCAGTCCTGTTCGCGGGCCGCCTCCGCCACCTGGCGGGCCTCACGTTCGGTGACGGTGGGTTTGGGGGTTGGTGCGGACATGAGGCTCACCTCGCCGCGCATAGGGGGCTGTGACAGGCCTTGCGGGACCGGGAGTTACCGATCGGTGCTACTCGATCGTATGTACCCGATCCGGGGCGGGGTGGCCACCCCGCGTGCGGCCGTTCGGCCGATGTCGACGCAATACCGTGTCCCCGACGGGCCGGGCGGGTCGAAGGGACCGGACGGACCCGGCGGACCGGACTCGACGGACTTCGACAGCCTGGGCCCAATTGGCTGTCGAAGCGCTTCGACAACCTATGGACACCCACTCGCGGTGGAGCTACTGTCGAACCACCCTCACCCGCCCCTGTTCATCGTGCGCACTGTCGAAGCGCTTCACAAAGCTTGGAGAGCTGGATGGTCACCCTCGCCGAGGTCGCCCAGCACGCCGGAGTCTCGGCGAGCACGGTGAGCTATGTCCTCAGCGGCAAGCGGTCCATCTCCGCGACCACCCGGCACCGGGTCGAGCAGAGCATCCGCGAACTCGGCTACCACCCCAACGCCGGCGCCCGGGCCCTGGCCAGCAGCAGGTCGAACATCATCGCGCTGATGATCCCGCTGCGCACCGACATGTACGTGCCGGTGATGATGGAGATCGCCATCGCGGTGGCGACCACCGCGCGCACCCACGGCTACGACGTGCTGCTCCTCACCGGCGAGGAGGGACCGGACGCCGTGCGCCGGGTCACCCGCAGCGGGCTCGCCGACGGGATGATCCTGATGGACGTCGAGCTGGACGACGAGCGGCTGCCGCTGCTGCGCGACACCGACCAGCCCGCCGTGCTGATCGGCCTGCCGGCCGACACCTCCGGGCTGACCTGCGTCGATCTCGACTTCCGGGCGACCGGCGCGCTCTGCGTGGAGCATCTGGCCGCGCTCGGCCACCGCGACGTCGCCGTCATCGGCGAGGCCCCGGCGGTCTACGAACGGCACACCGGTTTCGCCGAGCGCACCCTAGACGGGCTGCGCTCGCGCGGCCGGGAGCTGGGCGTACGGCTGCTGCACCGCCCCTGCGAGGGCGGGTACGACGCGATGGCGGTGACCCTGGCCCGGATCTTCGACGAGCGCCCGGACACCACGGGCTTCGTCGTGCAGAACGAGTCGGCGGTGGAGCCGCTGCTCGCCCTGCTGCGCCAGCAGGGCCGTGCCGTGCCGGAGGACGTGTCGGTGGTCGCCGTCTGCCCCGACCAGGTCGCCACCCAGGCCTCGGTGCGGCTCACCTCCGTCTCCATCCCCGCCCAGGAGATGGGGCGGCACGCGGTGGCGCATCTCGTCGCCAAGCTGGCGGGCCGGGGCGAGGACGAAGTCGTGCTCATCGCACCCGAGTTGACGGTCCGGGCCAGCTCGGGACCGGCCGCTTCCTGATCAGTACGACCCCCTGTGCGGCCCCCGCGGGGGCGGCTTCCCCCTGTCATCGTTCAGGAGTACGCCTCGTGAATCAGCCTGCCGAGAACCAAGTGAAGGTCAGCCTGGCGCAGTCCTCCCCCACCGTCGGCACGTTCCGCGAGCGCGACGGCGCGCTGGAGTGGAGCGGCCGCCAGGAGACGGTCCGCGTCGAACCGTGGGGCCCGGACGCGGTGCGGGTGCGGGCCCGGCTCGGCGGGCCGCTGCTGGAGGACCTGCCGGGCGCGCTGCTGGAACAGGCGCCGCCCGCCTCCTCCACCGTCAAGATCGAGGACGGCCGGGGGCGGCTGGTCGTCGGCGCGCTCACCGTCGACGTGGACGCCGAGGGACTGATCCGCTTTCTGCGCACCTCGGACGGCGGGGAGCTGCTCGCCGAGGAACGCGCCCACTTCTGGTGGCCGGGACCGCGGCTGTACACGGCCGTCGGCAACGGCCACCACCGGCTGGAGCAGCGCTTCGCCGCCTACGACGACGAGAAGCTCTTCGGCCTCGGCCAGCACCAGCACGGCCGGCTGGACCAGAAGGGCCTGGTCCTGGACCTCGTCCAGCGCAACGCCGAGGTCAGTGTCCCGGTGCTCACCTCCAGCCGCGGCTACACCCTGCTGTGGAACAACCCGGCGATCGGCCGGGTGGAGCTGGCGCACAACGGCACCCGCTGGGTCGCGGACTCGGCCCGGCAGATCGACTACTGGATCACCGCGGGCGACCCGGCCGAGGGCCAGCGCCGCTACAGCGCGGTGAGCGGCCGTACGCCGATGCTGCCCGCGTGGGCGGCCGGGTTCTGGCAGTGCAAGCTGCGCTACCGCACCCAGGACGAACTCCTCGACGTGGCACGGGAGTACAAGCGCCGGGGGCTGCCGCTGTCCGCGATCGTCTGCGACTTCTTCCACTGGACGCACCTCGGCGAGTGGAAGTTCGACCCCAGCGAGTGGCCGGACCCGGCGGCGATGGTCCGCGAACTGGACGAGCTGGGGGTGAAGTTGGTGGTCAGCGTCTGGCCGTCGGTGTCCCCGCTGTCGGAGAACCACCCGGTGATGGAGCAGCGCGGCTACTTCATCGGCACCCAGTACGGACCGGCGGCGCACGCCGACTGGCCGGACAAGGAGGTCGCCTCCACCGTCCAGGTGGCGTTCTACGACGCCACCAACCCCGAGGCCCGGGAGTTCGTCTGGTCGCGGATCCGCGACAACTACCTGGTCCCGTACGGCATCACGGCCTTCTGGCTGGACGCCTGCGAGCCGGAGCTGAAGCCGGGCTTCCAGGAGAACATGCGCTACTGGGCGGGCCCGGGCCTGGAGGTCGGCAACCTCTACCCGGCGGAGAACTCGCGCACCTTCCACGAGGGGCTGCTCGCGGCCGGCGAGAGCGAGGTGCTGACGCTGAACCGCTCGGCCTGGGCGGGCAGTCAGCGCTACGGCGCCGCGCTGTGGTCCGGCGACATCGGCACCGACTTCCCGACCCTGCGCCGCCAGATCGCGGCCGGCCTCAACACCGCGCTCTCCGGCATCCCCTGGTGGAACACCGACATCGGCGGCTTCCACGGCGGCGACCCGGACGACCCGGCGTACCGGGAGGTGATGGTCCGCTGGTTCCAGTTCGGCGCGCTGTCCCCGCTGATGCGCCTGCACGGCTTCCGCGACCCCGGCACGCCCCTGGGCCCGGACATGACCGGCGGCCCCAACGAGGTCTGGTCGTACGGCGAGGAGGCCGGGCCGATCCTGGAGCGGTACCTGCGGCTGCGCGAGCGGCTCCGGCCGTACGTCCTCGACGTGATGCGTCAGGCGCACGAGGAGGGGCTGCCGGTGATGCGGCCGCTGTTCCTTGAGTTCCCGGCGGACCAGGCGTCCTGGTCGGTCGACGACGCCTATCTCTTCGGCCGGGACCTGCTGGTGGCGCCGGTGCTGACGGCGGGCGCCACCGTGCGCACGGTGTATCTGCCGGCGGGGGCGGAGTGGACGGACGCGTGGACCGGGCGGACGTACCCGGGCGGGGCCGCGGTGACCGTCGACGCCCCGCTGGACCGCATCCCGCTGTTCCTGCGGGACGGCGCCCGGCTGCCGATCGCCGAATAGCGGGTGCGGCCGGTCCCGTAGGGGAGGGACCGGCCGCACCTTTCGCGGGTCGGGGGCCTTCGGGTCAGCTGCTGCTGACCGTCAGGTTGTGGGTGATGAAGTCCAGGCCGCCGGAGGACGAGGTGATCTCGTAGCCGAACTGGACGTCACCGATGGTCTCGTTGCCCATCCAGCCCTTGGTGTCCTTGATCCACTTCAGGACCGGCAGGATGTTGACGGTGCCGGAGTTGGAGTCCGAGGTGCGCAGGAACGAGAAGACCTGGTTGGCGCCGTTGTCGCCCTTGTAGACGTTCCAGGTGTGGCCGCCCAGGGTGACCGTGCCCTGCGAGGTGCCGAGCGGGCCGACGGCGCCGTTGTGGTTGACCCAGAGCATGATCTCGTAGTCGTAGTCGGTGTCCCAGATGTCGTACGAGGTGTTGTACGCGCCGGACGACGGGACGGTGACGTTGTAGGCGCTGCTCAGCGAGGCGAGCGAGGTGATCGACTTGTTGACCACCTTCTTCGCGTTCGGGTACGACTTGATGCCGCCGGTGTTGGGGTGGTTGGCCCAGGCGCCCCAGCTGGTGCCGGAGTTGGCCCAGACGCACTGGCCGCCGGCGCCGGAGCCCCAGATGTTGTTGTAGAGCGTGTAGCCGTTCAGGGTCGTGTTGCCCCACTGGTCGCAGGAGCTCCAGATCGCGGCGTGGGCGGGGGCGGAGGCCAGGCCGACCGTGGCGCCGAGGGCGAGCGCCGGGGCCAGCAGGGCCCGGGCGACGCGGCCCAGTGTGCGGGTTGTTGCCATGGGTGTCCCTTCCATGGGTGGGGGGAAATGCGGGGAGTCACCACGTCCCCGGGGTGAGGACGTGGTCTTCTCCGGCGACGAGGTCGAGCGGTCTCGCGCCGGTGGAAGTCATCAGCTCGATCCGGACGGTGCGGGCGGGACGGATCACCGCGCCCGCACACTGCGGGCTCCAGTGGAGGTCGATCTCGGCGCCGAACCGGGTGCGCACACCCCGGATCCGGCCCCGCGGGTACGCGCGCGGCAGCGCGGGCAGCAGCACCAGCCGGCCGGGGGTCGACTGGACGAGCGCCTCGATCAGCACCGCGGGCAGGGTGTGGGCGGCGTCGGCGTTGTAGACGTCCCGGCCCGGGTAGTGCGCGCTCATCAGGGAGGCGTGGAAGAAGTCGCCGTCCAGGACCTGGCCGAGGGCGTCGGCGACCCGTTCGCCGTCCCGCAGCCGGGCCGCGACGAGGGCGTGGTGGAGGTGGCCGTGCGCGGAGTCGTTCTCGGTGCCGCGCAGTTCCAGGGCCCGGTGGGCGGCGGCCGCGAGGCGCGGGGTGTCGTAGGGGTTGATCTCGTCGAGGGGCCAGACGCCGTAGAGGTGGCTGAGGTGGCGGTGGTCGTAGGAGTCCGCGAGGCCGGGGTGGGCCCATTCGGCCAGGGCGCCCTCGGCGTTGACGCGGTGCGCGGGGAGCCGGTCGGCCAGGGCGCGCCAGCGGGCCGCGCGCTCGGGCGGGGCCGGGTGGTGGTCGGCGGCCGTGCGCAGCGCGTGCCGGGCGGCGGAGAGGTCCATGGCGGCGTTGACGGCGCCCCAGCTCGCGTTCGCCGGCCGGTTCTCCGGCGAGTAGGAGGGGACCACGACCAGCCGGCCCTCGTCGTCGGTGCGGGTGAGGAAGTCCTCGTAGAACTCGGCGACTTCGGCGAGGACGGCGGCGGTGCGCGGATCGCGTTCGCCGCGGACGGCGTCGTGGTCGAGGAGCGGGCCGAGCAGCCAGTCGGCGCCCGCGGTCCACAGGTGCAGGGGGTACTCGCGGCTGAAGTGGTAGACGTGTCCGGACTCGCCGTCGGTGTGGGCGGGGGCCACCACCCCGCGGGCGCCGAAGACGGCGCGGGCGTTGTCCCGCCAGTGCGGCAACTGGCTCTGGATCAGGGCGGCGTGGGCCTCGGTGACCTCCGGGAGGGCGGCCGCGGCGGCCGAGGCGATCTGGAGGCCGAGGTTGGCGTCGGTGGTGAACGCGCCCGACCAGGCGGTGTCCCAGTCGCCGGTCCACAGTCCGGTGAGCCGGGGCGGCAGCAGTCCGCTGCTGGAGAGCAGGTGGTAGCGGCCGGCCGCGAAGAGCCGCTCCAGCAGGGCGGCGCTACGGGGCCGGGTCAGCAGGGCGGAGCCGGGCAGGGCGCGGTCCGATGGATCGCCGCCGAGGTCGAGGTCGGCCCGCCGGTAGGCGGTGCGGTGGAGGGGAAGGTGCCGGGCGAGGAGCGTCTCGTAGGGGCGTTCGACGCCGGGCCGGAGGGCGCGGGCCTCCGCGAGGACGTCCGGTTCGGCGTCGGGCAGCAGGGCGCGCAGGGCGCGGCCCTCCGCCAGGACGTCCAGTTCGCCGGTGTGGCGGCGGACCCGGGTCAGGAGCAGGACGGTGGCGGTGCCCTCGATCCGCACGCCGGGCGGCACCAGGGCCGGGGTGCCGCCGGTGACCAGGACGAGGGTGACGCCGGTGTAGGCGCGGTCGGCGGCCGGGTAGCGGGCGCGCAGGCTGAGCAGGGCGCCCTCGGGGGTGAGCAGGGCGCCCTGGCCGATGCCGAGGCCGGCCGGGGCGCCGGTCAGGCGGTGGTCGAGGGTGATGTCCAGGCGCGGTCCGGCGGTCGTGACCTGCTGGACGATCACGTCGTCGGCGCGGGAGACGAAGACCCGGCTGGACCAGTCGGCGCGGGTGGCGGTCGTCTCGCCGGTGGTGAAGTCGACCGAGCGGCGGTAGTCGCCGGGCCGCTCCCCGGTCTGCGGTCGGCGCAGCCGGACGGCGAAGGCCGGGTGGAAGGGCTGCACCCATTGCAGGGGGCGGCCGTCGGTGAAGCTCTCGGCGGCGTCGGTCTCGCCCGCGAGGAGCCGGTCCTGGAGCTCGGGGAGGGCGTCGGCCAGCTCCGGGGGGCGGGCGTGCTCGCCGCCGTTGGGGCGGACGAGGGTGTGCTGGGTGACGATGACCCGGTCGTCGTTCGGATCGCCGAACACAAGGGCGCCGTGGTGGCCGTTGCCGCTGAGGAAGCCGTCCTCCCAGCGGGCGGCCGGGGCGCTCTCCCAGGTGCCGTGGACGGGGTCGGCGGTCATGGCTTCAGCACCGCCGCCCCGTACCGGCCGAGGGTGAGTCCGTCCGTGACGGTGGTGTCCGTGAGCAGGTCGCGGTGGGTGCCGGGGACGGTGACGGTGACGGGCTCGCGGGAGTGGTTGAGCAGGAAGAGGGCCTCGCCGCGGCGGACCGCCTCGACCTGGGCGGGCAGTCCGTCGAGCACGGGCCGTACGTCCGCGGACCCGGCGATCCGCAGGAGCAGCGCGCTCAGGTCCGCCGGCTCGGGGAGGGTGGAGAGGTACCAGGCGCGGCCGGTGCGCAGGACCGCGGGCAGGCCGTCCAGCTCGCCGCCCTTGTAGACGGCCTCGGCGTGGGCGTCGTCGGTCTTCTCGATCTCCTCCGACCACAGCGTGCCGCGCAGCCCCCCGCACTCGACGCTCTCCCCCGCCTCCAGCGGCCACCACTCGTGCAGGGTGCGGATGCCGAACAGTTCGCGCAGCCGGGCGTCCATGCCGCCGGGGCGCACCCGGTCGTCGGGGTCGGCGACGCCGGTGAGGAAGCCGCAGACGAGGGTGCCGCCCCGGCGGACGTGGCCGAGCAGGTTGTCGATCGCGGTGTCGCCGAGGGCGTACGCCTGCGGTACGACGACCAGTCGGTACGGGGTGAGGTCGTGCTCGGGGTGGGCGAAGTCGGTGCCGAGGTGGGCCTCCCACAGGGCCCGGTGCCAGGCGGTGAGGACACGGGCGTGGTCGACCTCGCCGGAGAGCCGGCCCTCGTGGGCGCCGGCCCACCAGGAGTCCCAGTCGTGCAGGACGGCGATGTCGTGGGCGGTGCGGGTGCCGGCGACCTCGGGGGCGATCCTGGCCAGGTCGGCGCCGAGCCGCTCGATCTCCAGGTACGTGCGCCCCCGCTCCCCCGCGTGGCCGACCATCCCGGAGTGGAACTTCTCGGCGCCCTGCCGGGACTGGCGCCACTGGAAGTAGCAGACGGCGTCGGCGCCCCGGGCGACGGCCTGGAGCGACCAGAGCCGGTTCAGTCCGCGCGGTTTGGGGTGGTTGACGCCCCGCCAGTTCACCGCGCCGGCGGCCTGCTCCATCAGCATCCAGGGGCCGCGGGCCTGGGAGCGGGTCATGTCCTGCACCAGGGCGCCGTGCTGGGCGCCCAGCGGGTCGCGGGGGTCGGGGTAGAGGTCGACGGAGACGACGTCCTCCTCCTCGGCCCAGCGCCAGGCGTCCTGACCGGCCCACAGCGGCATGAAGTTGGTGGTGACCGGCAGGTGCGGGGTGTGCCGGCGGACGATGTCGCGTTCGGCGACGTAGCACTCCAGCAGCATGTCGGAGGTGAACCGCTTGAAGTCGAGCACCTGGGAGGGGTTGTTGAGGTAGTGCCCGTGGCGGGGGGTGTGGATCTCCGCCCAGTCGCCGTAGCCCTGGCTCCAGAAGGCGGTTCCCCAGGCGGAGTTGAGGCCGTCGAGGGTGGCGTACCGGTGGCGCAGCCAGTCGCGGAAGCGGGCGGCGGCCTCGTCGCCCCAGTCGTAGGTGCAGTACTCGTTGTTGATGTGCCACATCGTCAGGGCCGGGTGGCCGGCGTAGCGGGCGGCGAGGTCCTCGGTGATCTCGGCGGCGTGGCGGCGGTAGGTGGCGCTGGAGTGGGAGAAGTGCTGGCGGCCGCCCCACCACTCGGTGCGGCCGTCCCGGTCGACGGGGAGGGTGTCTGGGTGGAGGTGGCCGAGCCAGGGCGGGGGCGAGGCGGTGGGGGTGGCCAGGACGACGCCGACGCCGTGGGTGTGCAGGAGGTCCATCAGGCGGTCGAGCCAGCCGAACTCCCTTGCCCCGGGCCTGGGTTCGATCCGGGACCAGGAGAAGACGCCGAGGGTGACGGAGTTGACGCCGGCGCGCCGCATCAGCCGGACGTCCTCCCGCCAGGTCTCCTCGGGCCACTGCTCGGGGTTGTAGTCGCCGCCGAAGAGGATGCGGCCGCGGGTGACGTCCTGGAGACCCGGCATCAGACCGGCTCCCCGTACTGCACGCCCCGGCCGTTGGTGGCGAGGTACACCCTGCCGTACACCCGGGGGTCGCCGGTGATGGTCTCGCCGGTCCAGCCCCACTGGTGGCGGTCGTCGTTGATCCGTACCCAGCTCGCGGCCTCGTCGTCGGAGCGGTAGACGGCGGTGATCGCCTCGGTGGAGCCGACCTGGTAGAGCGCCGGGTAGCCGGTGCCGTCGGCGGCCCGGCCGAAGCCGAGGGTGTAGGAGGCCCAGCAGCTGTCGACCCTGGTGAAGGCGGCGCCGCCGTCGGTCGAGCGGTACAGGCCGTTCCACTTGGCGCTCAGCCACAGGTCGCCGGAGCGGCCCGGCGCGACGGCGACCTTGAACTGGCTGTCGCCCGAAGGTAGTTGGGTCGCGCGCGGGGTGAAGGAGCGGCCGCCGTCGGTGCTCGCGAGGAGGGTGCCCGTGTCGGTGTCGTAGGCGTAGAAGAGGGCCGGGTCGGCGGGGTCGGCGAGCGGGGTGGCGCCCTTGGGGAAGGAGGCGACCTCGGTCCAGGTGGCGCCCCGGTCGGCGGAGCGGTAGGCGGGGTGCCTGGTGCCGTCCCAGTGCACGAAGACCCACAGCAGTACGGTGCCGTCGGCGTTGACCGCGATCGGGCCCGGCGCGCTCGGGGCGAGGGCGGGCTGGGCGGCGAAGGGCTCCCAGGTCCGCCCGCCGTCGAAGGAGTGGGCGCCGTTGCCGTGGTCGCCCCAGCCGGTGCGCACGACGTACGCCGGTTTCCGCGCGGCTTGCGCGAGGCCCGTCGCCGAGCCGGTCACGGGGTTCGTGGCCATGCCGCGCGAGGGCGAGGCGGTGAGCGTGTCGTGGTACATCACGCCGATGTCCCTGGACCCGCTGAGCAGGTGCGCCTTCCCGGCCGGGGGTGAGAGGAGCTGCACCACCGACGCCTCCTCCAGGCCGCGGATGCGCGGGGCCCAGTGCTTGAGGTCGCGGGTGCCGTAGAGGGTGGCGCCGGTGCCGTACACCAGGTTCCGGGAGTCGTGGGGGTCGAGGGCGAGCGCCTGGATCCACCAGCCGAACTTGGGTTGTTCGCCGCCCCACTTGAGGTAGGGGGTCTCGGAGACGTCGAGGACCGCGGAGTCCTTGAGGGAGGTCCAGGTGCGGCCGGCGTCGGTGCTGCGGTAGAGGGTGTCGACGGCGGCCCAGCGGTTGTTGGTGGAGACGACGACCGTGCCGGGGCGGCGGGCGTCGACGGCCACGCCGCCGTAGCCGAAGGTGTCCGCCGAGCCGTCGGCGGCGGTCCCGCCGGGCTTCACCGGGGTGACGTCGGTCCAGGTGCCGTCGAGGGTGGACAGGCGGTGCACGCTGCCGTCGGACTGGCCGTTGGGGCCGGGGGCGTCGGCGTACGTGAGGTACAGGTGGCGGGCGGACCGGTCGTGGGCGGCGCGGATCGGGACCCTGGCGGCGGTGCCGGAGGGCTGGCCGGGGACCTCCTCCCAGGTGGTGCCGTCGGTGGTGCGGTAGAGGTTGGCGGCGGTGCCGTCGGAGTCGCCCCAGCCCGCGTACAGGGTGCGGCCGGCGGCGACCAGCAGGGTGACGCCCTGTCCGGTGGCGGAGGGCACGCCGGGGAACGCCTCTGCGGGGGCCCAGGTGGCGCCGCGGTCGGTGGATCTCAGGAGGCCGTCGTGGCGGGTTCCGAGCCAGAGCGTGTCGCTGTCGCGGGGGTCGACGAGCAGGCGTTCGCCCGTGCCGCGGCCGTTCTCGTTGGCGCCGAGCTTGACGGGGAGGTCGGTTCGCGCCCAGGTGGCGCCCCGGTCCTCGGAGCGGAGGACCGCGCCGTTGGAGGCCCAGGGCTGGGCGTAGGTGCCTACGGCGGCGTAGAGGCGGTCGGGGTGGGCGGGGTCGATGGCGAGGGCCTCTACGCCGAGGAGGTTCCAGTCGTCCCAGCCGAGGTGGTCGAGGAGGGGGGTCCAGCGGGCTGTGCGGTCGTCCCAGCGGTAGGCGCCGCCGATGTCTGTGCGGGTGTAGGCGAGGCCTTGGACGGTGGGGTGGAAGAGGGTGCCTGTGATGAATCCTGTGCCGCCGATCACTGCGTTGCGCCAGCGGTAGGCGGGGGTGGCGGGTTGGGGTTGGGTCTGGGCCTGGGCCTGGGCGTGGGTCTGTCCTGCGGGGAGGGTGGTGAGGGCGGCGGTGGCTGCCGTGCCGGCGAGGACGGTGCGGCGGCTGAGCATGGGGGACCTCGCAGGGTTGGGGGCGTGTACGGGGGCGGGGGTACGGGGGTGGTGCGGGGTGCTGGTGGTTGGGGCGGTGCGGGGTGCTGGTGCTGGTGCTTGGGAGGTGCGCGGTGCTGGTGCCGGGGTGGAACGGGCGCCCGGCGCTGAGCGGTGCCGCCCGCGCCCACCCGTGCCGCCCCAGCGGCACGACTGCCCGCGGCTTGGGGGACGTGCGGCACGACGGCCCGCGGCTTGAGGGGACGTATGGCACGACAGCCCGCGGGCTGGTGGGGAGTGTGGCGGGAGGCGCCGGGCCGGGGGGAGCCGGCCCGGCGCTGGGACGAAGGGGCGGGTCTGCCCCGCTGGGGTGGAAGGGCTGGGGTCAGCCCTTTACCGCGCCTGTCAGCATGCCCTTCTTGAAGTGGCGTTGGACGAAGGGCGAGAGCACGGCGACCGGGAGCAGCGCCATGACCATCACGGCCATCTGCACCCCGAGCCCGGACAGCTGGCCCGTCTTGATGGCCTGCCCCAGACCGACCGGGGCCTCCTGCTTCTGCACCAGCTGGATCATCACGTTCTGCAGCGGCATCATGTCCTGGTCGTTGAGGTACAGCGAGGCGTTGAACCACGCGCTCCAGTACCCGACCGCGTAGAACAGCGTGATCACCGCGACGACGGCCCGGGACAGCGGGAGGACGATCTGCCACAGGATCCGGACGTCCCCGGCCCCGTCGATCCGCGCGCTGTCGGTCAGTTCGGGTGAGATGCCCATGAAGAAGCCGCGCAGCACCAGGATGTTGAAGACGCTGATGGCGCTGGGCAGGATCAGCGCGAGATAGCTGTCGGTCAGCCCCAGCGTCTGCACCAGCAGATAGGTGGGGATGAGGCCGGCGCTGAAGAACATCGTGGCCAGCAGGGTCATCAGGATCCACCGGTGCCCGAGCGAGCCGCTGCGCGAGAGCCCGTAGGCGCACAGCACGGACACCGTCATCGAGAACGCCGTACCGACCAGGGTGACCAGCACGCTGACGATCGCCGCGCGGGTCACCTGGCCGCCGCTGAGCAGCTCCTGGTAGGCGACGAAGGTGATGTCCTGGGGGATCATCACCAGTCCGCCGGCCTCGTCGATGCTCTGGCGCGTGGACAGGCTGGTGACCACGACGATCCACAGCGGGAAGAGGATCCCCAGGCAGGCCAGCCCCAGCACCAGCGCCTTGCCGGCCAGCCCGCCCCTGGTGGGCGCTTCCTCCCAGACCGGCCGGGGCGGGCCGGCCCACCGGCCGCGCACCGGTTTCTCCATGACGGCGGTCACTTCTTGTACACCCCCTGCTCGCCCATCAGATGGGCCACCTTGTTCGCGGCCAGTACGAGTCCGATGCTGATGACGCCCTTGACCAGGCCCGCCGCGGCCGCGTAGCCGAAGTCCTGGTTGCGCACGCCGTTCCACCACACGAACGTGTCGAGCACTTCCGCGGCGCCCGGTCCCACCGCGTCGCGCTGCAGCAGGATCTGTTCGAAGCCGACGGTCAGCGCGTCACCCACCCGCAGCACCAGCAGCAGCGCGATCACCGGACGGAGCGCGGGCAGCGTGACGTGCCACATGCGCCGCCACCGGTTGGCGCCGTCCATCGCGGCAGCCTCGTACAGGTCGGGGCTGACCGCGGCCAGCGCCGCGAGGAAGACGATGATCCCCCAGCCGGCGTCCTTCCACACCGCCTGCGCGGTGACCAGGAACTTGAAGGTGTTCGGGTCGGTCATGATGTCGATGCCGTCGTACCCGTGGTCGCGCAGCAGCTGCGAGAGCAGCCCGGCGCCGCCCAGCAGTTGCTGGAAGACCGCGATGACCAGCACCCACGAGAAGAAGTGCGGCAGGTACAGCACGGCCTGGGCGACCGCGCGCACCCGGGGCCTGACCACGCTGTTGATGAGCAGCGCGAGCAGTACCGGGATCGGGAAGAACAGCACCAGTTGGAGGAAGAACAGCACGAGCGTGTTCTCGACGGCCTGCCAGAACGCGGAGTCCTCGAAGATCCGCTGGAAGTTCTCCATCCCCACCCAGGGGCTGTGCAGGATGGAGACGATCCCGTTCTCGCTGATGTAGGGGTCGTAGTCCTGGAAGGCGACCACGTTGCCGAGGATCGGCACGTAGTTGAAGAGCAGTACCAGGACGAGCGCGGGCAGCGTCATCAGCAGCAGGACGCGGTCGCGTCCGAACCTGTGCCGCAGGCTCAGTTTCCCCGCGGGCGGTCCGCCACCCGGCCCGGTGGCATCACCGGATGCCGCCGGGGACTTCGCCGTCGTGTCGGCCTCGGTCCTGCTCCGAGGCACCGTGCTGTGGGACACGGCCGTTCTCCTTGCCTCGGTGCCGGATCAGTTGGCCGCGGAACCGTTCTGGTCGAGGATCTGCTTGTACCAGTCGCGCAGCTTGTCGCCGCCCTTGCTCTTCCAGTCCGAGACGGCCTGCTGCATGTCGGAGATCTTCTTGCGGCCGCGGACGATGTCGTCCTCCAACTGCTCGAAGTCGTTGGAGAGGTTGGTGTAGCGGCTCGGCTCGGTGATCTGCATGCCGTAGAAGGAGCTCTTCCTGGTGAAGGCGCCCATCCGCTGCTGCCACTCGACCTGGCCCTTGGCGACATCGGGGAAGTCCGGGTGGGCGATGGTGGCGGCGGGGCTCGCGACCATGACGTAGGCGTTGAGCACGTCGATGTTGCCCTGGTCGGTCTTGGTGGGGATGCCGTCCTTGACGGTGTAGTGGGTGCCCTCCACACCGTAGTTGGTCATCATGTACTCCTTGGTGCCGTACGGCGCCGCGGTGACGTTGGCGACGGCGAGCACCTCGCGGACGACCGCCTCGGAGGCCTTCTTGTTGACGAAGGCGAAGATGCCGGCGGGCTGTTCGGCCCACATGGTCGGGCTGCCCCCGTCGTGGCCCCAGACGTCCATGCCCCAGACCTTGAAGTCCGGGTTGGACACGGCCTGTTCGGCGGTGCGGCTCCACCACTGCGAGATGTTCTGGGCGTAGATGAGGAACTCGCCCTTGGCGAACTTCGGCCCCGGGTCGGGGGCGTTCTTGCCCATCTTCGCGTCGGGGTGGACGACTCCGGCCTCGAAGAGCTTGCGGGACCACTCCAGCGCCTCGAGGTACTCCTCGGTCTCGATGCGGTAGACCAGCTTGCCGTCGACCAGGTTCCAGCCGAGCGGCTTCTCGCTGCCGGAGAGGACGCCGAACGCCTGGAAGGCGGTCCACTTCATGTCCATGCACGCCCAGCGCTTGGCCTTGGCGTTGGTGATGTCCTTGGCCAGGGCCAGGAACTCGTCGCAGGACTTGGGTACTTCGTACCCCTCCTCCTCGAAGATGTCCTGGCGGTACAGCGGGACGATGCTGGGTGCCCACGGGGAGGGCATGGGCAGGCCGCGCAGCTTGCCGCCGAAGATGGAGCGCTGCCAGGAGTCGCTCGGGATCGCGGCGAGGTTCGGGTACTCCTTGACCGCGTCCCCGGAGAGGTAGGGGCCGAGGTCGGCGAACTTGCTGATGATGGCGGTGGGTATCTTGCCGCTCATGTTCCAGCCGGGCACGACGACCACGTCGGGCACCTCGCTGGAGGCGAGGACCGCGCCGAGCTTCTGCTCGTAGGTGTTGCCGTCCTGGTTCTGCCACTGGACGTCCACGCCGATCATGTCGTTCATCGCCCGGTAGTAGGCGTTGTCGCCCTTGGGCGGTGAGCCCCAGAACGGCGACATGACGGTGATCCTGCCGCCCTTGCCGAGCTTCTTGGGCACCGACGTCTTCAGGCCGGCCAGCTCCAGCTTGCTGGTGAACCCGGCGGCGGAGCCGTTCTTGGCGGGGATGTCCGGCACGACGACATTGCTGGCGACGTAGGCCGGCAGGATCTTCTTGGCGTCCTTGCCCGACGTGGTGCCCTCGCGCGAGCCGCTGTCGGAATCGCCGCACGCGGCGAGGAGCGGCATTCCTCCCGCCACCGCTGCGGCGGCGACCGCCGAGGAGGCGAGGAAGCTTCTCCGGCTGGGCGCGGAGGATCCCGAGGAGGCGTTCGGCGTCATTGCGTCAACCCTTCGTGGCGCACCTGGACACCCGGCGGTGGGCCGTCGGCTGCGGTGTCGTAAGTGGAACTGGCTGAGCTGAAGCGCTGCTCGGACCTCGGTGGGCCCGGTGAGTGTCCTGAGACCTCGGTGAGCCCGACGGGACCCCGTGTGCTCGATGGGATCCCGGTGTGCGAATCAGTCGAAGCGCTTCGATGTTGCTGCGAGGTTAAGTGAACACCCATGGGCGCACAAGGGTCGTTCCCAAGATTCCTCCACGACCGGCGGCATGACCATTTCTCATGGGCCGCCTGAACTGGCAGTGCCGATCCCTTGACACCCACCCCTGCGTCGAATGAGCATCGAAGCGCTTCGAAAGAGCCGTACCGATCCATCGCAAGGGGATCCCCACGTGACCGCACACCCGCCGCCCACTGAGCCTTTTCGCGATCCCGGCCTGCCGTTCGCGAAGCGCGTCGACGATCTGCTCCGGCGGCTCACCCTCGACGAGAGGATCGGCTTCCTGCACCAGTTCGCCCCGGCCGTCGAGCGGCTCGGGGTGGCGGCCTTCCGCACCGGGCAGGAGGCCCTGCACGGGGTGGCGTGGATGGGCCCGGCGACCGTGTTCCCGCAGGCCGTGGGGCTCGGCGCGACCTGGAACCCCGAGCTGGTGCGCCGGGTCGGCGAGGCGGTCTCCCGGGAGGCCCGCGCGATGCGGGTGCGGGACGAGCGGGTCGGCCTGAACGTGTGGTCGCCCACCGTCAACCTGCTGCGCCACCCCCTGTGGGGGCGCAACGAGGAGGGCTACTCCGAGGATCCGCGGCTGACCTCCGCGATCGCCACCGCCTACACCCGGGGTCTGCGCGGGGACCACCCGGTGTACTGGCGCACCGCGCCGGTCCTCAAGCACTGGCTGGCCCACAACAACGAGACCGACCGCGACACCTCGTCCGCCTCGGTGCGGCCGCGCGTCCTGCACGAGTACGACCTGCGCGCCTTCCGCGAGACGGTGGAGGCGGGCGCCGTGGCCGGGGTGATGCCGGCGTACAACCTGGTCAACGGCCGCCCCAACCATGTCTCGCCGTATCTGCGCGAGCAGTTGCGCACCTGGACCGACGAGGAGCTGCTGGTCTGCTCGGACGCGGGCGCGCCGTCCAACCTGGTCGACTCCGAGCACTACTTCGACACCCACGAGGAGGCGACGGCGGCCTCGCTGCGGGCCGGCGTCGACAGCTTCACCGACCACGGCACGGACGGTTCGATCATCACCGGCCGGTTGCGCGGGGCGTACGAGCGGGGCCTGCTGTCCGAGGCCGACCTCGACACCGCGGTCCGCCGCCAGCTGTCGGTGCGGTTCCGGCTCGGCGAGTTCGACGGGTACGACGACCCCGGCGCCTTCGACACCGCCGAACACCGGGCGCTCGCCCTGGAGGCGGCCGAGCAGGCGGTCGTCCTGCTGCGCAACGACGGGGTGCTGCCGCTGGCCCCGGACACCCGGATCGCCGTGGTGGGACTGCTCGCCGACGAGTGCAAGCTCGACTGGTACAGCGGCACCCTGATGCACCGCTCCACCCCGTTGGAGGGCCTCTACGAACGGTTCGGCGCCGAGCGGGTGGAGTTCGTGGAGGGCGTGGACCGGATCCGGCTGCGCACCTCGGCGGGCGCGTTCCTGTACGTGCCGCAGGCGGCGGCCGACGACGAGGTGCGCGGCGCCGAGGGCGCCCTGGACCCCGCGCTGCTGGCGGGCCGGACCGATCTGCCGGCGCTGACCACGGACCCGGTGGGCACCGAACTGGCCCTGGTGGACTGGGGCGGGGGCGTGCTGACGCTGCGCGCTCCCGACGGCCGCTATCTGTCGGTCGCCGAGGACGGCCGGGTCCGCGCCTCCGCCGAGCAGCCCGGCGGCTGGGTGGTGCAGGAGACGTTCCGGCTGGAACCGCACGACGGGGGACACCTCCTTCGGCACCTCGGCACGGGTCGGCACGTCTGTGTCGCCGCCGACGGGGTGAAGGTTGCCGAGGAGGGCGCCGAGATCTTCGAACTGCTCGTCGTCGAACGCGGCGAGGAGGCGGTACGGCGGACCGCGGCCCGCGCCGACGTGGTGCTGGTGGTCGCGGGCAACGACCCGCACATCAACGGCCGCGAGACCGAGGACCGCACCACCCTGCGCCTCCCCGACCAGCAGGAACGCCTGCTGCGCGCGGCCCGCGCCGGCAACCCGCGCACGGTGCTGGCGCTGGTCTCCGCCTACCCCTACGCGGTCGATCCGGGCTCACTGGCCGCCCTGCTCTGGACGGCCCACGGCGGCCAGGCGGCGGGCACCGCGCTGGCCCGGATCCTGGCCGGCGACGTCTCCCCCGCCGGCCGGCTCCCGCAGACCTGGTACGCGGACGACGCCGATCTGCCCGACCTGCTGGACTACGACATCATCGGCGGCCGCCAGACCTACCTCTACTTCGAGGGCAGCCCGCTCTACCCGTTCGGCCACGGCCTGTCCTACGCGTCCTTCTCCTACGGCGACCTGACCACCCGGGTGACCGGCGAGTCGGTACGGGTCACCTGCGCCGTGACCAACACCGGGCGTCCCACGGCCGACGAGGTCGTCCAGCTCTACGCCCGGGCCGTGGACCCGTCGGTCCCGCGTCCGCGCCGCGAGCTGCTCGCCCACCGCCGGATCACCCTGGCCCCGGGCGAGCGCGCCGAGGTCGCCTTCGAAGTGCCCCTGTCCGCCTTCGAGTTCTGGGACGTGGCGCACGGCCGCCCGCACCTGGAGCCGGGCCCGTACGAGCTGATGGTCGGCGGCTCCAGCGAGGACGCCCGGCTGCGCGCGACGGTCGAGCTCGACGGAGTGCCGGTGCCGCCCCGGGCGGTGCGCGAACACGGCCTGGACGCGGCGGACTTCGACGAGCAGAGCGGCTCCGCGATCGTCGACCGGACGCGGACCTCGGGCGACGCGGTGACGCCGTCCGGCTCCCGGTCTGCCGAACTCCTCTACCGGGCCTGCGACTTCGGCGCGGGCGTCACCCGGGTGACGGCGACGGTGTCCGGCGAGGGGACCGTGGAGGTGTCGCTCGACGGCGGCTCCGGGTACGCGGTGCTGACCGTGAAGGAGCCGACCGGACCGTACGAACATGTGCTGCTGGAAGCGGAGTTCGGCGCCGCGGGCGTCCATGACGTCCGCCTCAGACTGCGCGGCCCGCTGCGGCTGGCGCAGGTCGGCTTCTCCGGTTGAGGGTCCGGACCAGGCCGGCACGGCAGGAGGGGCCCGGCGCCGGGGAGCACCGGTGCCGGGCCCCTTCGCGCTTCTTCGGAGGGTACGCCGACGGCCGGAACCCCCGCACAGTTCGGGTTCCGGCCGTCGGGGCCGTCAGGACGGCTCAGACAGGACGGCTCAGAGGGCGAGGCCGGTGAGGACCAGGACCCGCTCGTAGGTGTAGTCGTCCATCGCGTACCGCACGCCCTCGCGGCCCACGCCGGACTGCTTGGCGCCGCCGTAGGGCATCTGGTCGGCGCGGTAGGAGGGCACGTCGCCGACGATCACGCCGCCGACCTCCAGGGCGCGGTGGGCGCGGAACGCGGCCTGGACGTCGTGGGTGAACACGCCCGCCTGGAGGCCGTACTTGGAGTCGTTGACGGCGGCGAAGGCCTCGGCCTCGCCGTCGACCTTCTGCACCGACAGGACCGGGCCGAAGACCTCCTCGCAGGCCAGCGTGGTGCCGGCCGGCAGGTCGGTCAGCACGGTCGGCGCGTAGGAGGCGCCGTCGCGCTTGCCTCCGGTCAGCAGCGAGGCGCCCGCCCCGACGGCCTCCTGGACCCACGCCTCGACGCGCTTGGCGGCGTCCTCGCTGACCAGCGGGCCGACGTCGGTGCCGTCGTCGGAGGGGTCGCCGGTGACCTGGGCCTCGACGGCGGCGACGATGCGCGGGAGCAGGCGGTCGTGGACGGAGGCGTCGACGATCACCCGCTGCACCGAGATGCAGGACTGGCCGCCCTGGTAGTTGGAGAAGGTCGCGATCCGGGTCGCGGCCCAGTCCAGGTCCTCGTCGCTCGCCCAGTCGCCGAGCACGACGGCCGCGCCGTTGCCGCCCAGCTCCAGGGTGCAGTGCTTGCGCGGCACCGAGTCCATGATCGCGTAGCCGACCTTCTCGGAGCCGGTGAAGGAGATCACCGGGAGCCGCTCGTCCTGGACGAGGGCGGGCATCCTGTCGTTGGCGACCGGCAGGATCGACCAGGACCCGGCGGGCAGCTCGGTCTCGGCGAGCAGGTCGCCGAGGATCAGGCCGGAGAGCGGGGTCGCGGGCGCGGGCTTGAGGATGATCGGCGCGCCGGCCGCGATCGCCGGGGCGATCTTGTGGGCGCACAGGTTCAGCGGGAAGTTGAAGGGCGCGATGCCGAGCACGACGCCCTTGGGGAAGCGCCGGGTCAGGGCGAGCCGGCCCTGACCGCCGGGGTCGGTGTCCAGGCGCTGGGCCTCGCCGCCGTTGAAGCGGCGGGCCTCCTCGGCGGCGAAGCGGAACACGGAGACGGCACGGCCGACCTCACCGCGGGCCCACTTGACCGGCTTGCCGTTCTCGGCGGAGATCAGCTGGGCGATCTCCTCGGTGCGCTCGGCCAGCCGGCGGCTCACGTGGTCCAGGGCGGCGGCGCGCACGTGTGCCGGGGTGGCGGCGAACTCGTCCCGTACGGCGTACGCGGCGGCCACGGCCTCCTCGACCTGCGCGTCGGTCGGCACGCTGACCTTGCCGACGGTCCGGCCGTCCCACGGCGAGATGACGTCGAAGGTGTCCGCGCCGGTGGCCTGGCGGCCGGCGAGCCAGAAGGCGTAGGTGGAAGTCATTGTCGAGTCCCGGCCCTTCCGCGTTGAGGGGGTGAAGTTCCTGATTCCGCCCCCCACGGTAGGCGCGCGAGCTCCGGCGGACGCTTGTCCGACTCGTAGCACTACGGAATCCGGCTGCTACGAATTGGCGGAGTGAGCCCGCGCCCACCCAGGACCGCGAGAAGCGGCCCGCCCGGCTGACGGTTCGGAGGGGTCACTTGTCGGGTGCGGCGCCGTCGTGGTTGTTCGCGCAGTTCCCCGCGCCCCTGGGGTGGGACGGTCGTCGAGCCCGTTGGGCCGTGCGGCGCCGTCGTGGTTGGTCGCGCAGTTCCCCGCGCCCCTGGGGTGGGACGCTCGTCGAGCCCGTTGGGCCGTGCGGCGCCGTCGTGGTTGGTCGCGCAGTTCCCCGCGCCCCTGGGGTGGGACGGTGGTCGAGGCCCTTGGGCCGTGCGGCGCCGTCGTGGTTGGTCGCGCAGTTCCCCGCGCCCCTGGGGTGGGACGGTGGTCGAGGCCCTTGGGTCGTGCGGCGCCGTCGTGGTTGGTTGCGTGGTTTGCAGGTGGGCCGTCAGTCGGCAGTTGTCGCCTTCAAGGCCAGCCACAGCTCCATTCGGACATCCGGATCGTCCAGCGACCGCCCGAGGATCTCCTCGACCCTCCGCATCCGGTACCGCAGCGTATGCCGGTGCACCCCGAGATCCGCCGCCGCCGCGTCCCACTGCCCGTGCCGCGACAGCCACGCCCGCAGCGAGGCGACCAGATCCCCCCGCCCCGTCGCGTCATGCTCGCGCAGCGCCCGCAGCAACCCGTCCGCGAACGCCCGCACCGCGTCGTCCGCGAGCAGCGGCACCACCGACCCGGCCGCCATCCGCTCGTGCTCCACGAGCACCCGGCCCCGCCGCCGGGCCACCGACAGCGCCTGCTCGGCCTGCTTGTAGGCGGCGGCCGCGGCGATCGGCCCGGCCGGCGCCGACAGCCCGACGACCAGCTCGCCCTCCCCGCCCGCCTCCCGCACCGCGCCACCCACCCGCGCGGCCTCCAGCTCCGCCGCGTACTCCGCGCACGCGGACACCGCGGCGCCGCCGTCCCCGGCGAGCACGACGAGCCGCTGCCCCTCCGGGACCACCAGCACCGCCTCCCCGGCCCGTGCCGCGGCCGACTCCACGACCTCGGCGAGCGCCCCGAGCGGATCGCCGCCGTGCCCCGCGGCGGCCTCCACGCCGGCCGGCGTCACGGCTTCGGCGACCATCATCCGGAAGGGCGCGTCGAGGACCTGCCCGTACAGGTCCCCGGCGACGGCGCGGGCGTGGTCCGGCTCGCCCGCGAGCAGCATGCGCAGCACCGCCGCGCCGAGCCGCTGCTCCGCCGCGTGCAGCGAGCGGGAGCGTTCCGTGGTGAGGGTCAGCAGGGCGATGGCGGAGTGGACGGCGTACCGCTCGGCGGTGCCGAGGGCCGCGGCCGTGCCGACGGCCAGCGCGGCGCGGGGTCCGCGGCCGGTGCCCAGGCTGTGCAGTTCGACCCGGTCCTCGTTCTCGGGTCCGCCGGCGACCGCGGAGGCGGGCGCCGGCCGTTCCCGCAGCCGCTCCACGTCGGCGGTGAGCCGGGCGGCCCGGCGGACCGCCCACTCGGGGGCGGTGGCGACGACGGCGCCGGAGGCGTCGTAGAGCGCGGCCCAGCCGTCGACCTGCGCGGCGAGCGCGGCGAGCAGCCCCTCGGGCCCGTCGTTGAGGGCCTGCTTCGTCAGTTCGCGCTGGGCGGCGAACCCGGCGGTGACCGCCCGGTACTGGTCGGCGGCGATGGCCGCCGAGACGGCCTTGCTGATCGCGAGGAACGGCGTGCGGCGCGGCACCTCCAGCAGCGGCAGCCCCTCCTGGCGGGCGGCGTCGACCAGGGGCCGCGGGATGTCGTCGTAGTTGACGCCGACCGCGAAGCCGAGCCCGACGACCCCGGCGCCGGCCAGGCGCTTGACGTAGCGGCGCATCTCCGCGGGGTTCTCGGCGTCCAGCTTCAGCGCGGTGATCAGCAGCAGTTCCCCGCCCTCCATGTACGGGACGGGGTCGGCGAGTTCGCTGACATGGGCCCAGCGCACGGGCACGTCGAGCCGGTCCTCGCCCGCCCGCACGGTCAGCTTGAGCGCGGAGTGGTGGACGAGTGAGGCGAGCGTGGGAGGCATGGGGCCTTCGGGTCGACGGGGGCGGCGCCGAACTTTTGGCCGCCGTGTATGAACAGCCTATGCCGATTCCGCCGCACCGTACGGAGGCGAGGTCACTGCCGCAGGTCCACCAGGAGCGGCGGCGCGTGCTCGCCGCGCACGCTGGTCAGCGACAGCACCGCGTGCCCCGGCGGCACCGCGTGCGCCAGTTCGGAGGCCGACCAGCGTTCCCGCTCGACCTGCCGCACGGTGACGGCCCGCGCGGTCGGCGCCTTGCCGGTGATGACCCGGCGCACCGCGTGCACCGCCTTCCCGGCCGGTGTCTCGGCGATGATCTGCCGGTCGGTGACGTCGCGTGCCTCGGTCCACTCCTTGCCCCACGCCTCTGCGAAGTCCTGGCCGTCCCACGGGGTGAGCCCGGAGAGCGCCATCCGGCATCCGGCGGCGCCCAGCAGCGGTCCGCGCAGGGGCCTGGGCACGTCGTCCAGGCTGCGCAGGGTCAGGACGGCCCCGGCGTTCCCGGACCGCAGCCGCTGGATGCCGCGGACGGCCTCGGGGGTCACCACGCCGGTCGCGTCGTCGAGGATCAGACAGGCGAACAGCGAACGGTCCTCGCGCACCGCGACGCTCGCGGTGAACTGGGCCAGGACGAGGCGGGCCAGCATCCGTGAGGCGTCGGCGTGCCCGCGCGCGGGCAGGTCGATCCGGACCCGTACGGGGTGGTCCAGGGCCTTGAGCGAGAAGGGCCGGGACTGTCCCGAGGTGTCGAAGAACCCGGCGAACGCGGGCCGGTCCAGCAGCGCCACCCGGTCGGCGAGGACGCCCCCCACGTCGCCGGGGTGCGCCAGTTGCCGCTCGCGCGCGTCCAGCTCCCGCAGCAGCGACTCCTGCCCGGAGCCCTCCAGCGCGGTGCGCAGCGCGGCGAGCGGTCCGGGGGCGCCGTCGAGCAGCTGGCGCAGCTCCGGCACGGACGGGAAGCGTCCGTGGACCGCCCGGAAGGGGCCGAGCAGTTGGGCCAGTACGGTCGTGGAGCGCCGGCTGTCGCTGCCGGGGTGCGGGTCGGCGAGATCTCCGACCAGGGCCTCGGCCAGCACGGCCGCCGCCTCGTCGGGGTCGGTGGTGCCGCCGTACAGGTCGAGGTCGTAGACGGACTCGGGGTTCCCGACGCGGACGACGACGTCGTAGGCGTCGGCCTCGCCGAGCCCGGCGCCCGCGGCGCCGACGACCACGACGGCGGCGCGTCCGGCGAGGGCGTGCAGGCACAGCGACTCGGCGAGCGGCCGGACGACGCTGCCGGTCTTTCCGGCGCCGGCCGGGCCGACGGCGATCATCGAGGTGCCGAGCAGCTCGGGGCCGAGGGCGAGTCCGGTGCCGCGGTAGGCGTAGGGGTTGCGGGCGTCGTCGGCGGTGGTGCCGAGCCGTACCTGGCCGGTCACCAGGTCGTGGCGGGCGTGCCGGGCGGGCAGGTCGCGGGCGCCGGAGGGGTGGAGACAGGCGGCGGCGCCGTCCTGGAGCACCGCGCCGGTGAAGGTGGCGAGGGGGTGGCGGCCGCTGCGCACGCTCTGCCAGGCCCGGGTGATGCGGGCGTGGTCGACGTCCCGCATCCGTCCGGCCCGCGCCTCGGCGGCGAGCCGCTCGGCGGCGTCCTGGGCCCCGGCGGCGCGCAGCGCGGGCCACTCGGCGGGGTCCTCCTGCGGGGGCGGGGGCGTCTGGGCGGCCTGGGGGGCGGTGACCCGGCGCAGGACGGGCGCGAGGTAGCGGCGCCAGATCTCCGACCAGCGGCCCAGCCGCCCCACGCTCACCATGATCGTCAGCGCGACGACGACGTACCAGGTGTAGCTGAGCACCACCCGGCTCATCGAGTGGGCGTCGGTCCAGGAGTCCGTCATGGCCAGCAGCGGCAGGACCCACCAGCCGCCGAGGTAGCCGTTCCACAGCAGCGACCAGATCAGCCAGCCGACCAGGAAGGCGATCAGCGCCCCGCTGAAGAGCTGACGTGCGGGGACGACCTCCGGCTCCTCCTCCGGCCGGGCCACGTGCCCGAACCGCCACACCCCCGGCGCGGCCTCCGGCCGGGACGTCCGCAGCCACGCCAGGAAGGCGGACCCGTCCGGCCTGGGCGGCGCCGTCGGCCTGGGCGGAACGGCGGAGCGTGATCGCGGCACAGGTGTCGCATGCGTGCCCCGCGCGTCCTGCGTCCCGTCGCTGTCCATCGCCGTTGCCCCCTGACCAGCCGTTCCGTCCACCGTCAGCGAGTCAATCTAACGCCCCCGCAAGGGGAGTTCACCGTTAGCCGCCCCGGCACGCTGGGCGGAGCCCCGCTGCCGCTATGTCCACGGCGGACAACCGACCACGCCGACAACGCCCACATGGAGCATGCCCACCCCCCGTTCTCCGTCCTAGCCTGCGAGAAAAGAGAAGACAAGCATCCGCAAAACCCCCAGGAGCCCCTCATGACCGACCTTCCGCAGGAGCGCCGCGTCGTCACCGCCATTCCCGGCCCGAAGTCGCAGGAGCTTCAGGCCCGCCGTCTCGCGACGGTGGCGCAGGGCGTGGGTTCCGTGCTGCCGGTGTTCACCGCGCGCGCGGGCGGCGGCATCATCGAGGACGTCGACGGCAACCGCCTGATCGACTTCGGCTCCGGTATCGCCGTGACCTCCGTCGGCGCCTCCGCCGAGGCGGTCGTACGCCGGGCGAGCGCCCAGCTCGCCGACTTCACGCACACCTGTTTCATGGTCACGCCGTACGAGGGCTACGTCGAGGTCGCCGAGGCGCTCGCCGAGCTCACGCCGGGTGAGCACGCCAAGAAGTCCGCGCTGTTCAACTCGGGCGCCGAGGCCGTCGAGAACGCGGTGAAGATCGCCCGCGCGTACACCAAGCGCCAGGCCGTCGTCGTCTTCGACCACGGCTACCACGGCCGGACGAACCTGACGATGGCGCTGACCGCGAAGAACATGCCGTACAAGAACGGCTTCGGTCCGTTCGCGCCCGAGGTGTACCGGGTGCCGGTGGCCTACGGCTACCGCTGGCCGACCGGTGCCGAGAACGCCGGCCCCGAGGCCGCCGCGCAGGCCATCGACCAGATCAGCAAGCAGGTCGGCGCCGAGAACGTCGCCGCGATCATCATCGAGCCGGTGCTCGGCGAGGGCGGCTTCATCGAGCCGGCCAAGGGCTTCCTGCCGGCGATCGTGAAGTTCGCCAACGACAACGGCATCGTCTTCGTCGCCGACGAGATCCAGTCCGGCTTCTGCCGTACCGGCCAGTGGTTCGCCTGTGAGGACGAGGGCATCGTCCCGGACCTGATCACCACGGCCAAGGGCATCGCCGGCGGTCTGCCGCTGGCGGCCGTCACCGGCCGCGCCGAGATCATGGACGCCGCGCACGCGGGCGGCCTCGGCGGCACCTACGGCGGCAACCCGGTGGCCTGCGCCGGCGCCCTCGGCTCCATCGAGACGATGAAGGAGCTGGACCTCAACGCGAAGGCGAAGGACATCGAGGCGGTCATGAAGGCCCGTCTCGGCGCCATGGCCGAGAAGTTCGACATCATCGGCGACATCCGCGGCCGCGGCGCGATGATCGCCATCGAGCTGGTCAAGGACCGCGCGACCAAGGAGCCGAACGCGGAGGCGACCGCCGCCCTCGCCAAGGCCTGCCACGCCGAGGGCCTGCTGGTCCTGACCTGTGGCACCTACGGCAACGTGCTCCGCTTCCTGCCGCCGCTGGTGATCGGCGAGGACCTGCTGAACGAGGGCCTCGACATCATCGAGCAGGCCTTCTCCCGCATCTGACGCCCCACGGGCCCCACCGGTCCCGCGCGAAGGCCGCTCGACGGCCGCGCGGGACCGGGGCCACGGAGGCAGGAGCGTGTGAAGAACGTGTGCGAGGTGTCTGTCGGGACTCCGATCCTGCTGTCCTGGACCCACCCCCTGTCGTAGGTTCTACCCAGATGAGAGATACACCCCGTCCACAGGGCACTGTGGGCGACACCGGGCCGGGGCCTCCCCAGCTTCGACCCGGTCGTGCCCTCGCGCACACGAACGGGGCCTCTGGCTCCGGATCTCCTCACCGATCGGACGGTCGCCCGCCCCAAACCCCCCGGGGCGCGCGACGATCCGGTCCGGACGGCCGCCCCGGAACCACCCCCCCTGTTCCGGGGCGGCCGACCTCGTTCCGCTCCCTCCTGGGACTTCTCGGGCTTCCGGCCCTGCTTTTCGCGCTGATCACCTGGCAGGTCGTCGCCGACGGCCCGCTGGTACGGGTGGACGAGCGGCTCAGCCGAGCACTCGTCCACCCCGATCGCGTCTCCGAACTCCTCTCCGACCTGGGCAACGTGCAGGTCGCCGTACCCGTGCTGGCTCTGGCCCTCGGGTACACGGCCCTGCGGTCCCGGCGGGCCGGTGCGGGCCACTGGTGGTGGCCGGCCGCGGCCGGGACGCTGCTGATGGCCTTGGTCCCGGCCCTGGTCGTACCGCTCAAGGTGCTGACCGACCGGCCGGGCACCCCGGCCGTGCCGCCGGCCACCGGCTACTTCCCCTCCGGTCACACGACCACCGCGGTGGTCGCCTACGGCACCGCGACCCTGCTCCTGCTGCCCCTGCTGCGCTCCCCGGCCGCCCGCCGCGCCCTGGTGGCTGTCTGCCTCGCCCTGGTCCTGGGCGTCTCCTTCGGCCTGGTCCGGCGCGGCTACCACTGGCCGCTGGACGTGGCGGGCGGCTGGTGCCTGGGCACGCTCCTGCTGACGTGCTTCGTGCTCGCGGTCAGCCGAAGTAGCCGTCGAAGGTCCGCTGGAACTCCCAGTTCGAGTAGCGGTCCCAGTTGATCGACCACGTCATCAGGCCGCGCAGCGCGGGCCAGGTGCCGTGGGTGGCGTACGAGCCGCAGTTCACCTTTCGGGTCAGGCAGTCGAGGGTCTTGACGACCTCGGCGGGGGCGACGTGGCCGTTGCCCGCGTTGGTGGACGCCGGCATGCCGATCGCCACCTGGTCCGGGCGCAGCGGCGGGAAGACGTTGTTCGCGTCGCCGGCGACGGGGAAGCCGGTGAGCAGCATGTCGGTCATGGCGATGTGGAAGTCGGCGCCGCCCATGGAGTGGTACTGGTTGTCGAGGCCCATGACCGGGCCCGAGTTGTAGTCCTGGACGTGGAGCAGGGTGAGGTCCTCGCGCAGGGCGTGGATGACCGGAAGGTAGGCCCCGGCCCGCGGGTCCTGGCCGCCCCACCTGCCGGTGCCGTAGTACTGGTAGCCGAGCTGGACGAAGAACGTCTCCGGGGCCATGGTCAGCACGAAGTCGTCGCCGTACCTGGCCTTGAGGGTCTTCAGGGCCGAGATCAGGTTCACGATCACGGGGGTCTTCGGGTTCTTGAAGTCCGTGTCGTCGGCGTTCAGGGAGAGCGAGTGGCCCTCGAAGTCGATGTCGAGGCCGTCGAGCCCGTACTCGTCGATGATCTTCGAGACCGAGCTGACGAACACGTCCCGGGCGGCGGTCGTGGTGAGCTGCACCTGGCCGTTCTGGCCGCCGATGGAGATCAGCACCTTCTTGCCGGCCGCCTGCTTGGCGCGGATCGCGGCCTTGAAGTCGGCGTCGCTCTCGACGCCCGGGCACTCGGTGGCCGGGCAGCGGTCGAAGCGGATGTCTCCGGAGGTGACCGAGGTCGGCTCGCCGAAGGCCAGGTCGATGACGTCCCAGCTGTCGGGGACGTCGGCGAGCCGGGTGTACCCGGAGCCGTTGGCGAAGCTGGCGTGGAGATAGCCGACGAGGGCGTGCGGCGGCAGGTCGGAGGAGCCGCCGCCGCCCGCGGTGGTGGTCGCGGTGACCGCGGCGGACTTCGCGGACTCCCCGGCGTCGTTCACGGCGGCGACCTGGAAGGAGTACGCCGTCTGTGGCGCCAGTCCGGTCACCGTCGCCGAAGTGCCGCTCACCGTCTGGACCTTGGCCCCGTCGCGGTACACGGCGTAGCTCGTGGCGCCGCTCGCCGCGGTCCAGGACAGAGCGACGCTGGAGGAGGTGACCGTGCCGGTGCGCAGGCCCGTGGGCGGGGCGGGTGGCTGACCGGGGTCGACGGACGGGCCGACCAGGGAGACGTCGTCGGCGTGGTAGGCGCCGGTGCCGTACCAGCCGTGGGTGTAGATCGTGACCCTGGTGGTGGAGGGGCCGGTGCGGAACGTGGTGCCGAGCCGCTGCCAGTCCGGGGCGGACTGGGTCCACGCGGAGACGTCGGTGGTGCCGGTACCGCTCGCGCCGAGGTAGACGTAGGAACCGCGGACATGGCCGGAGAGGGTGTACTGGGAGTCCGGTTTCACGGTCACGGTCTGCGCGCACCGGGCGTTGTCGCTGCCGGCGGGGGTCGCCCGGAGCGCCGAGGCGCCGCTGCGCACGGGTGAGCCGACGGTGGTGCCCGCGGTGCAGGTCCACCCGTCGAGTCCGGACTCGAAGCCTCCGTTCCTGGCCAGGTCCGCGTCGGCCGCACGGGCGGCCGACGAGAGCGCGGTGATGCCGGTTCCGGCCAGCAGGGTGGCCGTGAGCAGGGCGAGGAGAGGTCTGGGGCGGTCCACAAGTGCCTCCGGGCATGGGGGAATTGGAGGGTGGAGCGCGCTCAATTTGGTCCAGACCAATCAGCTTGTCAAGGGTTCCGGCCGTCGCCCTCCGTCGCCAGGCCCGCCGCCGCCTCGTGCATGGCCAGTTCCAGCAGGGCCGGGTCGGTGAGGGTGCCGGAGCCGTCCGGCGGGACCAGCCAGCGGACGCCGCCGGTGGCGCGCCCGGGGTAGGGCACCACGATCCAGGTGCCGGCGCCCGCGCTGCGGATCCCGGTGCCCAGCCAGCGGGCCGCGGTGCCCGGCGGCACGAAGAAGCCCATGCGCGCGTCGCCGAAGTCGACGAGCACCGGCCCCGGCAGGTCCAGCACCCGGGTCAGCACGTCGAGGGTGGGATAGCCGAGTTCGCCCGGCAGGATGAGCACGTCCCAGGCCCTCCCGGCGGGCAGCAGCGCGACCCCGTGCGGGTTGCGCTCCCACTCCCAGCGGCAGGACTCGGGGTCCGGAGCCACGGACGCGAGCCACTCGACCGCCGTTTTCGCCCCTGTCATGACGGGGACCTCCCTCTTTCCGTCGTGGACGCCTTGTGCGCCACGAGGGAGAGGAAGGTCCCGGCCCGCCATTACGCGGGTTCTCCTCACCCGTCCGGGTGAGACGGGTCACAGGGTCAGCTGTCGAAGCCCAGACCCAGCCGGTCCATGGCCTTCAGCCACAGGTTGCGCCGCCCGCCGTGCGCGTCGGCGCGGGCCAGCGACCACTTGGTCAGCGCGATCCCGGTCCAGGCGAACGGCTCGGGCGGGAACGGCAGCGGCTTCCTGCGGACCATCTCCAGTTCGGTGCGCTCGGTGCGCTCCCCGGCCAGCAGGTCCAGCATCACGTCGGCGCCGAACCGGGTCGCGCCGACCCCGAGCCCGGTGAAGCCCGCCGCGTAGGCCACCTTGCCCTGGTGGGCGGTGCCGAAGAACGCCGAGAACCGCGAGCAGGTGTCGATCGCGCCGCCCCAGGCGTGGGTGAAGCCCACCCCCTCCAGCTGCGGGAAGCAGGTGAAGAAGTGCCCGGCGAGCTTCGCGTAGGTCTCCGGGCGGTCGTCGTGCTCGGCGCGCACCCGGCCGCCGTAGGGATAGACGGCGTCGTAGCCGCCCCACAGGATCCGGTTGTCCGCGGAGAGCCGGAAGTAGTGGAACTGGTTGGCGCTGTCCCCGAGGCCCTGACGGCCCTGCCAGCCGACCGACTTCAGCTGCTCGGGGCTGAGCGGCTCGGTCATCAGGGCGTAGTCGTAGACCGGGACGGTGTAGGCGCGGACCCTCTTGACCAGGTTGGGGAAGATGTTCGTGCCGAGGGCGACCCGGCGGGCGCGGACCTCGCCGTAGGGCGTGGAGACGGACATTCCGGCGCCGTACGGCTTCAGGGTGAGGGCGGGGGTGTGCTCGTACACGCGGACGCCGAGGCGGACGCAGGCCGCCTTGAGGCCCCAGACCAGCTTGGCGGGGTTGAGCATGGCGACCCCGCGGCGGTCGTACAGGCCGGCCTGGAAGGTCGGCGAGTCGACGTGGGCGCGGACCGCGTCGGCGTCCAGGAACTCCACACCCTCGGCGAGGCCGCGGCGCTCCATCTCCTCGTACCAGTCGCGCAGTTCCCACGCCTGGTAGGTCTCGGTGGCGACGTCGATCTCGCCGGTGCGTTCGAAGTCGCAGTCGATGCCGTGCCGGGCGACCGCCGCCTCGATCTCGTCGAGGTTGCGGGCGCCCAGCTCCTCCAGCCTGTGGATCTCGTCGGGCCAGCGGGTCAGCCCGTTGGGCAGCCCGTGGGTGAGGGAGGCGGCGCAGAAGCCGCCGTTGCGGCCCGAGGCGGCCCAGCCCACCTCGCGGCCCTCCAGCAGGACGACGTCCCGGTGCGGGTCGCGCTCCTTGGCCAGCAGCGCGGTCCACAGTCCGCTGTACCCGCCGCCGACGACCAGCAGGTCGCAGCTCTCGGGACCGGTGAGCGCGGGCGCGGGGTGCGGCCTGCCGGGGTCGTCCAGCCAGTACGGAACCGGCTGCGCTTCAGAAAGTGCCTTTGTCCAGTGATTGCCACGACTCATGGCGCCAGGGGCCATGATTTCAACTCCCTACATTGGCTTTACGCCTTTTGCTTGTTGCGTCGGCCGCTGATGACCATGGAGGCCAGGACGAACAGTACGGCGATGAGGAACATGCCGGTACCGATGACATTGATCTGAACGGGCGTTCCGCGCTGTGCCGAACCCCAGACGAACATGGGGAAGGTGACGGTGGAGCCCGCGTTGAAATTGGTGATGATGAAATCGTCGAAGGAGAGCGCGAAGGCGAGCAGCGCGCCCGCGGCGATTCCGGGTGCCGCGATCGGCAGGGTGACCCTGAGGAAGGTCTGGAGGGGACCGGCGTAGAGGTCCTGCGCGGCCTGCTCCAGCCTCGGGTCCATCGACATGACGCGTGCCTTGACGGCCGTCACGACGAAGCTGAGGCAGAACATGATGTGGGCGATGAGAATGGTCCAGAAGCCCAGCTGGACACCCATGTTGAGGAAGAGGGTGAGCAGCGAGGCGGCCATCACGACCTCGGGCATGGCCATCGGCATGAAGATCAGCGAGTTCACCGCGCCGCGCGCCCGGAACCGGTAGCGGACCAGGGCGAAGGCAATCATCGTGCCGAGGGCGGTGGCGCCGAGCGTCGCCCAGAAGGCGATCTGGAGGCTGAGGGTGAGCGAGGAGCACAGCCCCGAGACCCCGCAGGGGTCGGTCCAGGCGTCGGTGGAGAATTTCTGCCACTCGTAGTTGAAGCGGCCCTTCGGTTCGTTGAAGGAGAACACCGTCACGACGATGTTCGGCAGCAGCAGGTATCCGAGCGTGAAAAGGCCCGCGATGACGACGAAATTGCGCCGGAGCCAGTTGACGAAGGCCATTTAAACCAGATCCTCCGTGCCGGACTTACGGATGTACAGCGACACCATGATGAGGATCGCGAACATCAGGATGAAGGAGAGCGCCGCCGCCGTCGGGTAGTCGAGAATTCTCAGGAACTGCGACTGGATGACGTTGCCGATCATGCGGGTGTCGGTGGAACCGAGCAGATCGGCGTTGACGTAGTCACCGGCGGCAGGGATGAAGGTGAGCAGCGTGCCGGAGACGACACCCGGCATCGACAGCGGGAAGGTGACCTTCCGGAAGGTCGTGACCGGCCGCGCGTAGAGATCGCCCGCGGCCTCGTGCAGCCGGCCGTCGATCCGCTCCAGCGAGGTGTAGAGCGGCAGGATCATGAACGGCAGGAAGTTGTACGTCAGACCGCAGACCACGGCCAGCGGGGTGGCCAGCACCCGGTCCCCCGCGGTCATGCCGAGCCAGCTGGTGACGTCCAGGACGTGCAGCGAGTTCAGCGCGCCCACCACCGGGCCGCCGTCCGCGAGGATCGTCTTCCAGGCGAGGGTGCGGATCAGGAAGCTGGTGAAGAACGGCGCGATCACCAGGATCATGATCAGGTTCCGCCAGCGGCCGGCCCGGAAGGCGATGAGGTACGCCAGCGGATAGCCCAGCAGCAGACACAGGATCGTCGCGGAACCGGCGTACAGCACCGACCGCAGGAACTGCGGGTAGTACTCGGTCAGCGCGTCCCAGTAGGTGGAGAAGTGCCAGGTGACCTCGTAGCCCTGCTCCAGCGAGCCGGTCTGCACCGAGGTCGACGCCTGGTAGACCATCGGCAGCGCGAAGAACACCACCAGCCAGGCGAGTCCGGGCAGCAGCAGGAGGTACGGGGTCCAGCGGCCCCGCCTGCGCGGGGGCTTCGCCTTCTCGGGGGCCGGCGCCACCGGCGGCGCCTCGGTGACCGTCGCCATCAGACCGCCTCTTCCTGGATGCCGGCGTCGATGGCCTGGGCGGCGTCCAGTCCGAAGGTGTGGGCCGGGGACCAGTGCAGGACGACGTCGGCCCCGGGCACCAGCCGGGCGTCGCGGTCCACGTTCTGGGCGTAGACCGAGAGTTCGGGGCAGACGGGGCTGTCGATGACGTACTGCGTGGAGACGCCGATGAACGAGGCGTCGGCAATCTTGCCGGTGAGGCGGTTGCGGCCGTCGGGTATCTCGCCCGCGTCGTCGGCGTGGGTGAGGGAGATCTTCTCGGGGCGCACACCGACCAGCACCTTGCCGCCGGTCTCGGCGGGGGCCGTACAGCGGGCCCGGGGCAGGACGAGCTTGCCGCCGCCCGCCCTGACCACGATCTCCGCGCCGCTCCCGGTGTCGACCTCGGCCTCGATGAGGTTGGAGGTGCCGAGGAAGTTGGCGACGAACGTCGTCCGCGGGTTCTCGTAGAGGTCGGCGGGGGCGCCGAGCTGCTCGACGCGGCCCGCGTTCATCACGGCGACCGTGTCGGCCATCGTCATGGCCTCCTCCTGGTCGTGCGTGACGTGCACGAAGGTGATGCCGACCTCGGTCTGGATGCGCTTGAGCTCCAGCTGCATCTGGCGGCGCAGCTTGAGGTCGAGGGCGCCGAGCGGCTCGTCGAGCAGCAGCACCTTGGGGTGGTTGATCAGCGCGCGGGCGACCGCGACGCGCTGCTGCTGGCCGCCGGAGAGCTGGTGCGGCTTCTTGCGGGCCTGCTCGCCGAGCTGGACCAGCTCCAGCATCTCCTCGACCTGCTTCTTCACGCTCTTGATGCCGCGCCGGCGCAGACCGAAGGCGACGTTCTCGAAGATGTCGAGGTGCGGGAAGAGCGCGTAGGACTGGAAGACGGTGTTCACCGGCCGCTTGTACGGCGGCAGCCCGGTGACGTCCTGGTCGCCGAGGAAGACGGTGCCGGACGTCGGCTCCTCCAGGCCGGCGATCATGCGCAGGGTGGTGGTCTTGCCGCAGCCGGAGGCGCCGAGCAGGGCGAAGAAGGAGCCCTGGGGGACGGTGAGGTCCAGCGGGTGTACGGCGGTGAAGCCGCCGTAGGTCTTGCTGATCCCGGTGAGGCGGACGTCGCCGGTGGTGTCGTTCTGGGTGGTCACGTCGGTCACGCCCCCGTCAGCTTCGCGAACTTCGTTTCGAATTCGGTCTCTTCCTTCGAGCTCAGCGAGCGGAAGGCGCGGGACTTCGCCGCCATGGCCTTGTCGGGGATGATCAGCGGGTTGTTCGCCGCATCCTCGTCGATCTTCGCCAGTTCGTCCTTGACCCCGTCGACGGGGCAGACGTAGTTGATGTACGCGGCCAGTTCGGCGGCCGCCTTCGGCTCGTAGTAGAAGTCGATGAGCCGTTCCGCGTTGGTCTTGTGCCGGGCCTTGTTCGGCACCATCAGGTTGTCCGTCGACGTGATGTAGCCGCTGTCGGGCATCAGGAAGTCGATGTCGGGGCTGTCCGCCTTGAGCTGCACGACGTCACCGGCCCAGGCGATACAGGCGGCGAAGTCGCCGCTGGTCAGGTCGGAGGTGTAGTCGTTGCCGGTGAAGCGGCGGATCTGGCCCTTGTCGACGGCCTTCTGGATCCGGGCGACGGCCGCGTCGAAGTCGTCGGTGGTGAAGTCGCCGGGGTCCTTGCCCATGTCGAGGAGGGTCATGCCGATGCTGTCGCGCATCTCCGACAGGAACCCGACCCGGCCCTTGAGCTTGGGGTTGTCCAGCAGGTCGGAGAGGGTCTTCACCTCGACCCCGTCCAGCGCCTTCTTGTTGTAGGCGATGACGGTGGAGATGCCCTGCCATACGTAGGAGTAGGCGCGGCCCGGGTCCCAGTCCGGGGAGCGGAACTGGGAGGACAGGTTGGCGTAGGCGTGGGGCAGGTTGGACGGGTCGAGTTTCTGCACCCAGCCGAGCCGGATCAGCCGGGCGGCGAGCCAGTCGGTGACGCAGATGAGGTCGCGCCCGGTGTCCTGGCCGGCCGCCAGCTGGGGCTTGATCTTGCCGAAGAACTCGACGTTGTCGTTGATGTCCTCGGTGTACTTGACCTTGATGCCGGTGCGTTCGGCGAACTGGTCGAGGGTGGGGTGGCGCTTGCCGCTGTCGTCGACGTCCATGTACTCGGTCCAGTTGGAGAAGCTGACGCTCTTCTCCTTCGCCGAGTGGTCGTCGGCCGACTGGCCGCCCTCGGTCTTGCCCGCCGCCGGGATGCCGCAGGCGCTCAGCGCGCCCAGGCCGCCGACCGCGAGCGCCCCGCCGGCGGAGCCGCGCAGCAGCGAACGGCGGCTGAGCGAGGCCCTGCCGTTGCGGAAGCTGCGCCGCATGGCGGCCACTTGGGCCGGCGAAAGGCGGTCGGGCTCGAACTGCTCCATGCGCTTGGTGCCCTTTCGGAGGGTGGGCGGCCGCCGGTCGAGCGGCCTGGCTGCTATCGGTCCCCGAAGATCGTGCGGTGCCAGTCCTTCCTGACGACCGCCGTGTTGTCGAACATGACGTGCTTGACCTGCGTGTACTCCTCGAAGGAGTAGGCGGACATGTCCTTGCCGAAGCCGGACGCCTTGTAGCCGCCGTGCGGCATCTCGCTGATGATCGGAATGTGGTCGTTCACCCACACGCAGCCCGCCTTGATCTCGCGGGTGGCGCGGCCCGTCCGGTACACGTCCCGGCTCCACGCGGAGGCGGCCAGACCGTACGGGGTGTCGTTGGCGAGGGCGATGCCCTCGTCGTCGGTGTCGAAGGGCAGGACCACCAGGACCGGTCCGAAGATCTCGGACTGGACGATCTCGCTGTCCTGGGCGGCGTCGGCGACCAGCGTCGGCCGGTAGTACGCGCCCTTGCCCAGGTCGCCCTCGGGGGCCTCGCCGCCGGTGACCACGCGGGCGTAGCCGCGGGCCCGGTCCACGAAGGCGGCGACCCGGTCGCGCTGGACGTGGGAGATCAGCGGCCCGAGGTCGGTCCCGGCGGCGAAGGGGTCGCCGAGCCGGACGGTCTCCATGAGGGCGGCGGTCCGCTCCACGAACGCCTCGTACAGCGGCCGCTGCACGTACGCGCGGGTGGCGGCCGTGCAGTCCTGGCCGGTGTTGATGAGCGCCCCCGCGACCGCGCCGTTGACGGCGGCGTCCAGGTCGGCGTCGTCGAAGACGAGGAAGGGCGCCTTGCCGCCGAGCTCCAGGTGGATCCGCTTGACGGTCGCGGTGGCGATCTCGGCGACCCGCCTGCCGACCGCGGTGGACCCGGTGAAGGAGGTCATGGCGACGTCGGGGTGGCCGACGAGACGCTCACCGGCCTCCTTGCCCGTCCCGGTGACGATGTTGACGACACCGTCGGGGAGCCCGGCCGCGGTGCACGCCTCAGCGAACAGCAGCGAGGTCAGCGGGGTCAGCTCGGCGGGCTTGAGCACGATGGTGTTGCCCGCGGCGATCGCCGGGAGGATCTTCCAGGCGGCCATCTGGAGCGGATAGTTCCAGGGCGCGATGGACCCCACGACACCGATCGGCTCACGCCGTACGTAGGACGTGTGGTCCCCGGAGTACTCCCCCGCCGACTGTCCCTGCAGATGCCGGGCGGCACCCGCGAAGAAAGCGGTGTTGTCGATGGTGCCCGGCACGTCGAACTCACGGGTCAGCTTCAGCGGCTTGCCGCACTGCAGGGACTCGGCGCGGGCGAATTCCTCGGCGCGCTCGGCGAGCACGGCGGCCAGCCGGTGCAGCGCGTCGGAGCGCTCGCCCGGGGTGGCGCCGGCCCAGGCGGGGAAGGCCGCGCGGGCGGCGGCGACGGCGGCGTCCACGTCGGCGGTGCCGGCCAGCTCGTAGGTGAGGACCTCCTCCCCGGTGGCGGGGTCCACGACCGCGTGCGTACGGCCCGAGGTGCCCCGGGTGAGGCGGCCCGCGATGTACTGCGCACCGGCCGCGAAGCGCTCGTGTGCGGGGAATCGTTCCGGGGTGGCGTTGCCCGGGTTGTGCATGTCGCTCTCCTCCGCCTTCGCCCCGCGGTTCACGGGGTCGGGTGGCGTAGCTCCAGCTCGATTTGAGTGCCGATCCTGACAGAGCAATACGACTCCAACAAGTGATTCCGTTGTTGCCTTTTGGTTACGCGACGGAATCTGTCGACCAGGTGTCGAGTGAACGCGAAAAACCCAGGACGGAGTGTCCGTGGTGCCTGTCAGACTCGCGTGCATGGCAAAGATCGATTCTCGGGACGCCCTGGTCAGGGAGGTCCGCGCAGGGGCGGACATCAAGTATCTGCACTTCTGGGGGCACCGGCCCGCTCATGACGGGCGGGTCACGGCGAGCTGTCTGAGTCAGTGGTGGCCGTCGCCGTTCACCGTGGACGGCGTGGCGTACGCGACCGCCGAGCACTGGATGATGGCGGCCAAGGCGAGGCTGTTCGGCGACGCGGAGGCCGAGCGCCTGGTCCTCGCGGCGGAGCACCCCGCGGAGGCGAAGAACGCGGGGCGCCTGGTGCGCGGCTTCGACGAGACGGTCTGGGCACGCGAACGGTTCGACATCGTGGTCGAGGGCAGCGTCCACAAGTTCTCCTCGGACGAGAACCTGCGCACGTTCCTCCTGGGCACGGGCCACCGCGTCCTGGTGGAAGCGAGCCCGGTGGACAGGATCTGGGGCATCGGCCTCTCCACGAAGGACAAGGAAGCCTGGCACCCGGAACGCTGGAAGGGCCCCAACCTCCTGGGCTTCGCCCTGATGGAAGCCAGAGCCCGCCTCACTCCCTGACCACAAAAATCCCCGCCCAACCACCCACCCCCACAGGGGCGCGAGGAACGGCGCGACCAGCCACAACGAGGCCGCACCCAACAAACAACCGCCCACCCCCACAGGGGCGCGGGGAACGGCGCGACCAGCCCAAACGGCGCCGCACCAAGATCCGCCAACCCCGCGGAGCTACCTCGTAGCGATCAGAAACACCACCATGCAGAACCCCAACCCAACCCCCGCCACCCCACAGATCGCCCCCGCCAACGCCTGCCCCCCATTCGTGGCCTCCCCCCGCCGAGCCTTCCCCCGCCCGATCAACCCGAAGATCACCGCAAGCACCCCCACCACGATGGCCACCGGCCAAAGACAGAACCCGGCGGCGGAGATGATCCCGAGCACCAGCGAGGTGATCCCCATCCCGTTACTGGGCACCGGCTGCCCACCACCCCACGGATAGCCATAACCACCCGGCGCCCCATACGCCCCGACACCCCCGTAGGGCCCGGGATGCCCATAGGCGACCTGCCCGGGCCCGTCGGGCGCGATGGGCGGCGGCGGCACAGGCTCCCCCTGCCCGTACGGCGGCAGCGGCACATGCGGCACCGGCATGGAGGCCATCGTCTGCTGGTCATGCACCGAGGGCGCCGAAGGAACCGAAGGAACCGACCACATGGTGTACCCGGGCCCCTCCGACCCCTGAACCGCCGGCGAGGCGTCCGCAGGCGGCGCCCACGGATTCCCCCCGGAGTCCGCCGAGGAACCCCCCGGCCCACTCTGCGGCGTGTCGTCGGACATGCGGGCCCCCTCCGTCGCGCGTCCCGCCATGCTACGGCGACCCCCCGCACCCCCCGCCCCCGGCCTACGATGATCCCGAGCCACCGATCAGCCGATCACCCGCGCCCCGCCGCCCCCGGCGAACGGCGCCGTTCCGGGGAGGAACCTTGACCGACCGCACCGCCACCACCGGCGCCGGCACCCCGCAGGGCCTGCACGCCTTCATCGCCGGCCTGCCCAAGGCCGAACTCCATGTGCACCACGTCGGCTCCGCCTCCCCGCGCATCGTCTCGGAGCTGGCCGCCCGCCACCGCGACTCCCGGGTGCCCACCGACCCCGAGGCGCTGGCGGACTACTTCACCTTCACGGACTTCGCGCACTTCATCGAGGTGTACCTGTCGGTGGTGGACCTGATCCGCACCCCGGAGGACGTCCGGCTGCTGACCTACGAGGTCGCCCGCGACCTGGCCCGGCAGCAGGTGCGGTACGCCGAGCTGACCATCACCCCGTTCTCCTCCACGCGCCGCGGTATCGACCCCCGGGGCTTCATGGACGCCATCGAGGACGCCCGCAAGGCGGCCGAGGCCGAGTTCGGGACCGTGCTGCGCTGGTGCTTCGACATTCCCGGCGAGGCCGGCCTGGAGGCCGCCGAGGAGACGGTGCGGCTCGCCACGGACGACCGGCTGCGCCCGGAGGGCCTGGTCTCGTTCGGCCTCGGCGGCCCCGAGATCGGCGTACCGCGGCCGCAGTTCAAGCCGTACTTCGACCGGGCCATCGCCGCGGGCCTGCGCTCCGTGCCGCACGCGGGCGAGACCACGGGCCCGGAGACGGTCTGGGACGCGCTCACCCATCTGGGCGCCGAGCGCATCGGCCACGGCACCAGTTCCGCGCAGGACCCCAAGCTGCTGGAGCACCTCGCGGAGCGGCGGATCCCGCTGGAGGTGTGCCCCACCTCCAACATCGCCACCCGGGCCGTGCGCACCCTCGACGAGCACCCGGTGAAGGAGTTCGTCCGGGCCGGGGTCCTGGTGACGATCAACTCCGACGACCCGCCGATGTTCGGCACCGACCTCAACACCGAGTACGCGGTGGCCGCCCGGCTGCTCTCCCTGGACGAGCCCGGCCTGGCCCGCCTCGCGCACAATGCGGTCGAGGCGTCGTTCCTGGACGAGCCCGGCAAGGCCCGGCTCGGGGCCGAGATCGACGCGTACACCGCCGCCCGGCCGGCCTCCTGACCGCGCGCCGATGACCGACACCGTGACCGCCGTGGCCCACCGCGGCAATCCGTACCTGTTCCGCGAGAACACGCTCGACTCGCTGCGTTCGGCGCTGCTGAGGGGCGCCGACGCGGTGGAGACCGACGTACGGCTGACCCGGGACGGCGTGCCCGTCCTGCTGCACGACGGGACGCTGAAGCGGCTGTGGGGGCTGGACCGGCCCCTGCGCTCGCTGTCGGCGGACGAGGTGCGGGACCGCACCGACGGCGGGGTGCCGACGCTGGCCGAGGCGCTGGCGGCCACCGCCGGTCACCGGCTGATGCTCGACCTGCCCGGCGAACCGGACGTGCGCACCGCGCGCCGGATCGTGGACGTGGTCCGGGAGTCGGGCGCGGCCGACCGCGTGTACTACTGCGCTGGCGCCCGCGCCATGCTCTCGGTGCGCGCCGCCGACCCGGACGCGGAGATCGCGCTGACCTGGACGACGCTCGCGCCGCCCCGGCCCGCGCTGCTCGACGCGGTCCGGCCGCGGTGGCTCAACTACCGCTTCGGCCTGGTGGACCGGGCGCTCGCCGAGCGCGTCCACGCGGGCGGACACCTGCTGTCGGTGTGGACGCCCGACACCCGCCGGTCGATGCGCCGGCTGATCGCGCTGGGCGTCGACTCCATCACCACCAACCGCATCGACACGCTCCACGCGCTCACCCGCCCCGACCGAAGCGCCCGTCGGCGCCCGGCGCTGCGCCCCGACCGGCGTCCCGCTCCGCGCCCGTAGGTGCGATCCCCTACAACACCCGCAGGAATCAGGGGTGTTGCTGGGGGAGACGCCAGGGCCGACGGCCCTCCTCACCGACGATCCGGTGCGGGGGGCCGCGCTCGCAGGATGATCACGACACATCGTCGATCCCTGGAGCACCGATGCGACGCACCCACGGCTACGCCCTGACCGCCTCCCTGGCCCTCGCGCTGGCCGCCGTCCCGCTGGCCGCGCCCGCCTCCGCCGCGCCGGCCCCGGCCGTCACGGCCACCACCACGGCCGGACCCGACGTCGAGGCGCTGCGCGCGGCGCTGGCCGGGCTGCCCGACGACACCGCGACCGCCGCGCAGGTCCGGGTGGGCGGCGACGGCAGCTGGCACGGCGTGGCCGGTGTGCGGGACCTCCGGTCCGGCGCCCCGGCCCTGAAGAACGCCCGCTTCCGGGCGGGTTCGACGACCAAGCTGGTGACGGCGGCGGTCGCCCTGAACCTGGCCGCCGAGGGCCGGATCTCGCTCGACGGCACGGTCCAGGAGTACCTCCCCGGCCTGCTGACCGACGACTTCGAGCCCATCACCGTACGGCAGTTGCTGAACTTCACCAGCAACCTCCAGCCCGGCGCCTCGCTCGGCGACTCCGTCGAGGCCGGGTACGAGCACCGCTTCGAGACCCTCACCCCGGCCGAGGTGGTCGCCGCGTCCGTCGCCAAGGGCCCCGACCCCTCGTACGGCCCCGGCGAGCGGCAGCGGTACGGCAACATCCACTACACCGTGCTCGGTCTGCTGATCGAGAAGGTGACCGGCGACTCCTTCGCGCACCAGGCGCAGGTGCGGGTGTTCCGGCCGCTGGGCATGCGGCACAGCTCCTTCCCCCAGGGCGGGGACCCGCGGATCCACGGCCCGCACAACCGCGGATACGACTGGATCGGCGGCGAGTTGACGGACGTCACCGAGTGGAACATGACCGACCGTTTCGCCGCCGGAGACATGATCTCGACCACGGCGGACCTGGAGCGGCTGCTGGTGGGCCTGTTCAGCGGCCGTGCGGTGCCCGAGCCGCAGCTGCGGGAGATGTTCACCGTGCCGGACGTGCCGGGCGCCACGATGGGCGCGGGTCTGGAGCGCTTCGAGCTCAACGGCAGGGTGATCTGGGGCAAGACCGGCTCCCGCCCCGGCTATCACACCGTGGTCGCGGCGACCCGGGACCTCTCCCGGACCGTGGTGTACTCCGTCAACTCCACGGACGCCAAGGGCGAGGGCCTGCCGATCGTGCAGCGGTTCGCGTTCCCCGCGTTCAACCGCTGACGGCGGCGGGGGCGTTGGGGGCGGCGGGCACCTCGGTGACGCCGGTCAGCGCCTCCAGCCGCTTGATCCGGCGCCGTACGACGTACAGCGGGATCACTCCGAACACCCCGAAGGCCATGTCGATCACGCTCCACCAGAAGGGGATGCCGCGGACCGGTCCGCAGATCAGGGCGAGCGGTATGACGCCGGCGCAGGCGATCATGCCCCACTCGACGATCCAGATGTTGCGGACCGGGTCGCGGTAGGGCCCGTAGAAGGCGACGGCGATGACGAGATGGGCGAAGGCCAGCCAGTCCGTGCCGTACAGCAGGAAGGGGTACTCGGCGTCGGCGGTGTCGAGGCCCCGGCGCACCCGCTCGATCCACTCCATGAGCGCCGGCAGGTGCTCGGGCACCGAGAGGGACCTCAACAGCTCCTCGGTCCAGCGCAGTTCGTGGACGAGGGGGAAGGCGGTGGCGCCGCTGAGCACCAGACAGACGACGAAGAACACCAACCAGACGCGAATGCCCTTCAGCAGGGCGGCTCTGTCGCTCATGACGGCAGCGTACGCCCGAAGTTGAACGTGTTCAAAAGTGTTCCGGCGTGGGGTGGATCACCTCTCCCTCGTGGACGGTCCGACGGACGGGACGGCCGTGGTCGGCTCCGAAGGGACGTCGGCCGGGCGGGTGTTCGCGGCCGGCGGGGACGTCCGGGTGGCATCGTCGCCGGGGCGCGCGGTCGACGGCTCGGGCGTCGGGGAGGCGGTGGGCGAGGTGGAGGGGGCGTCGGACGGGGCGGCCGGCGCCGGGGTGGGGGCCTCGGAGGGACCGGTCGCGGGTGCGGTCACCGGGGGCGGGGCGAGGGGATCGGCCGGGCGCGCCGGGGCGCTGGTCCCCGACAGGACCGACGGCAGGACCGCGAGGGCCACGGCACCGCAGGTCACGGCGGCTCCCACGGCCGCCCTGAGCCTCCGGCGGCGGGACGCGGCCCGGCGGACGGCGCCGAAGCGGCCGGGCGGCGGGCCGAGGTACTCGGCGGGGGGCCGCAGCAGGAGGGTGAGCGGGTCGTCCGGGTCGAGGTCCGGGCCCTCGTCAGAGTGTCTGATCAACGCTTCTCCTCAGGTGGGCGCGGAGCAGTTCGCGGGCCGCGTGGAGGTCCGCCTTGACGGTCCCCTCCTTGCGGTCGGTCAGCGCGGCCACCTCCCGGATGGGCATGTCGGCGTAATAGTGCAGCAGGATCGGTACGCGCAGCCGCTCGGGCAGGGACTGCACGAGCAGGCGGACCGAGGGGTCCGCCTGCTCGTTGCGCGGACCGACGGCCATCTCGTCGCCGGCCCGGCGCACCGCCCTGCGCTCGCGTTCGCACTTGCGCCAGTGGTCGCGCACGAGGTTGGCGGCGGTGACGTAGAGGAAGCCGCGCGGTTCGGCCACCGCCGTCCAGCGCGCCCACAGCCGGGTGAACGCCTCGGACGCGATCTCGTGGGCCGTCTCGTCGTCGTCGACCAGTCGGCGGCACCAGCCGGCGAGGCGTGGATAGACGGCGGCGAAGAGCTCCGAGGCGGCCCTGTCGCGCGAGCCGGACCGTTTCAACGTTCTCCCGAGGTGCCGGACGCCAGGGCGGCGAAGACGATGACGTTGTCGCGGTACCCGTCGCCGCCGCGCGGCCCTCCGCAGGTGATGAGACGCAGTTCCGGCCGGTCCACGTTCCCGTAGACCTCCTGTGTGGGGAAGCGGGACTTGGCCACCGTCCTGAGCCGGGTCACCGTGAACTCGGGGGTCGTGCCGTTCTCCAGGCGCGCCGCGATCCGGTCGCCGGGGCGCAGTTCGCCCAGGCGCCGGAACACCCCGTCCCCGTAGGCGCCGACCGTGACATGGCCGAGGATCACCGACGGGCCGGGCCGGCCGGGCGCCGGCGAGTGCTCGTACCAGCCGGCGCGGTCGTCCGCCGTGACCGGGGGCACCCGCACGGTGCCGTCCGGGGCCAGCCCCAGCCTGATCAGCGGGGTGTCGACCCCGATCGCCGGGATCCGCAGCCGGACCGGGTCCGCGGGGCCGGGCGGGGCGGGCCGTACGGTGCCCCGCGCGCTCGGCGCCGAGGAATCCGCGGAGCCTGCGCCCCCGGCCGCGGCGGACCCGCCGGGGGCGCACGCCGCCAGCGGGGCCGCGAGCGCCAGGGCACCGAGGGCGCGCCTGGAGAGCGGGCTCATGCGCCGGTCGCCCGCCGGCGCCGTACGAGGAACAGGGCCCCGCCGCCCAGGACGACGGCCGCTCCCCCGCCGATCAGCCCGGCGTCCGACCCGTCCGAGCCGGCGGTCACGCCGGTGTCGGGGGCGCCGCTCGGTACGGCGGACACCTGGTCCTCGGCGGGCGCCCGGGTCGGCTCGGTGCTGGGCACCGGGCTGGGGGCCTCGGCGGGCGAGTCCCCGGGCCGCTCGGTGGGCGCGCCGGTGGAGACGGGGCTCGGGGTCGCGGTACCCCCGTCCGCGAGGGCCGGTCCGGCGGATGCCAGTACGGCGGTGCACGTCAGTGCCAGGACACCGATGGTCGTTCGGCGCATGAATCGCTCTCCTTCGTCCGCGCGGCACCGGTTCCCGGACGGTGGCCGGGCGTACCGCGTGAGTGGTCGGGCGGAGAGACGAGGCAGAGGCCGACCGGGTTGTAAAGAACAGGCAAAGTACCGCCAGGCCCTACCGGCACCACAGGCCCTACAGGCCCTACAGGCCCTACAGGCCCACGATCGCGTTCCACTCCTTGCCGAAGTCGACCCGCTCCCCGGCGGTGATGTCCCGGGCGACGGCGAGCCGTTCGCGCATCGCCGCGTCGGGGAAGATCAGGGGGTCCTCGGCGAGGGCCGCGGTCTCCTCGTCCTTGGACCCGGCGAGGACGTCCCGGGCGGCGGGGACCGGGCAGACGTAGTTCACCCAGGCGGCGAGTTCCGCGGCGACCTCGGGCTCGTAGTAGTAGTCGATCAGCCGCTCGGCGTTGGTCTTGTGGCGGGCGAGGTTGGGGATCATCAGCGACTCCGACCAGAGTTCGGCGCCCTCCTCGGGCACGACGAACTCGATGTCCGGGTCGTCCGCCTGGAGTTGGATGACGTCGCCGGAGTACGCCTGGCAGGCCAGTACGTCGCCGCTGGAGAGGTCCTTGATGTAGTCGTTGCCGGTGAAGCGGCGGATGTGACCGCTGTCCACCTTCCGCCGGACCTGTTCGCACACCGTGCGGAAGTCGTCGGCGGTCCACCGCGTGATGTCGACGCCGTTGCCCTGCATCAGCAGCGCGAACGCCTCGTCGAGACCGGAGAGCAGGGTGACGCGCCCCTTCAGGTCGTCCGCCCACAGCTCCGACACCCGCCGGATCTCGCGGCCCACCCGGCGGCGGTTGTAGGCGATGCCGGTGATCCCCGACTGCCACGGCACCGCGGACCTGCGGCCGGGGTCGAAGGCGGGCGAACGCAGCAGCGGGTCGAGGTACTCGGTGACGTTGGGCTGCCGGGAGCGGTCCATCTCCTGCACCCAGCCCAGCCGTACGAACCGCGCGCACATCCAGTCGCTGACGACGACGAGGTCGCGGTCGGTGCGCTGACGGTTCATCAGGGCGGGGCTGATCTTCCCGAAGAACTCGTCGTTGTCGTTGATCTCCTCGACGTACTCCACCGCGATGCCGGTCCGCCGCTCGAAGCCGTCCAGCGTGGGCCGCCTGGTCGCGTCCTCGTCGTCGACGTCGATGTAGAGCGGCCAGTTGGCCCAGGTGAGCCGTCGTTCGGTGGCGGACAGGTCGGCTCCGGCGCGGTCGCCGGGGTCGACGTAGGCGGCGGGCACCCCGCAGCCGGCGAGCGCGCCGCCGCCGAGGGCCAGCAGCAGGGAACGGCGGGACAGCCGCGGGGTGCGCGTCGAGGGGAGCATTCCCGCAGCATGGCGCCCGCCGGCCGGGCCGGACAATGGACGGCTCGTCAAACGAAACCGCGGGTGCCGGACACCTTGTCGATGACGACTCGGTGTCCGGCACCCGCGGCCCGGTGCGGGGAGGGTCAGCCGTCCAGGGACGTCATGACGTGCTTGATGCGCGTGTAGTCGTCGAAGCCGTAGCCGGAGAGGTCCTTGCCGTAGCCGGACTTCTTGAAGCCGCCGTGCGGCATCTCGGCGACCAGCGGGATGTGGGTGTTGATCCAGACGCAGCCGAAGTCCAGCGTCTTCGACATCCGCATCGCGCGCGCGTGGTCCTTGGTCCACACCGAGGAGGCGAGGGCGTAGTCGACGCCGTTGGCCCACTCGACGGCCTGCGCCTCGTCCGAGAAGGACTGGACGGTGATGACCGGGCCGAAGACCTCGTTCTGGATGATCTCGTCGTCCTGCTTCAGGCCGGAGACGACGGTCGGGGCGTAGAAGTAGCCCTTGTCGCCGACCCGCTGGCCGCCGGCCTCGACCTTGGCGTGCGCGGGCAGCCGCTCGATGAACCCGGAGACCTGCTTGAGCTGGTTGGGGTTGTTCAGCGGGCCGAAGAGCACGTCCTCGTCGTCCGGCTGCCCCGTCTTCGTCTCGGCGGCGGCCTTGGCGAGGGCGGCCACGAACTCGTCGTGGATGGACTCCTGGACCAGGACGCGGGTGGCGGCCGTACAGTCCTGGCCGGCGTTGAAGTAGCCCGCGACGGAGATGTCCTCGACGGCCTTGGCGATGTCGGTGTCCTCGAAGACCACGACCGGCGCCTTGCCGCCCAGCTCCAGGTGGACCCGCTTGAGGTCCTTGGACGCGGACTCCGCGACCGACATGCCCGCGCGGACCGAACCGGTGATGGAGGCCATCGCCGGGGTCGGGTGCTCGACCATGAGGCGGCCGGTGTCACGGTCGCCGGTGACGACGTTGAAGACGCCCTTGGGCAGGATCGAGCCGATGATCTCGGCCATCAGCACGGTGGAGGCCGGGGTGGTGTCCGAGGGCTTCAGCACGACCGTGTTGCCCGCGGCGATGGCCGGGGCGAACTTCCACACGGCCATCATCATCGGGTAGTTCCACGGCGCGACCTGCGCGCAGACGCCGACCGGCTCGCGGCGGACGATGGAGGTCATGCCCTCCATGTACTCGCCGGCCGAGCGGCCCTCCAGCATGCGGGCCGCACCGGCGAAGAACCGGATCTGGTCCACCATCGGCGGGATCTCCTCGGTCCGGGTCAGACCGATCGGCTTGCCGGTGTTCTCCACCTCGGCCGCGATCAGCTCCTCGGCCCGCTCCTCGAAGGCGTCGGCGATCTTCAGGAGGGCCTTCTGGCGCTCGGCGGGGGTGGCGTCGCGCCAGGCGGGGAAGGCGAGGGCGGCGGCCTCCATGGCGGCGTCGATGTCCGCCTGCCCGGACAGCGGCGCGGTCGCGTACGCCTCGCCCGTCGCGGGGTTGACCACCTCGGTGGTCCGTCCATCGGCGGCGTCCCGGAACTCACCGTTGATGTAGTTGCGCAGACGACGCAGCTCGGTGCTCACTGCCGGCCTCCTGTCAGGTTGCACTGTCCGATTGCTGAGACACCCACCCTAATCGGCGTCCCGACGTTTTCAACACCCCCGATCCCGCCAGAACTGCGAAATCCGCAGGAGTCGCCCACGTAAACAACGAATTTCATCGCCGGGCCCTTGCGAAACCGTCGAGACCTCGTGCACAGTGAGGCCGTGGCCAGTCGAAGCGCAGACCTCAGGGACTCCCGCGAGTCCCCCCGCGAATCCAGAAACGGCAGCTCGCCGCACCTGGATTCCGTCTCCCTCGCCATCATCGAACAGCTCCAGGAGGACGGCCGCCGTCCCTACGCCGCCATAGGCAAGGCCGTGGGCCTGTCCGAGGCGGCCGTGCGCCAGCGCGTCCAGAAGCTGCTCGACCAGGGCGTGATGCAGATCGTCGCCGTCACGGACCCGCTCACCGTGGGTTTCCGGCGCCAGGCGATGGTCGGCATCCATGTGGAGGGCGACGTGGAGTCGGTCGCCGACGCGCTGACCTCGATGTCCGAGTGCGAGTACGTGGTGATGACCGCCGGGTCCTTCGACCTGATGGTGGAGATCGTCTGCGAGGACGACGACCACCTGCTGGAAGTCATCAACCGACGTATCCGCGCCATCCCCGGAGTGCGCTCCACCGAGAGCTTCGTTTATCTGAAGCTCAAGAAGCAGACCTACATGTGGGGAACCCGATAGCCGTGAGGACCCGATAACCGTGAGCTCCAAGGACCTCAGCCAGACCGCGTACGACCACCTGTGGATGCACTTCACCCGCATGTCCTCGTACGAGAAGTCGCCCGTTCCGACCATCGTCCGGGGCGAGGGCACCTACATCTACGACGACAAGGGCAGGCGGTACCTCGACGGTCTCGCGGGCCTGTTCGTGGTCCAGGCCGGCCACGGCCGCACCGAGCTCGCCGAGACCGCCTCCAAGCAGGCGCAGGAGCTGGCCTTCTTCCCCGTCTGGTCCTACGCCCACCCCAAGGCCGTCGAGCTGGCCGAGCGGCTGGCCCACGAGGCCCCGGGCGACCTCAACAAGGTCTTCTTCACCACCGGTGGCGGCGAGGCCGTCGAGACCGCCTGGAAGCTCGCCAAGCAGTACTTCAAGCTGACCGGCAAGCCCACCAAGTACAAGGTCATCTCCCGCGCGGTCGCCTACCACGGCACCCCGCAGGGCGCCCTGTCCATCACCGGCCTGCCGGCCCTGAAGGCCCCCTTCGAGCCGCTGGTGCCGGGTGCGCACAAGGTCCCGAACACCAACATCTACCGCGCCCCGCTCTTCGGCGACGACCCCGAGGCCTTCGGCCGCTGGGCCGCCGACCAGATCGAGCAGCAGATCCTCTTCGAGGGCCCGGACACCGTCGCCGCGGTCTTCCTGGAGCCCGTGCAGAACGCGGGCGGCTGCTTCCCGCCCCCGCCCGGCTACTTCCAGCGGGTCCGTGAGATCTGCGACCAGTACGACGTGCTGCTCGTCTCCGACGAGGTCATCTGCGCCTTCGGCCGCCTCGGCACGACGTTCGCCTGCGACAAGTTCGGCTACGTCCCGGACATGATCACCTGCGCCAAGGGCATGACCTCGGGCTACTCCCCGATCGGCGCCTGCATCGTCTCCGACCGCCTGGCCGAGCCGTTCTACAAGGGCGACAACACCTTCCTGCACGGCTACACCTTCGGCGGCCACCCGGTCTCCGCCGCGGTCGGCCTCGCCAACCTCGACCTGTTCGAGCGCGAGGGCCTCAACCAGCACGTCCTCGACAACGAGGGCGCCTTCCGCGCCACCCTGGAGAAGCTGCACGACCTGCCGATCGTCGGCGACGTCCGCGGCAACGGCTTCTTCTACGGCATCGAACTGGTGAAGGACAAGGCCACCAAGGAGTCCTTCAACGAGGAGGAGACCGAGCGCGTCCTGTACGGCTTCCTGTCGAAGGCCCTCTTCGACAACGGCCTGTACTGCCGTGCCGACGACCGCGGCGACCCGGTCATCCAGCTCGCCCCGCCGCTGATCTCCAACCAGGAGACCTTCGACGAGATCGAGCAGATCCTGCGGGCGACGCTGACGGAGGCGTGGACGAAGCTCTGACCGTCCGGAGCGATCGTAGTTCTGCATGATCAACACCGGCCCCGGTGCCGTCCGTTCGAGTGAGAAACGGCGGCCCGGGGCCGCGTGCTGTCCGGCCCTTCCGCACGGACTGCCTAGCGTGCCGAGTGACCGATCGGCCCTGTCTTCGTTCCCCCGCACGGGGGATCACGGCAGGGAAAACGGATCAGAACGAGGTGTACGCGCATGGAGGCCCCGCCCGACAACGATGTGCTCTGGGCCCGAGCCCTGCACTTCACCCACCCCGACGGCTCGCCCGCGCTCGGCGGTGTCTCGCTCGGCGTACGCGAGGGCGAGATCCTCGCCGTCAGCGGCCCGCGCGGCAGCGGCAAGACCACGCTCCTGCGGTGTCTGTCCGGCCAGCTGCCCGCGCAGCGCGGTGAGGTCTGGTTCAACAGCGCGCCCGTGCACACCCTGGGCCCCGTCGGCCGTGAACGGCTGCGCCGGGACCGCTTCGGCTGGATCGACCCCGAGCCGACGCTGGTCCCCGAGCTGGACGTCTGGGAGAACGCCGCGCTGCCCCTCATGCTCCGCGGCACCGGCCGGCGGCGCGCCAAGACGGCGGCGCTGGAGTGGCTGGAGCGCCTCGACATCGGCGAGTGCGCCCGCAGGCGGCCCCGTGAGCTGACCCAGGCGCAGCGCCAGCGCGTCTGCATCGCCCGCGCGCTGGCCCCGGCCCCGACGGTGCTGTTCGCCGACGAACCCACCGCGCCGCTGCACCGCGCCGACCGCGCGCATGTGCTGCGCACGCTCACCACGGCGGCCCGCTCGCACGGCATCACCGTCGTCCTCGCCACCCACGACACGGAGACCGCGGCGCTCGCGGACCGCACGGTGGCGCTGCTGGACGGGCGGCGCGTGCACACGGTCCACCTGCCGCCGATGGCCGAGGCGGAAGGCCGGGCGGCGTGCTCGCTCTCCGTCTGACCCGCCGCTCCGGTCCCGCCGTACAGCTGCGCCGCCTGCTGGTGGCGGCGGCCTCGGCGGGCACCGGATTCCTGCTGCTGTGCGCCCTGGGCCACGCCATGACCCACGGCGACTCCCCGGGCTCGTCCGTGCTGCGCCTGGTCTGGTGCGCGGCGCCGCTGGCCGCGACGGTGCACTTCGCCGTCGCGGTGGCCCGCACCGACCCGGGCACCCGGCCCCGCCCGGGGCTCGCAGCGATCGGACTGGGCCCGCTGCGCCTGATGGCCGTGTCGGCCGCCACCACGGCGCTGTCGACGCTGCTCGGGTCGATGCTGGCGCTGCTGTTCTTCCTCCACCTGCGCGGAGACCTGACGGGCATGCCGTTCGACGGGACGGCCGAGGAGTTCCTGGCCGCGTCGCAGCCGCTGCCGCTGCCCGCGGCGCTGACCCTGCTGGCCCTGGTCCCGGCGGCGGCCTCGGCGTCGGTGGCCCTGGTCACCCGGCCCCGCGAGGCCCGGCAGGCCAGGGCGGCGGGCGCCCGGCACCTCGGCCGCTTCGCGCCCGGCCGCGGGCCGGGGACGCGGGAGACGTTCGGCGCGTACGGCCGCTTCGGGTCGCGGGGCGCGGGCCGGGGCCCGGCTCCGGCTCCGGCTCCGGCCGGCGGTCCCGCCCTCGCGGACCGTGTGTCCGAGGGCGACGGCTCCTCGTACGGCTCCCCGTACGGCTTCCCGCGTCCGGGCGACGAGCCGGCCCAGGCGGACCCGGGCTCCGCCCCGTCCGCCGCGCCCACCGTGTCCACCTCGTCCGCCGCGGACGACGGCCCTGCGCTCACGGCCACCCCCACCGGCCTGCCCTGGGGTGTCGCCGTCCTCGCCGCCGGGCTGGCCGTGGAGGCGTACGCGAGCACCGTCGGTACGCGTGCCGCCGCCATGCCCAGCGGGCTGCCCACCGGCCCCGCCGCCGTCCTCGTCGGCTGGGCGCTCACCGCCGTCGGCCTGGCCCTCGCCGGTCCCGGCCTGACCCACCTGTGCGGCCGACTGCTGCAGTCCGTCCGCCCGGGCGCGCTGCGGCTGCTGGCCGGGCGGATCCTGATGCAGGAGGCCGTCCGGATCGGCCGCCCGCTCGGCATCGTCTGCGCGGTGGCCTCGGCCGGGTACGCCATGGCCGTGCTCAACGACCCGTCCGGCTCCGGCCGTGCCCTCGGCCCGCTGACCGTCCTCGGCGCCACGGTCGTCACCTGCTGTGCCGTCGCCACCCTGCTCACCGCGGCCGTCGAGGCCCGCCAGGCCCGCGCCGACACCACGGCCGCCCTGCTCCGCCTGGGCGCCCCGCCCACCGTGCTGCGCGGCGCCGCCGCCCTGCGCGCGGGCGCCCTGCTGGCCGTGTTCGGGCCGCTGACGCTGATCGTGGCCGAGCTGGCGGCGCTGCCGCTGGCCCGCTGAGGCGGTCCGCGGAATCCTCGGAAAAAAGATCTCCGAACGCCGATGAGTTCCGCCGGGGTCCCCCGTCTACCCCTGCGAACCGACCGACACCGATGGGAGAAACCCCGATGTACCAGCAGATGATCTTCGTGAACCTGCCCGTGGCCGACCTCGACGCCTCGAAGAAGTTCTTCACCGACCTGGGCTACTCGCTCAACGCCCAGTTCAGCGACGACAACGCGGCGAGCGTCGTGATCAGCGACACCATCGTGGCGATGCTCCTCACCAAGCCCTTCTACTCCACGTTCACCGACAAGGAGATCGCGGACGCCACCAAGACCAGCGAGGTGCTGCTCTGTCTGAGCGCGGAGAGCCGCGAGAAGGTCGACGAGCTGGTCGAGAAGGCCGTCGCCGCCGGCGGCACCGCCTCGGAGCGGGTCCAGGACATGGGCTTCATGTACGGCCGCGGCTTCGAGGACATCGACGGCCACGGCTGGGAGGTCGTGTGGATGGACCCGGCCGCCGTCGAGGGCTGACCAACTGCCTTGTCGGGTGCGGTTCTAGCATGGGCGGGTGCAGACGATGCCCGCCCATGCGGCCCACCACGACGACCGTGAGATAGAAACGCTCCAGGAGTTCGACGCCACCGTCTCGGCGCGTGGCACCCTCGCCGGATTCCGTGTCCAGGCCGTCGATCTGACGGACCGCACACGTGAGTTGCTCGCCACGGACACGACGGGCGCCGTCTTCCTCGGCTGCCCGATGCGCGAGAACGCGGAGGCGAAGGTCCGCGCGGACGGCGCGATGGTCTTCCCGCCGGTACCCGACCTCCCCTTCGACCCGTACCGGGGCCTGCTCTACACCCCGGACGAACTCTTCACCGGACTGCGGGCGGGCTACGAGCGGACGCCCGACGCCCTCACCTACGCCTGGTTCCAGCGGACCAAGGCGGACGGCGACATCCTCGGCTCGATGCTCCGCTCCGTCCACGACGACGCCGTCTCCGACGCGCTCGACGAACTCCTGCGCGGCGCGCGGGTGGTGGGCGTCATGGGCGGTCACGCCATGGCCCGCGGCACCGACGCGTTCGCGGGCGCCGCCCGTCTCGGACGGGAGCTGGCGCGGGACGGGTACACCGTCGCCACCGGCGGCGGACCCGGCGCCATGGAGGCGGCGAACCTCGGCGCGTACGCCGCTCCGCTCGACGACGCGATGCTCGGCGAGGCCCTCCGACTCCTCGCCAAGGAACCCGGGTTCACCCCGTCGATCACCTCCTGGGCGACCGCCTCCTTCGAGGTGCGCGACCGCTGGCCCGGCGGCGGCGACTCGGTCGGCATCCCCACCTGGTTCTACGGGCACGAGCCGCCGAACGCCTTCGCCTCGCACATCGCCAAGTACTTCGCCAACGCCACCCGCGAGGACGGCCTGCTGGCCCGCGCGAACGCCGGCGTGGTCTTCCTGCCGGGCGCCGCCGGCACCGTGCAGGAGATCTTCGACAACGCCACGCCCAACTACTACGGGTCCCGGGGCGAGCCCACACCCATGGTGCTGGTGGACCGGGCGCACTGGACGGAGCGCCTGCCGGCCTGGCCGCTGCTGAAGTCGCTCGCGCGGGAACGGTCGATGGAGTCCCGAATCGCCCTGGTCGACCGGATCGAGGAGGTTCCGGAGGCGTTGAAACGTCTCGGGGATTAATAAGAGGGCAAAGCCAAGGCCCAGGGTCTGCATATGCGTTGACACTACTTACGCAGCACTTATAAACCTGTGAGCCTCCCGGGAGTGGAGATGCGTGTGCGTCACCGCTCCTTCAACCCCCCGCATACGCGCACCAAGTGAAGGACCAACGTGCCAGTCCTGTCAGCCTCCCCCGCCTCCCGCATATCCCGCCGTGCCGTCGCCCGCTCCGTGCGCGCGCTCGGTATCGCCTCCGCCTCGGCCGCTCTCGTGCTCGGTGTCGGCGGCAACGCGTTCGCGTGCAACATCAACGAGTTCTCCGCCGAGGCCAAGTGCGACGGCGACAACGGTGTCATCACCGTCACCGACGTGGACCCGACCGGTGTCCCGGCCACGGTCACCGTCTACCTGCAGAACAACGGCGCCGACCTGAAGAAGGTCGGCGAGCAGGTCGTGGAGGGCTCGCGCGAGGGCGTCACCATCACCTTCGCCGAGGACTGGAAGCCGGACGCGGAGTACCGCATCCACGTCAAGGCCGGCAACCAGGTCGACGAGGACATCAAGCCGAACCTCACGACCCCGTCCACCGCGTGCAAGAAGGACGACACCCCGGCCCCGTCGGACAGCGCCACCCCGAGCGCGACCCCGTCGGACGACGCCTCCACCCCGGCCGAGGAGACCCCGGCCGCGACGCCCTCCGAGGGCGACAGCACCGCCCCCGCGGACACCTCCAGCAACGCCCCTTCCCCGGCCGGTGAGTCGAACCTCGCCGAGACCGGCGCCGACTCCAACACCCCGCTGATCGCGGGCATCGCGGTCGCGCTGGTCGCCATCGGTGGCGGCGCCGTCTTCTTCGGCCTGCGCCGACGCGGCGCGAGCAACGACCGCTGACGCCGAAACGGCGGGCCACCTGCGCCGTCGGGCGAGGGGGCCCGCCGTAGCCGGATCCCGGG
>NZ_JBEPBM010000007.1:0-197578 GCF_040299205.1 Streptomyces sp. NPDC000983 | reverse complement strand
GCACGGCGTAGCCGGATCCCGGGCACGGCGTAGCCGGATCCCGGGCACGGCGTAGCCGGATCCCGGGCACGGCGTAGCCGGATCCCGGGCACGGCGTAGCCGGATCCCGGGCACGGCATCATCCGAAGGCGTACCGACGGCGGTCGGTACGCCTTCGCCGTCAGCGGAGGGTGGCCCGCCGCGGCCGGCACCCCCGCGCCCCGGCCGAAGGCGGCCCGCCCAGGCCGGTGCTCCACCAGCACGCCGTCAGCCGAAGGCAGCCCCCGCGCCGTCATTACTCGCGCGCGCACCCTCGGTCGCAGTTGGTCCGCCGCAGCCGGTACGCCGGCACCGCCAGCCGAAGACGACCCGCCCCGGACAGCCGTGCCCCAGGCCACCGCCGGCCGAAGGCAGCCCGCCACAGCCGGTACTCGCGCACCCCGGTCGAAGGGTGGTCCGCCACATCCAGCACTCCAGCATGCCCCCGTCCGCATGCCGCCCATCGCAGCCCCGCTCCCGCACGCCCCCGCCCGAAGGCGGCCCCGACGCCGTCGATACTCGCGCGCCCTCGGCCGAAGGCCGCCCGCCGCAGCCGGTACGCCGGCACCGCCAGCCGAAGATCACCCGCCCCGGACAGCACTCGGGCCCGCCTTCGGCCGAAAGCGGACCCGGCGCCGTCGTCACTCCCGCGCACCCTCAGCCGAAGCCACCCACCCCAGCCACCACTCCCGAACGCCCCGTCCGCATGCCGCCCATCGCAGCCCCGCTCCTGGACGCCCCCATCCGCATGCCGCCCATCGCGGCCCCCGCTCCCGGACGCCCCCGGCCGAAGGCGTCCCATCGCAGCCCGCTCCCCCGCCCCCTCAGCCGAAAGTAGCCCGCTCCAGCCAGTACTCCAGCAGCTCCCGCTCGCCGAGGATCTCCAACTCGCCCCCGTCGAGGGGCCGTCGGCGGTAGAAGGCGAGCAGTACCTCGGTGAGCGGGCCGCGCAGCGCGACCGTCGCCCGCTCATGGGCGCGCCGCCAGACGACGCCGTCCCCGCCCAGCTCGATCAGCCACTCGGCAGCCGTCTCCGGGCGGGCGTCGGTGGCGTGCAGGTGGATGCTGCCGCGCCGCCGGTTCAGCTCGACCGCCTCGGGGTCCCCGGTGCGCTCGGCCCAGGCGACGATCCCCAGCCACTCGTCGATCGCGTCGGCGGCCACCTCCGGCGCCACCGTGTAGGGCAGGCCCGCGGCGAGCGTGGCGTCCGCCCGGTGCACGACGAGCTCGTGGGTCATCCGGCGGGCCCAGAACCCGGCGTCGTGGACCCCGGCCCAGCCCCACACCTCGGCGTCGGGCCCGGCCTCCCGCAGCGCGCCGGTGAGCAGTTCGCCGCTCTCGGCCAGCCAGGCGTCCAGCGCGGCCGGGTCCCCCTCACCCTCCGGGCCCTCGGCGGCGGGCACCTGTTCCTCCGGGATCTCCTCGGCCGCCCGGGTCCGCACCATCAGGGCGGCCCAGCGCAGGGCGCCGCCGGTGTGCCGCACGAGCTGTTCCAGGGTCCAGTCGGGGCAGGTCGGAACCCGGACCGACAGATCGGCACCGGAGGTGACCACGGCCCTCAACTGCCGTACCTGGTCGATGATCTCCGCGCAGTACCGATCGTGAGCGAGTGACGTCATGGGCGGCACCCTAGGGCCCTTCTGATGGATCTAGGCCTCGACCGGTCAGCCGAGCACAACGATTTCGTCCGCGTCGAACTCCACCCCGACCTCGTCCCCGACCTCCGGGGCGCTGCGGAGCGCGCACGCGGCCTCCAGGCGGGGCGCGTCCTCGGGCTGGAGGTGGACGGCGACATGGGTGCCCTTGAAGGTGCGGGCGGCGACCGTGCAGCGAAGGCCCCGGTCGACGTCGGTCAGGCGGACCCCGGCCGGCCGGACCAGGAGCGTGCGGGTTCCCTCGGCGGTGCCGTCGGGCACCGGGAGCTTGCCCCACGGGGTGGCCGCGGCCTGCCCGGCGACGGTCGCCGGCACCACGTTGTCGAAGCCCAGGAAGCGGGCCACGAACGCGTCGGCGGGCCGCTGCCACACCTCAAGGGGCGTGCCCGTCTGGGCGATCCGTCCGTCCCGCATCACCACGACCCGGTCGGCGAGCGCGAAGGCCTCGCCCTGGTCGTGGGTGACGGCCAGTACGGTCGTGCCCAACTCGCCGAACAGTTCCCGCAGTTCGATCACCAGGCGTTCGCGCAGTGAGCGGTCGAGCTGGCCGAGCGGCTCGTCGAGCATCAGCAGCCGGGGCCGGGGTGCCAGGGCCCGGGCCAGCGCGACCCGCTGCTGCTCCCCGCCGGAGAGCGCGGCGACGGCCCGGCGGGCGGCGCCCGGCAGTCCGACGAGTTCCAGCAACTCGGCTACCCGGTCGGCCTGTTGCCGCTTCGACGCGCCGTGCATCCGCAGCCCGAAGGCGACGTTGCCGCCCACGTCCCGCTGCGGGAAGAGCTGATGGTCCTGGAACATCAGCCCGACCCCCCGCCGGTGCGCGGGGACGCCCGACTGGTCGTGTCCGTCCAGCGAGACCCGTCCGGCGTCCAGGGGCTGGAGTCCCGCGACCGCCCGCAGCAGCGTCGACTTGCCGCTGCCGCTGGGCCCGAGGACACAGACCACCTCGTGCTCGGCCACCGACAGGTCGACGGCGTCGAGCACGGCCCGCCCGCCGAACCGTACGGTCGCGTTCTCCAGACTCAGCAGCATCGGGGCTCCCCGCTCCGGTCGGTCCGCGGCATCAGAACTCCCCCGTCCGGTCGGTCCGCAGCCGCTCCAGCACCAGCAGCGACACCGCGCACACCACCATCAGAATCGTCGAAAGGGCCATCGCCTGGCCGTAGTTGAGCTGGCCGGCGCGCCCGAGCAGCTTGGCCACCGCGACCGGCAGGGTCGGGTTGTCCGGCCGGGCGATGAACACGGTCGCCCCGAACTCCCCGAGCGACACGGCGAAGGCGAACCCGGCGGCGATCAGCAGCGCCCGCCGCACCATCGGCAGGTCCACCTCCCGCCACACCCGCCACGGCGACGCCCCCAGCACGGCCGCCGCCTCCCGCAGCCGGTGATCAACGGCCCGCAGCACGGGCAGCATGGTCCGTACGACGAAGGGGACCCCGACCAGGGCCTGGGCCAGTGGTACCAGGATCCAGCTGGCCCGCAGATCCAGCGGAGGCTCGTCCAGGGCGATCAGGAACCCGAAGCCGACGGTCACCGCGGACACCCCGAGCGGCAGCATCAGCAGCGCGTCGAACCCGCGGACGAACCGGCCCGCGTCGCGCCGGGTGAGCGCGGCGGCGGCGAGGGCGCCGACCAGTACCGCGATGACGGTGGCGACGGCGGCGTAGGACAGGGAGTTGCCGACCGCGTCGATCGGCGGGACCAGGAAGACTCCGCCGTCGGGCGAGGCCAGCGCGCGGTAGTAGGCGAAGTCCGGTGCGTCCAGGGAGCGCTGCACCAGCACCCCGAGCGGCAGCAGGATGAGCACGGCGACGGTGCCGAGCACTGCGAGCAGCAGCGCCCACTGCCCGGCCCCGCGCGGCCGGCGTGCGGTGAGCGAGGCGTCCACCAGGCGCAGGGCGCTCTCCCGCCGCCGTACGGTCCAGGCGTGCAGGGCGAGGATCGCGCCGACGGCCGCGAACTGCACGACGGTGAGGACCGCGGCCGTGGACAGGTCGAAGATCTCGGAGGTCTGGCGGTAGATCTCCACTTCGAGGGTGGAGAAGGTCGGGCCGCCGAGGATCTGCACGACGCCGAACGAGGTGAAGGTGAACAGGAAGACCATCAGGGTGGCGGCGGCCACCGCCGGTCCGAGGGCCGGCAGGGTGATCTGCCGCCAGGCGGTGAGGCGGGACGCCCCGAGCATCCGGGCCGCTTCCTCCTGCCGCGGGTCGAGCTGCGCCCAGAGTCCGCCGACGGTGCGTACGACGACCGCGTAGTTGAAGAAGACGTGCGCCAGCAGGATCGCCCACACGGTGGTGTCCAGCCGTACGCCCCACAGCGAGTCGAGCAGTCCGCCGCGCCCGACCAGCGCCAGGAAGGCCGTACCGACGACGACCGTCGGCAGCACGAACGGCACGGTCACCACGGCCCGCAGGACCTGCTTGCCGGGGAACTCCAGCCGCGCGAAGACGTACGCGGCGGGCAGCGCGATCAGCAGGGTCAGCGCGGTGGAGGCGAGCGCCTGCCAGGTGGTGAACCACAGGACGTGCCGGATGTCCGGCTGGGCGGCGACCTCCCAGAGCCGGTCGAAGTGCCAGACCCCGTCGGCGTGCAGACCGCGCGCGACGATCGCGGCGACGGGGTAGGCGAAGAAGACGCCGAAGAACGCGACGGGCAGGACCAGCAGGCCCAGCCGCGCCGCGCGCCCGCTCCGGCCGGTTACTTCAGTACGAGCGAGGTCCACGACTTGACCCACTCGTCGCGGTGTTCGGCGATCTTCGCCGGTGCCATGGTCCTCGGGTCCTTCGCCGCGGGCCCGAACTCGGTGAACTCCGCGGGCACGGCGGCCGCCTCGACGACCGGGTAGACGAACATGTTCAGCGGCATGTCCTCCTGGAACCTCTTGCTGATCAGGAAGTCGATCAGGGCCTTGCCGCCCTCGCTGTTCTTCGCGTTGCTCAGCAGGCCGGCGAACTCGATCTGCCGGAAGCAGGTGCCCTCGGCGACCCCGGTGGGGGCGGTCTCGGGCTTCGGGTCGCCGTAGATCACCTCGGCCGGCGGGGAGGAGGCGTAGGAGACGACGAGCGGCCGGTCGGCCTTGGCGGCCTTGCCGCCGGCCGAGCCGGAGAACTCCTCGTTGTAGGCCTGCTCCCAGCCGTCGACGACCTTCACTCCGTTGGCCTCGAGCTTCTTCCAGTAGTCCTGCCATCCGTCGTCGCCGTACTCGGCGGCGGTGCCGAGCAGGAAGCCGAGGCCGGGCGAGGAGGTGGAGGCGTTCTCGGTGACCAGCAGGTCCTTGTAGGCGGGCTCGACCAGGTCGTCCAGGGAGGACGGCGGCTCGAGCCCCTTCTCCTCGAAGTACTTCTTGTCGTAGTTGACGCAGATGTCGCCGTGGTCGACGGGCGTGACCCGGTGCTTCTCCGCGTCGAGCTGGAACGTGGCGTCGATCTGGTCGAGGCCCTTCGCCTCGTACGACTGGAACAGCCCGTTGTCGAGCGCCCGGGACAGCAGGGTGTTGTCGACGCCGAAGAAGACGTCGCCCTGCGGGTTGTCCTTGGTCAGGATCGCCTTGTTGACGGCCTGCCCGGCGTCGCCGTCCTCCAGGACCTTGACCTGGTAGCCGGAGCTCTTCTCGAACTCGGCGAGGACGTCCTTGGAGACGGCCCACGAGTTGTGGCTGACGAGGGTGACGGTCGTGCCGCCGGAGCCGGAGGACCCGCCGTCGTCGGAGGACCCGCACGCGGAGAGCGTGACGAGTCCGAGGCCCACGGCCATGACCGTGGCCTTCTTGGTGATGCTCACTGACTTCCTCCTGGAGTGGACCAGGAAGAGACGCGGCCCTGCCCCGGACAACCCCCGGGGCAGGGCGCAACAGCTCGAGTGACGACCGATCTCCCTACCCAGAATGACCTGGGCGAGGTTCAGAGGGTCTGCGGCCCGGTGCCGCACTCTCAGCGCTGTGGCGCTCCCCTGTCGGAATATGAAGATGTCCGTACGACGATCAGACTACCGCTCGGTGGCCGCCAGCTGACCACACGCCCCGTCGATCTCCTGGCCTCGGGTGTCCCGGACGGTCACCGGCACCCCGTGGGCGGCGATGGCCTCCACGAACGCCTTCTCGTCCTCGGGCCGCGAGGCGGTCCACTTGGACCCCGGAGTCGGGTTCAGCGGAATCAGGTTCACGTGCACGGGCTTGCCCTTGAGCAGCCGCCCGAGCCGGTCGCCGCGCCAGGCCTGGTCGTTGATGTCCCGGATGAGCGCGTACTCGATGGACAGCCGGCGCCCGGACTTCGCGGAGTACTCGAAGCCCGCGTCGAGGACCTCGCGCACCTTCCACCGCGTGTTCACGGGGACGAGGGTGTCACGCAGCTCGTCGTCGGGCGCGTGCAGCGAGATCGCGAGCCGGCACTTGAAGCCCTCGTCGGAGAACCGGTGGATGGCCGGCACCAGACCGACCGTCGAGACGGTGATGCCGCGCTGCGACAGCCCCAGCCCGTCGGGCTCGGGGTCGGTGAGCCGACGGATGGCGCCCACGACCCGGTTGTAGTTGGCGAGCGGCTCGCCCATGCCCATGAAGACGATGTTGGACAGCCGCGCGGGCCCGCCGGGCACCTCGCCGTCGCGCAGCGCCCGCATCCCGTCCACGATCTGGTGGACGATCTCGGCGGTGGACAGGTTCCGGTCCAGCCCGGCCTGCCCGGTGGCGCAGAACGGGCAGTTCATGCCACAGCCCGCCTGCGAACTGATGCACATGGTCACCCGGTCCGGGTACCGCATCAGCACGGACTCGACGAGCGTGCCGTCGAACAGCCGCCACAGCGTCTTGCGGGTGGTCCCCTGGTCGGTCGACAGATGCCGCACGACCGTCATCAGCTCGGGGAACAGCTCCTCGCGCAGCTTGGCCCGGGACCCGGCGGGGATGTCGGTCCACTGTTCGGGGTCGTGCGTGTACCGCGCGAAGTAGTGCTGAGAGAGCTGCTTGGCACGGAACGGCTTCTCCCCGACCGCGGCGACGACGTCCTTCCGCTCGGCAGGCGAAAGATCGGCAAGATGCCGCGGCGGCTTCTTGGCCCCGCGCGGCGCTACGAATGTGAGTTCTCCGGGCTTAGGCATAACTCCCCCAGTGTCGCAGATCAACACGGGACCCCCGGGCCGGAACGGGGTGGGGGCGGTCACCCGCGGACGACGCCTGCCGGGCACGGACGACCCCGACGCAGCCGAGGGACACCCCCTCCGACCTGCCCAATGACAACCCACGCAAGCAATGGCGCCACCCCACCCCGCCAGAGCGCCACAAATAGCTCCACCTCGCGCCATCAATGTGCCATCATGGCACCACTACGGCACACGCCCGGCCCTCGCAGGCCCGGGATGCGCCACCGGGGGATCGAAGAGGTGGGGGCAGGTCATGGAGACAGCGACAGTGGCGCCGCGGTCGCGGGTCGCATCCGGCGCCTTCGCCGCGTTCGTCCGCTTCGTCGTCTGCGGCGGCGGAGTGGGCCTGGCCTCCAGCTTCGCCGTGGCGGGGCTGGCCTCCTGGGTCCCGTGGGCCCTGGCCAACGCCCTGGTCACCGTGGTGTCCACGCTCCTCGCCACCGAGCTGCACGCACGTTTCACCTTCGGCGCGGGCGGACGGGCGACCTGGCGGCAGCACGCGCAGTCGGCGGGGTCCGCGGCGGCCGCGTACGTGGTGACGTGCCTGGCGATGCTGCTGCTCCAGCAGCTGGTGGTGGCGCCGGGCGCGGTGCTGGAGCAGGCCGTCTACCTGTCCGCCTCGGCGCTCGCCGGCGTCGCGCGCTTCGTGGTGCTGCGCCTGGTCGTCTTCGCCCGCGGACGCGGGCAGGTCCAGGACACCGACCCCGCCGGCGGGAAGAGCGCGGACCCCGTACCCGCCCCCGCCGGCTGGAGCAGCGCGGACCCCGTCCGTACCGCCCGCCCCGCGCGGAGCACCACCCACCGGACGGCCCTCTGCCGCGCGGCGTGAGGGGTCCGGTGGGCGGGGGCAAGGATGCGGACTACGCCGCGCTCCCCTCCAGCCGCTCCTTGAGCAGCAGCTCGTCCCTCGGCAGTTCCCTGCGGACCTGCGGACGGACGAGGAGGGGCACGAGAACCCGGCCCACGCCGTGCGCCTCGAAGTCGATCTCGATGGTGACGCGCGAGCGCCGCCCGTCGTCGAGCGGTTGGATCGAGCCGTGGGTACGGGGCCGGACGGGCCCCGCGACCCCGTGCAGGTCCCAGCTGTGCGGCGGGTCCAGGTCGTCCCACTCGACGGTCATCGGAACCTCGCGATTGCCGATGCGCCGGGTGACCCTGACCCGGGAACCGGCGTGCATCGGTCCCGCCTCCTCCGGCTCCGCGCTGACGGCGCTCAGCTGCCATTCCGGCAGATGGGACGGCGTGGTGATATACGCGAAGGCCTCATCGGGCGTGCAGTCGACGTCGACGGACTCTCGGATGACTGACATGACGGACCCCCTTTCGGGCGTACACCGAAATCGTCCCACCACCGGGCCCCCGAGGACAGAGGCCCCGGACGACACAGGAGCCCCCGCCACAACGGCGGGGGCTCCTGTGGTGTCGTGCGGGGCCGTCAGCCGGAGCCGACGAACAGGACCAGCAGCAGCCAGACGACCGGCGCGGTCGGCAGCAGCGAGTCCAGGCGGTCCATAATGCCGCCGTGACCCGGCAGCAGCGTGCCCATGTCCTTGATGCCGAGGTCCCTCTTGATCATCGACTCGCCGAGGTCGCCCAGCGTGGCGCTCGCGGCGACCGCGAGGCCGAGCAGCAGCCCCTGCCACCAGGTGCCGTCGTCGATCAGGAACTGCATGCACAGCGCGCCCGCCACCATCGCGAAGCTCACCGCGCCGAGCAGACCCTCGCGGGTCTTGCCGGGACTGATGCGCGGAGCGAGCTTGTTCTTGCCGAAGCGCCAGCCGACGGCGTACGCGCCGGTGTCGCTGACGACGGTCAGCAGCAGGAACGTCAGCACCCGCCAGGCGCCGTCGTCGGCGGTCAGCATCATCGCCACGAAGGTCGCCAGGAACGGGACGTAGAACGCCGCGAAGACGCCCGCCGTCACGTCCTTGAGGTAACCCTCGGGCGGTTCGGTCATCCGCCAGACCAGGACGGCCAGCGCGGTCAGGGCCATCGCCACCCAGGCGCCCTCGGCGCCGCGGACGTACCCGGCGACGACCATGGCCGCGCCGCCGACCGCGAGCGGCACGAGGGGCGCACGGATGCCCTTGCGCTCCTCCAGCCGCTTGGTCAGCTCCCACAGACCGACGACGACGGCGACGGCCACGACGCCGACGAACACGGCCTTGACGACGAACAGCGAGGCGACGATCACCGCGCCGAGACCGACGCCGACCCCTATGGCCGCACCCAGGTCGCGCCCCGCGCTCTTCTTCTGCGGCGGGGGCGCCGGCTGCGGGGCGTCGTGCATGGGCTCCGGATTCTGCGGCGCGGTCCCGTAGGTATGCGCCTGCGGCGGCTGGTCGCGGAACAAGGGACCGCCCAGTCGGGCGGCCCCCCGGTCGTCATCCTGGTCGTCGCCGTAGAAGGGTACGGCGGGTCCGTCGGGCACGATGGGCATGGGGCGAGTGTGCTGCGCCTCAGGCGCATCGTACGTGGGACCCGCCGGGGCAGCCCCCTGGACAGGCCCCTGGTCGGTCGGCCCCCAGTACCCGGCTTGCGGCGGCGCCCCCCAGGAAGAGTCGTTCATCAGACCTCGAGCAGCTCCGCTTCCTTGTGCTTCAGGAGCTCGTCCACCTGGGCGACGTACTTGTGCGTCGCGTCGTCGAGCTCCTTCTCCGCACGGCGGCCCTCGTCCTCGCCGACCTCGCCGTCCTTGACGAGCTTGTCGATCGCGTCCTTGGCCTTGCGGCGCACGGAGCGGATGGACACGCGCGAGTCCTCGGCCTTGCCCTTGGCGACCTTGATGTAGTCGCGGCGGCGCTCCTCGGTGAGCTCGGGGAACACCACACGGATGATGTTGCCGTCGTTGCTCGGGTTGACGCCCAGGTCGGAGTCGCGGATGGCCTGCTCGATGTTGCGCAGCGCGCTCTTGTCGAACGGGGTCACGACCGCCATGCGCGGCTCCGGCACGGAGAACGAAGCCAGCTGGTTGATCGGCGTCGGCGCGCCGTAGTAGTCGGCCACGATCTTGTTGAACATCGCCGGGTGCGCACGGCCGGTGCGGATCGCGGCGAAGTCCTCCTTGGCGACCACGACGGCCTTCTCCATCTTCTCCTCGGCCTCGAGGAGGGTCTCTTCGATCACCACTTGCTCCTGCGTGTCTTGAGTAGGCCCGGCTGCGGTACCTGTGTGGTGGCGGCGGCCGGCTGCGTCGCGTCTTCTTCCTGCACGGTTCCCGACCGGCGGACCATTGTCCATCCCCCAGTCAGGGTCCGTAGGTGTTGCCTGTCAGTCCTGGCTGTCCTGGTCACCCACAAGCGTGCCGATCTTCTCACCCTTGACGGCGCGGGCGATATTGCCCTCCGTCAGAAGCTCGAACACCAGGATCGGAAGCTTGTTGTCGCGGCACAGCGTGATGGCGGTGGCGTCGGCGACCTTGAGGTCCCGGGTGATCACCTCGCCGTAGCCGAGGGAGTCGAACCGGACCGCGTCCGGGTTGGCCTTCGGGTCGGAGTCGTAGACCCCGTCCACGCCGTTCTTGCCCATCAGCAGCGCCTCCGCGTCGATCTCCAGGGCGCGCTGGGCGGCGGTGGTGTCGGTGGAGAAGTACGGCATGCCCATTCCGGCGCCGAAGATGACCACGCGGCCCTTCTCCAGGTGGCGCACGGCCCGCAGCGGGATGTACGGCTCGGCGACCTGGCCCATGGTGATGGCGGTCTGGACCCGGCTGTCGATGCCCTCCTTCTCCAGGAAGTCCTGGAGGGCGAGGCAGTTCATCACCGTGCCGAGCATGCCCATGTAGTCCGAGCGGGCGCGGTCCATGCCGCGCTGCTGGAGCTCCGCGCCGCGGAAGAAGTTGCCACCGCCGATGACGACCGCGATCTGGGCGCCGTCGCGCACGACCGCGGCGACCTCACGGGCGATCTTGTGCACCACGTCGGGGTCCACACCCAGGCCCCCGCCGCCGGAGAAGGCCTCTCCGGACAGCTTCAGCATGTACCGGCCGCGTACTTTGCCGTCGTCGCTCTTCTGGGCCTTGGTGGTCATGGAGATCCCGCCTCTTTCACATGTCGCACATACGAAGAAGGCCATTGCCGGTGGGGTGTTCGCATCCCATGCGCGGCAATGGCCTCCTCGTCAGATCTGCTGTCGTCCGTCACCCGGGTGACGGCGTACGCGGACGACTGCTGTCGACCCTATCGGGGTCGCGCGTCGGTCGCGGTACGGACTCAGATGCCGACCTTGATGCGCGTGAAGCGCTTCAGGGTGACACCGGCCTCTGCCAGGACCTTCTCGACGGACTTCTTGTTGTCGAGGGCGTACGGCTGGCCGAGCAGCGTGGCGTCCTTGAAGAAGCCGTTGAGGCGACCCTCGACGATCTTCGGCAGGGCGGCCTCGGGCTTGCCCTCGGCGCGGGTGGTCTCCTCGGCGACGCGACGCTCGGTCTCGATGACCTCGGCCGGCACGTCCTCCTTGGCCAGGTACTTCGGCGCGAAGGCGGCGATGTGCTGGGCAACGCCCTTGGCCAGGTCGGCGTCGGCCTTGTCCAGCTCGACCAGGACACCGATCTGCGGGGGCAGGTCGGGCATGGTGCGGTGCATGTAGGCGTAGACGAAGCCGTCGGCGAACTGCGCGAAGCGGTCGAGGACGATCTTCTCACCGAGGTTGGCGTTGGCCTCGTCGACGAAGGCCTGCACGGTCTTGCCGGCCTCGATCTCGGAGGAGAGCAGCGCCTCCAGGTCGGCCGGGGAGGTGGCGGCGACGTGCTGCGCGATCTGGTTGGCGGCGGCCTGGAACTTCTCGCCCTTGGCGACGAAGTCCGTCTCGCACTTCAGCTCGACCAGGACACCGGAGGTGTTGTCGTCGGCGATGAGGGAGACCACGGCGCCGTTCTCGGCGGAGCGGCCCTCGCGCTTGGCGACGCCCTTCTGGCCCTTGATGCGCAGGGCCTCTACGGCCTTGTCGACATCGCCGTCGGCCTCGTCCAGGGCCTTCTTGCAGTCCATCATGCCGGCGCCGGTGAGCTCGCGGAGCTTCTTGACGTCGGCGGCGGTGTAGTTCGCCATGATTCCTGGAATCTCTCTCGAAGTCTGAAGATCTACGGGCCGAACGGCGGGGGCTGGTCGGCCCCCGCCGTCGGAAGACCCGAAGGGGTGAGGGGTCAGGCCTGCTCGGCCTCGGCGGCCGGAGCCTCGGCCTCAGCGGCGGGGGCCTCAGCCGGAGCCTCGGCCTCGGCGGCAGGGGCCTCGGCGGCGGGGGCCTCAGCCTCGGCGGCGGGGGTCTCGGCGGCGGCCGGGGCCTCCTCGGCCTTCTTCTCGCCCTCGAGCAGGTCGCGCTCCCACGCGGCGAGCGGCTCGCCCGCGCCCTTGTCACCCTTGTCGCCGGTGGCGACGCCGGAACGGGAGATGAGGCCCTCGGCGACGGCGTCGGCGATCACGCGGGTGAGCAGGGTGACGGAGCGGATCGCGTCGTCGTTGCCCGGGATCTTGTAGTCGACCTCGTCGGGGTCGCAGTTGGTGTCGAGGATGGCGACGACCGGGATGTTGAGCTTCCGGGCCTCGCCGACCGCGATGTGCTCCTTCTTGGTGTCCACGATCCAGACGGCGCTGGGCACCTTCTGCATCTCGCGGATACCACCGAGGGTCTTCTCCAGCTTGGCCTTCTCGCGCGAGAGGACCAGGAGCTCCTTCTTGGTCAGACCCGAAGCGGCGACGTCCTCGAAGTCGATCTGCTCGAGCTCCTTGAGGCGCTGCAGACGCTTGTAGACGGTGGAGAAGTTGGTGAGCATGCCGCCCAGCCAGCGCTGGTTGACGTAGGGCATGCCGACGCGGGTGGCCTGCTCGGCGATGGCCTCCTGCGCCTGCTTCTTCGTGCCGACGAACATGACCGTGCCGCCGTGGGCGACGGTCTCCTTGACGAACTCGTAGGCGCGGTCGATGTACGACAGCGACTGGAGCAGGTCGATGATGTAGATGCCGTTGCGCTCGGTGAAGATGAAGCGCTTCATCTTCGGGTTCCAGCGACGGGTCTGGTGACCGAAGTGGACGCCGCTCTCCAGCAGCTCCCGCATCGTGACGACGGCCATGGCCGTATCTCCTTGATTTTCTCGGTTGTGCCGCGGGTGCCGGACGGCTCCCGCGCCTGACGCCCGCATGCGCCGTGCCACGAAGGACCGAGGAGCGCTGACACAGGTCGTTGAACCGACCCGATGTCGGGGCGTGCGAAGTCGACCCGGTGACCCGGATCGCCAGAAGAAGTGTACGGGACCGAGAAGGCACCGGGTGACGCCGCTGTCCACAAGCGGACGGCGGTCCACAGTTCACGCCATGATCGGCGGGGTGCGGCGAGCCTTGGGCGATGCGAGCGAAACTCTGCGCGGGTACGGCGATGGCGGCGGCGCTGGCCTGCCTGGTGCTGCCGGGTACGGGCGCCGGGTCCCCGCCGTCCCGCCCCACGGTGGCCGCCGTCGCGGCCGGGGCCGACGCGGTCCCTCCGGTGGCCGAAACCTGGCCGGTCCCCCGCCCCGTGGTGCTGCGCGCCTGGGACCCGCCGCCGACGCCCTACGCCCGGGGTCACCGGGGCGTGGACCTGGCGGCCGAGCCTGGAACTCCTGTACGGGCGGTGGCGGCGGGGCAGGTCCTTTTCGCCGGTCCGGTGGCGGGCCGGGGCGTCGTCTCGGTCGAGCTGACCGGCACCGGCGGCCCGCCGCTGCGGACGACGTACGAGCCGGTCACCGCGCGGGTACGCAAGGGCGAGCAGGTCACGCCGGGCCAGGTCGTCGCCACGGTGTCCGGACCCTCACCCCACTGCCCGGCCCCCTGCCTCCACTGGGGTCTGCTGCGGGGGAAGACCTACCTGGACCCCCTGTCCCTGCTCCCACCCCACCTGCTGAACCGGGGCCCGTCGAGACTCCTGCCCGTACTCGGGGTGCCACTGCCGTAGGCCGGGGCGAGGCCCGATGCCGGACCGGCCCGGCACCGGGGTGCCACTGCCATAGGCCGGGGCAAGGCCCGATGCCAGGCCGGCCCCGGCGCCGGGCGCCAGGCGTCGCGGCGTCGCGGCGTCGCGGCGTCGCGCGGAAGGGCCCTAGCCCCGCACCCCTCGCAGCGCCATCGACACCGCCGCTTCCGTGATCGCGGTGGGGTCCTCCGCCGCGCCCAGCTCGATGCGCCGTACCGCCGCGTCCACGACCCCCTGCAAGAGCATCGCGGCGAGCCGCGGCTCGGCGTGGCCCATCTCCCCCAGCGCCTCGACGATCATCGCGACCAGTCCGCCGTGCGCGGCGCGGATCTTCTCCCGGGCGCCCGAGTCCAGCTCGCTCGCGGAGATGGCGACCACGGCCCGGTGCCGCCGGTCCCCGACGAGCGCCAGCTGGGCCCGCACATACGCCTCGACCTTGCCCTCGGCCGACGAGGCCCGCTCCATGGCCGCCGAGACCTCCGCCGCCCAGACGGGGAAGTCGACCTCGCACAGCTCCTCGACCACGGCGGCCCGCGACCGGAAGTACTCGTACACGGACGACCGCGCGAGCCCCGTCCGCTCGGCGAGCGCCGGGAACGTCAGGGCCTCCGTCCCGCCCTCGGACAGCAGGGAACGAGCCGCGTCCAGCAGGGCGGCTCGCTGCATCGACCGGTGCTCGGCCACGGAGGCCGCTCGAATCCTTGGCACGTCGTCCACTGTACGGACGCGCCGCCCACGGCGGGAGTGGCTCCGCGAGCCCGCCCGCTCACCGGCCGAAACTCGCCAGCTTCGCGCGCAGCTGAAGCACCGACTTGGTGTGGATCTGGCTCACCCGGCTCTCGGTCACGCCGAGCACGTTCCCGATCTCGGCGAGCGTGAGCCCCTCGTAGTAGTAGAGCGTCACCACGGTCTTCTCCCGCTCGGGAAGCGTGTTGATCGCCCGCGCCAGGAACCTCCGCAGTTCCCGGTCCTCGGCCACCTCGACGGGGTTGTCCGCGGCGGTGTCCTCCAGGGTGTCCATGACACTGAGGCCGTCGCCGCCCTCACCCCCGACATGCAGCAGCTCCTCCAGCGCCACCACGTTGGCCAGCGACAACTGGCTGAACACCGAGTGGAGTTCGTCCACCCCGATGCCCATCTCCGCGGCCACCTCCAGCTCCGACGGCGTCCGCCTGAGCCGCGCCTCCAGGGTGGCGTAGGCGCGCTCCACGTTCCGCGCCTTCTGCCGCACCGACCGCGGGATCCAGTCGAGCGCCCGCAGTTCGTCGATCATCGCCCCGCGGATCCGGGTGATCGCGTACGTCTCGAACTTGATCTCACGGCCGATGTCGAACTTCTCGATCGCGTCGATCAGCCCGAACACCCCCGAGGAGACGAAGTCGGCCTGCTCCACATTGGGCGGCAGCCCGACGCTGACACGCCCCGCCACGTATTTCACCAGCGGCGAGTAGTGCAGGATCAGCTGCTCGCGCAGCCGCTCGTCCCCCGTCGCCTTGTACGACCGCCACAGCTCGTCGAGTGTCGAGGGAGCGGGGGGCCGCACGCTGCCACCGTCGCGGGCGGCTGGGGGGATCGCCGCCCGGTCGGACCCGGAGGTGTGCTGGGGCATTCGTCGCCTTGTGCCGTTCTGCCGTGAAGTGCGGTCGCCTGGGTGGGGTGTCGGTCTGGTACGGGTCTGAGCCCGAGTTGCCGGTCTGCACCGGAATTCACGTGAGCGTAGCGTGACTGGAGTGTCGCGGTGCGCGAAGGCGGGGGCGCGGAGCGTGCGCAGATACGTTCCGCTGGGCGCCCCCCGGGGGCATGCCGGTCGCTCTGGGTGATCACCTCGGCGCGTCAACTGCGGGAATTTCCAAGGGCGTCGCGGTTCCCCCGGACGGCCGAACACGCTCGGTCAGCACTGGCCCGGATCCCCCCGGACCGAGATCACCGCCTGGCGTGTCAACTTCCAGCCGTCGCCGTGTCGTTCGACGAATCCAAGTGCTCGGAGTTCGTACAGCCGGGCGACGGCGTCGTCCGGTGTGGTGGCGGCGTCGCGGGCGATCTCGTCGGCCGGGGCGGCCCGGCTGCCGGGCAGGGCGTTCAGTACCTGGCGGGCGCCCGGTTCCAGCAGGTCCCGTGGGAGGACGGGCCCGCGCCGGTCCGGCGCGAGCTCTCCCATCTCCCCGACGAGTTCGACGACTTCCGCGGCGTCGGTGACCAGGACGGCTTCCTTGCGCAGCAGTTCGTGCACGCCGGCCGAGAGCCCGCTGGTGACCGGCCCCGGCACGCCCATGGTGTGCCGTCCGAGCCGTTGCGCCGCCCGCGCGGTGGCCAGCGAGCCGCTGCGATGGGCGGCCTCGACGACCACGGTGCCCCGGGTGAGCGCGGCGATCACCCGGTTGCGGACGATGAATCTGCTCGGTGTCGGATGCTCGCCGGGCGGCAACTCCCCGATGACCAGACCCTGTTCCGCGATCCTGCTGATCAACTGGGTGTGCCCGCGCGGATAGGGGCGGTCGACACCGCAGGCCAGCACGGCGACCGTGGCGCCCCCGGAGGCCAGGGCGCCGCGATGGGCGGCCCCGTCGATGCCGTAGGCCCCGCCGGAGACCACCACCCACCCCCGCTCGGCGAGTCCGGCGGCGAGGGCGGCGGCCGTGTGGGCGCCGTACTCCGTGCAGGCCCGGGCGCCGACGACGGCGACCGAGCGCAGCGCCCACATCCGCAGTCCGGCCGGTCCGCGCACCCAGAGCCCCACGGGACGCGCGTCGCCCAGATCGTCGAGTTGCCGCGGCCACTCCCCGGAACCCGGGATGACGAACCGCACCCCGGCGTCCCGGGCCACGTCGAGCGCCTGTGCGGGCGCGGCCCTCCCGGCCCGGGCCCGGAGCCCGGCCCACCGCTTCTCGCTCACCCCGTCGAGCGGGGCGCCGCGGCCCCGCAGGCTGCGGGCGACCTCCCGGACGCCCCGTTCCCTCAGCCAGCGGCCCCCTGTCTCGTCCCCGGGCTCCAGGACCTGGGTGAGGAAGACGCGGTCGAGGAGTTCGGCGTCCGGAGCCGGTGCGCCGTTCACGTCAACGCGCCGATCGCCAGGGGAACCCCACGGGGGACCCCGGTGCGCAGTTGCAGCGCCAGGGCGACGTCCGTGGCGTCCGGCCGGTCGTGGCCGAGCAGGTCGGCTACGGTCCAGGCGACTCTGAGGACGCGGTCCAGCCCGCGCACGGTCAGCACGCCCCGTTCCAGTCCCCGCTCGGCCTCGTCCATCGCGCCGGGGACGGGCCGGAAGCGGCTGCGCAGTTCGTGGCCCGGCACCTCGCTGTTGGTCCGCCACGGTGTGCCGGCCAGCCGGGCGCCGGTGCGGTCCCTGGCCGCCAGGACCCGGGCGGCCACCGTCGCCGAGGACTCGCCCTCGGCGACGCGGCCGGCGAGTTCGGCCCGGGTGACCCGGTCGACCTCGACCCGCAGGTCGACCCGGTCGAGCAGCGGCCCGGACAGCCGGGCCTGGTAGCGGCGGATCGCGGCCGGCGAGCACTCGCACAGGGCGTCGTGCCGGGAGAAGCGGCCGCACGGGCAGGGGTTGGCCGCGAGCACCATCAGGAACCGGGCCGGGAACCGCACGACTCCGGCGCTGCGGGCGATCACGACATGCCCGGACTCCAGCGGCTGGCGCAGTGCGTCGAGGGCGTGGCTGCCGAACTCGGGTGTCTCGTCCAGGAACAGCACGCCCCGGTGGGCGAGCGACACCGCCCCCGGCCGGGCGATGCCGGGGCCGCCGCCGACGAGCGCCTGCATCGTCGCGGAGTGGTGCGGGGCGCAGTAGGGCGCCACGTCGATCAGGGGTTTGCCGGCGGGCAGCAGTCCGGCCACCGAGTGCACCGCCGTGACTTCCAGGGACTCCTCCCTGGCCAGCCGCGGCAGGATGGCGGGCAGCCGTTCGGCGAGCATGGTCTTGCCGGCGCCGGGCGGCCCCTCCAGGAAGAGGTGGTGTCCGCCGGCCGCGGCGACCTCCACGGCGGTGCGGGCCGCGAGCTGGCCGACGACGTCGGCGAGGTCGTGCCCGCCCTCGTGCTGTGCCGCCCCGGGGCTGTGCACCCCGGTGGCCGCTGCGGCCCCCGGCACCCGCAGTCCGGCGAGCAGCGGATCGGGGCGGCCGGGGTCGTCCGGTTCCTCCTCGGGCACGGGTTCGTCGGTGAGCACGGCGATCAGCTGGCGCAGGCTGCGCACCCCCAGCACGGACACACCCGGCACCAGGGACGCCTCGACGGCCGAGCACTCGGGGACGACCACCTGGGCGTAGCCCGCGTCGGCCGCGGCGATGACCGCGGGCAGGATGCCGCGCACGGGCCGGACCCGGCCGTCCAGGCCCAGCTCCCCGATCATCACGATGTCGGCGAGGACCCGTGGGTCGATCCGTTCGGCGGCGCCCAGCACCGCGCAGGCGACGGCCAGGTCGAAGCCGCTGCCGCCCTTGGGCACGGACGCCGGGCTGAGTCCGACCGTCAGCTTCTTCTGCGGCCAGCCGACGCCGGAGTTGACCACGGCGGCGCGGACCCGCTCCCGGCTCTCGGTGAGGCTCTTGTCGGGCAGGCCGACCAGGGTGAACGCGGCGACGCCCGGTTCGAGGTCGGCCTGGACCTCGACGACCACGCCCTCCACCCCGACGAGGGCCACCGCGCACGTACGTGCGAATCCCATCACGCCACCCCCCGCACATGGTCGACGAGGGGTGCGCCCCGCCGGGGCAGGAGCACGCCGACGAGGTCGATGCGGACGCCGCCGGGCGGGGCTCCTCCATGACTTTGGATCCAGCGTTCGGCCAGGTCGCGAAGGCGTTGCGCCTTCTCCGGAGTGACCGCGGCCATGGGGTGCTCGAAGCGGTCGGCCCTGCGGGTCTTCACCTCGCAGACGACCAGCGCGTCCCCGTCCAGCGCAACGATGTCGATCTCTCCGGTCCGGCCGCAGCGCCAGTTGCGCTCCAGGACCGTCATTCCGGTCTCGGCCAGCCGTCGTGCGGCCAGCCCTTCCCCGTACCTGCCGAGGGCACTGCGTGCGTTCATGTCGGCACCACCTCCGGCACCGACGATCAGCCATCCGCCACCAAGAAGTGGATCTTGGTGGACGGATCACCGCTTGTGGAAAACTCCGTCACCCGCCCGGGAGCTCCAGGTCGCTCTTGTTCAGCTCCTCGATGTTCACGTCCTTGAACGTGAGGACCCGCACCTGCTTCACGAAGCGAGCCGGCCGGTACATGTCCCAGACCCAGGCGTCCGCCATGGACACCTCGAAGAACACCTCTCCCTGCACCGAGTGCACCTGCATCTCGTAGTCATTGGTGAGGTAGAAGCGCCGCTCGGTCTCGATCACGTATTTGAACAGACCGACGACATCGCGGTACTCCCGGTAGAGCTTGAGCTCCATCTCGGTCTCGTACTTCTCGAGGTCCTCGGCGCTCATGGCATGTTCCCCTTCAGCCGTGCGATCCCACCATTGTGCGCCAGTCCCGCGCGCCCCTAGACGATTTCGGTGTCCAGGGTCACGGGCCCGGCGGGGGGACCTTCGTCGAGCAGCCGGCGCAGCAGCTCGGCGAGTCTGGTCGGATACACCGTCTCATGTGCCCGGGTCAGTTCCTGGCACGTCCACCAACGCGCTCCGGCGACACTGCGCCGCTCCAGCTCGGTCAGGCCCATGGCGCTCGGCACCACGTCCGGCGTACCGGACGTGCGGGCCAGGTAGTACCACTCGTCCTGGTCCCAGCGTCGCCCCGCGAACGGGAACGAGCACTGCCGCCGCCACAGCACCGGCCCGAGTTCGACCTCGGTGATGCCGGTCTCCTCCGCCAGCTCCCTGAGCGCGGCCTGCTCACGGGTCTCGTCGCCCTCGACGCCCCCGCCCGGGGTGAACCACCAGTCGTCCGCGGTGTCGTCCGGCTCGTGTCCGTGCAGCAGCAGGATGCGGTTCTCCGGATCCAGCAGCACCACCCGGGCGACCCTGCGCATCCCGCCGGTGTACGTGTCCTCAGCGGGCACCCGCGGGCTCCGTCCGGGCCCCGGAACGCCTGCCCAGCAGCTTCGCCACCGGTCCGTAGGCACCGCCGCCGAGTACCAGCAGCGCGCCGACCACGATCAGCGCGCCCATCGTGCGCAGCGGACCCGGTGCGGAGAGCGCGCCCAGTTCCTCGAAGCCGCTGGCGGGCTCCAGCATGCCGTCCATCGGCCAGACCACGGCGTCGACCCGGGCCGTCACCGCGTCCCTGGACACCGTGCCGCTCGCGGCGTCGGCCAGGTGGGCCGTGGAGTCCAGCGAGCCGTGCCGCTCGTCACCGAGGAGGAAAAGCCGCCCCTCGGGCACGGTCACGGTCGGGAAGTCGGTGATCTCGGCGAGGCTGCCCTCGGGCAGATACGGTTCGTCGATCTTCTTGCCGTCGACCGTCAGCCTGCCGTCGGTGCAGCAGGCGACGGTGTCCCCGCCCACGGCCACGACCCGCTTGAGCACCGGGGCGTTCGCCCAGTTCTCGTCCTTGAAGACGACGACGTCGCCGCGGCGTATCTCCCCGCCGTCCACCCGCTCGGCCAGCACCCGGTCGCCGGCGTCGATCGTCGGGGTCATCGAGGTGGTGGGCACCGTGTAGGGCCGGTAGACCACCGCCGCCCAGCCGAAGCCCCCGAGGAACAGCACCAGGCCCAGCGCCACGGCGATCCCGGACAGTCGCTGTCCGGTCCTGCCGCCCGCCGGGCCGTTGCCCCCACCGCTCGGCGGGGCCGTACGCGTCGTGCTCTCACCACCCATGGGTCCGCACCCTACCCGGGGGTACGCCCCCGGGTCAGCCCATGGTCGGGATCACTCGGCGCCCTGGCGGGAGCGCCGCCGGCGCCACAGGGCGATCGGCAGGACACCGGCGAGGGCGAGGCCCTCGGGTGCCACGGCGGCCGTCCGCGCGCTGAGGTTCTGGTCGAAGGTGTCCGGGACCGGGAGCGTGCTCCAGCGGGTCACGGGCCAGGCGATCACGACGGCCCGTCCGACGACCTCGTCGACCGGCACCATGCCCTTGTTGGCGTCGCCCTGGTTGTAGCGCGAGTCCCGGGAGTTCTGCCGGTGGTCGCCCATGACCCAGATGTAGCCCTCGGGGACCTTCACCTTGAACTGGCCGCCCGCGTCGTCGTCGGTGCACGGGGTGTTGCCCGGGTAGACGTACGACGCCTCGTTCAGCGCCTTGCCGTTGATCTTCAGCGGGCCGGTGCCCTTGCACTCGACCGTGTCACCGCCGACGCCGACGACCCGCTTGATCAGGTCCTTCTCCTCCGCGGACGGCATCAGGCCGATCCAGCTGAGGAAGGTCTGCAGGGCGTTGGGGTCGGGCGTGGGCTCGCCAGCCAGCCAGTTGTCGGGGTCGTGGAAGACGACCACCTCGCCGCGCTCCGGCTCGGAGCCGAACCAGGGGGTGAGCTTGTCGACCAGCACCCGGTCGCCCTGCTGGAGGGTGTTCTGCATCGAGTCCGACGGGATGGAGAAGGCCTGCACCAGGAACGTCTTGATCAGCAGCGCCAGCACCAGCGCGATACCGATCAGGATCGGCAGCTCCTTCCAGAAGGAGCGGGGCTTCTTCGCCGCGGGGGCCGAGTCGCCCGGCCCGCCGCCGTCCGCGCCGGCGCGCCCGGCCGTACCGTCCCCGGCCGGGCCGGAGTCACTGCCGGAGGTCATGGCGCCGTCCGGGGCCGGGCCGGCCGCGCCCACGGGGCGCCCGCGGTCCTCTCCGTCGTGCCCGGATCGTGCGCCAACCGCCACATCCCCCACGCCTACTCCTTACTCCGTGCCGCTGCCTGCCCCAGAGACGGCGCAGGCCCACCACTCCCATAACGAGCGGGAGTTCCGCAGGGGTCGGGAGTCGCAAAGTTCCGTTCGGATCGTCGGGGGCAACCCTATGCGACAGCTCGGCGGACGCGGTCGTCCCGGTCACCGAGTCGGCGACGGAGGCGTACGTCTTCGGCTCGTCCAGGGTGCCCCAGCGGCCGAAGGGCCAGGCGATGACCATGGCCCGGCCCACCACCTCGTCCTCGGAGACGGTGCCGCCGTTCTGGTCCTGGTGCGCGCGGGAGTCGGCGGAGTCGGCGCGGTGGTCACCCATCACCCACAGCCGCCCCTGCGGGACGGTGATGTCGAACTCGGACTGCGAGGGGGCGTTGCCGGGGAAGAGGTAGTCCTCCTCCAGGGGGACGCCGTTGACGGTGACCCGGCCCTGTGTGTCGCAGCACTTGACCCGGTCGCCGCCCACGCCGACGACCCGCTTGATGAGGTCCTTCTCGTCGTCCGAGGGCAGCAGGCCGATGAAGGTGAGCCCTTCCTTCACCTGCTTGATGACGACCGGGTCCTCCTTCTTGGCGGTGGGCTGCTCGTCCGCGAGCCAGCCGCCCGGGTCCTTGAAGACGACGACGTCCCCGCGCTCGGGCTTGGAGCCGAACCACGGGGTGAGCTTGTCGACCAGGACCCGGTCGCCGATCTGGATCGTCTGTTCCATCGACCCGGACGGGATGACGAACGCCTGTACGAGGAAGGTCTTCAGGACCAGCGCGATGAGCACCGCCACACCGACGAGCAGCGGGATCTCCTTGATCGCGCTGCGCCGGCGGCGGGCCTTGACCTTGCGCTGGAGCTTGCGCCGCTCCGCGCGCGAGCGGCCGTCGCCCCCGGCGAAGGCGCGCCGGGAACCGGTGGGCAGGAGGTTGTCGGCCGCGCTGGTGGGTGCTCCGCGCGGCTTGCCGCGGTTACCCATGGGCACCGTCCGGCTCCGGCACGCGCGCGTAGGCGTCCGGCCGCTCCAGGCGGGTGAAGTGCGAGGCGGGCCACAGGATCCAGTCGGCCCGGCCGATGACCTCGCCCACCGGCACCATGCCGCCGCCCGGGGAGCCCAGGTGGTCACGGGAGTCGCTGGAGGCGCTGCGGTGGTCGCCGAGGACGAAGAGGGTGCCCTCGGGCACCACGAGGTCGAAGTCCACGCCGGACGCGCCGTCCCCGGGGTACAGGAACGCGGACTCGTCGACCGACCGGCCGTTCACCCGGATCCTCCCCTCCTTGTCGCAGCAGACCACATGGTCCCCGCCCACACCGACAACGCGTTTGATGTAGTCGGCGTCCCCGAAATACCCGGTTCCGTCGAAGACCACGACATCGCCCCGCTGCGGCCGGTCACCGAAACGGTACGCCAACTTATTTACGAGAACGCGGTCCCCGATCCTCAATCCCCGTTCCATCGATCCGCTGGGGATCTGGAACGGCTGGAGCACGAACGTGCTGAGCAGGACCAGGAAGAGCAGGCAGAGCAGCAGGGTCAGGGTGATCCGCCCGCCGGGCACCCACTCGGAGATCCACAACGCGAAACGCGACCGTTCCTCCGGACCTCCCGGATCCGAGGTGTCCTCGGGTTCGGCAGGGCGGGAGGAGCGGTCGCGCTCCGTGGGCTGTGCTTCGGTGTCCATCGGGGCCAGATGCTATCCGGCCCCGGCGGGACGCTCCGAAGGCGCTCAGTTCTCGCGCTTCTCCTTGATCTTCGCGGCCTTGCCGCGGAGCTCACGGAGGTAGTACAGCTTCGCGCGACGCACGTCACCGCGGGTGACGAGCTCGATCTTCTCCACGATCGGGGTGTGCACCGGGAAGGTGCGCTCGACGCCGACGGAGAAGGAGACCTTGCGGACCGTGAAGGTCTCGCGGACACCGGCGCCCTGGCGGCGGATCACCACGCCCTTGAACTGCTGCACACGGGAGCGGTTGCCCTCGATGACGCGGACGTGGACGTTGACGGTGTCACCCGGGCGGAAGGCCGGGACGTCGCTGCGCAGCGACGAGGCGTCGACGGAGTCGAGCAGGTGAGACATTTCGTCTGCTTTCTTCGCCCATGCCACAGGTCATAGGCGGGAGCTAGGTTCGTTCGGGGAGCCGTGCGGGTCGGGGCGGGCGTCGTGTCCCCCCATGGCAGGGGCGCACGCCGGACGGCGCACAACAGCGCCCTATTCTTCCACGGGGTCCGGCCTGCGCCAAAATCGGCCGTGCTGCCCGCCCTGGGGGTCGGGTGCCCAGCCCAGGATGGAGAGCATCTCGCGGTCCTTCTTGTCGAAGGCGGCGGGGGCGCTGCGCTCGATCAGGTCGGGCCGGTGGGCCGTGGTGCGCCGGAGCGCCTCGTCGCGCCGCCAGCGGGCGATCCTCCCGTGGTGGCCGCTGAGCAGGACGTCGGGGATGCCCCGGCCGCGCCACTCGGGCGGCTTGGTGTAGACGGGGCCCTCCAGCAGGTCCGCCATGGCGCCGGGCGCGAAGGAGTCGTCGCGGTGGGACTCGGCGTTGCCGAGGACGCCGGGCAGCAGCCGGGCCACGGCCTCGGTGATCACCAGTACGGCCGCCTCGCCGCCGGCCAGGACGTAGTCGCCGATGGACACCTCGTACACCGGCATCCGGGTCGCGTACTCGTCGACGACCCGCCGGTCGATGCCCTCGTAGCGGGCCGGGGTGAAGATCAGCCAGGGGCGCTCGGAGAGCTCGACGGCGAGTTCCTGGGTGAAGGGGCGGCCGCTGGGCGTGGGGACGATGAGCGCGGGGGCGTGGGAGCCGGTCTCGTAGCCGTCGGCGAGGACGGTGTCGAGCGCGTCGCCCCAGGGGTCGGTCTTCATGACCATGCCCGGGCCGCCGCCGTAGGGCGTGTCGTCGACCGTGTTGTGCCGGTCGTAGGTCCAGCCGCGCAGGTCGTGGACCTGCACGTCGAGCCGGCCGCGCGCGCGTGCCTTGCCGACCAGGGAGACGTTCAGGGGCTCCAGGTACTCGGGGAAGATCGTGACGACGTCGAGGCGCATCAGGACTCGTCCCGGGTGGAGTCGATCTCGGCGCGGTCGTCGATCAGGCCGGGCGGCGGGTCGACGACGGCCTTCTGCTCGGCCAGGTCGATCTCGACGACGATCTGCTCGACGAAGGGGATCATCACCTCGCTGCCGTCGGGCCGCTCGACGATGAACAGGTCCTGCGAGGGCAGGTGCGAGATCTCGGTGATCCGGCCGACCTCGACGCCGTCCCTGGTGACCACGTCCAGGTCCATCAGCTGGTGGTCGTAGTACTCGTCCTCCTCCTCGGGCAGCTCGTCGGGGTCGACGTCGGCGATGAGGAGGGTGTTGCGCAGGGCTTCGGCGGCGGTGCGGTCGCGCACGCCCTCGAAGCGCAGCAGCAGCCGGCCGCTGTGCACCCGGCCGGTCTCGATGGTGAGGGGTCCCGTGGCGGCGGGATCGGTGGCCAGCACGGCCCCGGGGGCGAGCCTGAGTTCCGGCTCGTCGGTACGTACCTCGACGGTGACCTCGCCCTTGATGCCGTGGGCGCGGCCGATCCGGGCGACTACGAGCTGCACTTTTCGAAGATCTCCTGTCGTACGTACGACTGCGGGCCGGGGACGGCACAGTGGCCCTCCCCGGCCCGAGCCGGTGCTGCGTTCGGCGTCAGCGGACGTGGTCCACGTCGACGAGGTCGACGCGTACACCACGGCCGCCGATGGCGCCCACGACGGTGCGCAGAGCGCGTGCGGTGCGGCCGTTGCGGCCGATCACCTTGCCGAGGTCGTCGGGGTGGACCCGGACCTCCAGCACGCGCCCGCGGCGCAGGTTGCGGGAAGCGACCTGCACATCGTCAGGGTTGTCGACGATGCCCTTCACGAGGTGCTCGAGAGCCTCCTCGAGCATGCTCAGGCCTCGGCCGACGCGGACTCGGCGGCGGCCTCGTCCTTCTTCTCCGCCTTCTTCTTCTGGGTGATGGCCTCACCCTTGCCCTCGTCGTCGCCACCCAGGGCCTCGAACGAGGGGCGCGCCTTCTTGGGCTCGGCGACGAGCAGCGGAGCCGGGGCGGGCTCGCCCTTGAACTTCTGCCAGTCGCCGGTCTTCTTCAGGATGGCGAGGACGGGCTCGGTCGGCTGCGCGCCGACACCCAGCCAGTAGGCGACGCGGTCGGCGTCCACCTCCATGACCGACGGGTTGTAGGTCGGGTGGTACTTGCCGATCTCCTCGATCGCACGGCCGTCACGGCGGGTGCGGGAGTCGGCGACGACGATGCGGTAGTGAGGCGAACGGATCTTGCCCAGACGCTTCAGCTTGATCTTGACTGCCACGGGAGTGGGTTCTCCTGGTTTTGACGTGGTTGGGCACGGCGAGATTGCCGCGTGGGGATGCGGTACCCGAGTGCCCGATGGACGCGTCAGCCGGAGGAGAGAGGGGTCCTGTGCGGCTGTCGAGTACAGCTAGCCATTGTGCCACACCCCGCGGGGCGCCTCGGACCGGGGCGTGGACGGGCATCACTGAGGGGCACCCGGCGGTTCGGGTGCCCTGGGCCGGTCGCGCGCGGCCCGGCGCTCACGGGGTGCCGGTGCGGCACCCCGCCGTCCTCTTCCGTTTCGAACCGACAGCCACGAGTTGCCGGTGTCCGACGGAAGGGGCGTCACGCCGCGCCCGCGACCTCCGGGATCCGGAACGGCTTGCCGCAGCCGCCGCAGACGATCGGGGCCTGTGCCAGCACCGAGGGCACGACGCGGACGTTGCGGCCGCAGTCGCAGACCGCCTTGACGCGTACGCCGCCGCCGGAGGAGCCGTGGCGGGCCGCCGGTCCGCGGAAGCTGCGGGCGGTGTCCGCCGAGGTCGCCGCCGTGTGCGCCTTCAGGGCGCGCTGGAGGCGCTCGATCGTCGGGCGGTAACGGCGCTTGGCCTCCGGGTTGAGGACGACCAGCGAGAAGCCGCTGCTCGGATGGGGTTCGTCGGGATGGTCCAGGCCCAGCTCCTCGGCGATGGCCAGGAATCTGCGGTTGTGGTACCGGCCGGCGCGGGAGGTGTCGCGCACCCCACGGGCGGCGGCGATGCCGTGCACCGCCTCGTGGAGGAGGCGCTCGAAGGAGAGTTCGTGCCCGCACGCGGACGACGACTCTCCGATCAGTGATTCTGGCGCGGCGAGATCGGGCAGCTCGGGGTGGTGCCGCTGAATGTCGGCCCACGCCTGCGCCAGTTCCGCGGCGAGAACAGGTGGTGTCTGTGTCGTGCTCACGTAATGACAACGAGCCGGAGTGCCCCAGTGTTCCGATTCCGGGCCATCCCAAATAATTTGCACGTACCCGTCAGTTGCCGCTGATGCGTCGCGACGAGGGCGGGTGCGCTGATCTGCGGAGAACCCTCGCAGCTCCTACCAAGCCGGTGCGTAGCCTGACGTACGCACCGGCGCGTAGGGGTCATCCGCACGCCGGGGTACCAGTGTGCCGCAGGGGCGCAAGAGGTCTTTCGGCCGCTCTCGCGCGGGCCGCCGCGTCTCAGTAGGCGCGCGCGACGACCGCGACGTTACCGGGGGCGTCCTCGTCCGCAGGCACCGACCCGTCCTCGGCGAGCAGACACCGTACGGTCACCGAGTGCTCGGCCAGCTTCGCCTCGCCCTCCGTGCCCAGCGCCGACCAGGGGATGCGCGCCCAGCCGTGCGCGGCGGCCTCGACGGCCTCGCCCGGGGTGGACACCTCGACGGTGCGGGACTCCCGCCGCTGCCGGGACTGCTCCAGCAGCAGCGCCTGGTCCTCCTCCAGCATCCCGGGCACCAGTGCCACCAGGGAGTCCACGGCCACCGGCGCCTTGCCCCCGGGAATCCGGCGGGCCAGCATCGCGGTGCCGTTCTCCAGGTCGCGCGGCCCGATCTCGATCCGCACCGGCACGCCCTTGAGCTCCCAGTCCACCGCGCGCCGCCCGAAGGGGGTGTCGGTGCGGTCGTCGACCTTGACCCGGACACCCGCCGCCCGCAGCCGGTCCCCGATCTCGTGGACCTTGGCCAGAACCGCCTCGTCGTCCTTGACCGCCAGGACGACGACCTGGATCTGCGCCAGCCGCGGCGGGACCCGCAGTCCGTCGTCGTCCCCGTGGGTCATCACCAGCGCGCCGATCATGCGGGTGGTCGATCCCCAGGAGGTCTGCCAGACCAGCTCCTGCCTGCCCTCCTTCGACAGGTACGTCGTGTTGAACGCCCTGGCGAAGTTCTGGCCCAGTTCGTGGCTGGTGACCATCTGCAGGGCCTTGCCGTCACCCATCATGCTCTCCAGCGTGAGGGTGTTGACGGCCCCGGCGAACCGCTCCTTGACGGTCTTGCGACCGGAGACGAAGTCCATCGCGAGGACGCTTCGCAGGAAGTCGCCGTAGACCTCGCGCTGGATGTGCGCGGCGAAGTCGCGGGCCTCCTCGTAGGTGGCGTGCGCGGTGTGGCCCTCCTGCCACAGGAACTCCGTCGTGCGCAGGAACAGCCGGGGGCGCAGCTCCCAACGCACCACGTTCGCCCACTGGTTGATCAGCAGCGGCAGGTCGCGGTAGCTCTGCACCCACTTGGAGAAGTAGTCGTTGACGATCATCTCGGAGGTGGGCCGTACGACGGCCGGCTCCTCCAGCTCCTTGCCGCCGCCGTGGGTGACCACGGCCAGCTCGGGGGCGAACCCCTCGACGTGGTCCGCCTCCTTGGCGAAGTAGGACTGCGGGATCAGTAGCGGGAAGTACGCGTTCTGGGTGCCCGTCTCCTTGATGCGGGCGTCCATCTCCGCCTGCATCCGCTCCCACAGCCCGTACCCGTACGGTCGGATGACCATGGTGCCGCGCACCGGACCGTTGTCGGCCAGCTCGGCCTTGTTGATCAGATCCTGGTACCAGCGCGGGAAGTCGTCGGCCCGCGGGGTCAGTACGGGTGCTTTCGCCATGGCGAGATGGTACGGGCCCGCGTTGCCGGAATGTGAATTCTTGCCACAGGCACGGTCCGCTCGCAAGCAGGGCCCGACGACCCCTGGACGCCGGGTCGAGCGCGGAGTTACCTGGCATACGGGGGAAGAACGAGCGCACGTCACGGGGGCACTGGAAACGGCACAAAGGCAACTCTCGGCGGATTGGGGCGCTTTCGATGACACCTACGCTCGTGCGGCAGCACCTGTTCCACACGGGACCCCCGTCCCGCGTGGACCTGTGGGCACGCGCGCGTGACTGGTCCGAGATCCAGGAGCGGATGCTGGTCCCGCTCTACGAGGCCGTCTATGAGCGGCTCGAAGTGGGGCCCGACACAAGGCTGTTGGGGCTCGGATGCGGCTCCGGGCTCGCCCTGCTGATGGCGGCCGGCCGAGGAGCGGCCGTCACCGGCGTCGAACCCTCCTCCCCCGAGCGGCTCGCCCTCGCCCGGCAGCGGCTGCTGCCCGAGGCGTGGGGCGCGGGCGCGGGTGCGGGTGCGGACGTACGGCTCGCGGTCGGCCCACCGGCGGACGCGGCAGGCTCGGCCGACGCCAGGACGCCGGCGTACAGCCTGGTGACCGCGTTCGAGCCGGTCGGCTACCGGCCGGGTGACCCGGACGGACTCGGTGACCTGCTGGCCGAAGCGGCACCGCTCGCCGAGCGCGGGGCACCGGTGGTGCTGGCGGGCTGGGGTCCGCCGGAGCGCTGCACCACGCTCTCCGTGCTGCGCGCGACCACCGGACCGGCCGATCCACCCCGCGCGGCCCCGCGCGACGGCCTGGAGGAGATCGCCGAGCGGGCCGGACTGCGCCCGGACGGCTCCGGGCGGGTCGCATGCCCGTTCGGGTACGCCGACACCGAGAGCGCGGTACGGGGCCTGCTGTCGACCGGCCTGTTCGACGAGGCGCTCGCCGCGGCCGATCCTGCGCACCTGGACAAGGAACTGACGGAGGCACTGCATCCGTACCAGCGGCCGGACGGCACCGTCTGGATGCCGAACGTGTTCCGGTACCTGGTCGCCCGTGTGCCCTGAGCCGCCGGTCCGGCTGAAAACGTTCCTGGAGATGCACGTGTGAATGGCGTGAAGAAAGCGGAGCCGAGGCCCTCTCGCTTCGTTGTACTGCACATCTTCCCCTTAGCCTGACGAACCGCTCGGGGGATCTACACACCTGCATACAGGAGCTGTTGTGCTGTACCGCAAGACCGCGCTGCGTCTGGCCGCGCCCGTCGCCGTCCTCTCCCTGGCGCTCACCGCCTGTTCGGGAGGGGACGACGAGGCCGACGCGAAGAGCCCGGCCACCCCGGTCGCCGAGGCCTCGGCGACCCCCGCCCTGGCGTCGAAGGGCGGCGAGATGGAGACCGGGCAGAAGGCGACGGGCCGGTACGAGGAGGACCCGGGGCAGGTCACCTACGGGATCCTCGCCGAGCGGGTCGACATCGGCACCGAGGCCGAGGCCGCGCGGGCCGTCGCGGACCCCGCGGACGCCGAGGGCCTCGCCCTGGCCGTCGCCCATGTCACCTTCACCCACCAAAGTGGCCCGGCCCTGACCGGTTCCCCGCAGGTCGGCGACGAGACCACGGTCTGGGCCGACGGCCGGCGCGGATCGATCCTCATCGGCGCCGCCGAGGACGCGGCCGGCTGCGAGGACCCCTACGACGTGGAGAGCTGGAAGCAGGGCGAGAGCCACACCTTCTGCGAGACCTACCTGGTCCCCGCCGACGCCGAGAACGTCGAGGTGCACTGGGAGGAGGCCGAGGGGGAGCCGTACGTGTGGACCTTCCCCAACGGCTGATCCGGCGCGCGGGGCACCAGCATGCGCCGAGGGCGCCCCCGATGACCGGGGGCGCCCTCTTTGCGTAGGCCGGGGTGTCAGCCCATGAACTTCTTGAACTCGTCGGGCAGCTCGAAGTCCTGGCCACCCTGCTGGCCGGGCACCCCGAAGGCGCCCCCGCCCTGGGCGGCGGCCGCGCGCCGGGCGGCCTCCTCCTGCTCCTGCTGCTTGCGCTTCATCGGGTTCCCGGAGCGCTGCTTGCCCTTGGCCTGCTTCGGCTGCTTCTTCGTACGGCCCGGACCGCCACCCATGCCCGGCATCCCCGGCATGCCCGGCATACCGCCGCCCTGGGCCATGCGGGACATCATCTTGCGGGCCTCGAAGAACCGCTCGACCAGGTTCTTCACCGCGCTGACCTCGACACCGGAACCCTTGGCGATACGGGCCCGCCGGGAGCCGTTGATGATCGTCGGGTCCTGGCGCTCGCCCGGGGTCATCGACTTGATGATCGCGGCCGTGCGGTCGACGTCACGCTCGTCGAGGCTGTTGATCTGGTCCTTGATCTGGCCCATGCCGGGGAGCATGCCGAGCAGCTTGCTGATGCTGCCCATCTTCCTGACCTGTTCCATCTGGGACAGGAAGTCGTCGAGGGTGAAGTCCTGGCCCTTCTTGGAGGCCAGCTTCTCCGCCATCTTCTGGGCTTCGGCCTGGTCGAAGGTCTTCTCCGCCTGCTCGATCAGGGTGAGCAGGTCACCCATGTCGAGGATGCGGGAGGCCATCCGGTCCGGGTGGAAGGCGTCGAACTCGTCGAGCTTCTCGCCGTTGGAGGCGAACATGATCGGCTTGCCGGTGACCGAGCGGATCGACAGCGCGGCACCACCGCGGGCGTCACCGTCGAGCTTGGAGAGCACCACGCCGTCGAAGCCGACGCCGTCGCGGAAGGCCTCGGCGGTGTTGACCGCGTCCTGACCGATCATCGCGTCGACGACGAAGAGGATCTCGTCGGGGCTGACGGCGTCGCGGATGTCCGCGGCCTGCTGCATCATCTCCTGGTCGATGCCCAGGCGGCCGGCGGTGTCGACGATGACGATGTCGTGGACCCGGGACTTCGCGAACTCGATCGAGTCCTTGGCGACCTTCACCGGGTCGCCCACGCCGTTGCCCGGCTCCGGGGCGTACACGGCCACACCGGCGCGCTCGGCGACGACGCTGAGCTGGTTCACGGCGTTGGGCCGCTGGAGGTCACAGGCCACCAGCAGCGGGGAGTGGCCCTGCTCCTTCAGCCACCGGCCGAGCTTGCCCGCGAGGGTGGTCTTACCGGCACCCTGGAGACCGGCCAGCATGATCACGGTGGGCGGCTGCTTGGCGAAGCGGAGACGCCGGGTCTCGCCGCCGAGGATCGTGACGAGCTCCTCGTTCACGATCTTCAGGACCTGCTGCGCCGGGTTCAGCGCCTTGGAGACCTCTGCGCCGAGCGACCGCTCCTTGACGCTCTTGATGAAGGTCCGCACGACGGGCAGGGCCACATCGGCTTCGAGGAGTGCGATGCGGATCTCGCGCGCCGTGGCGTCGATGTCCGCCTCGCTGAGCCTGCCCTTGCCCCGCAGGGACTTGAAGGTGGCTGCAAGGCGATCGGAAAGAGTATCGAACACGGCGGCGTCGGTCCTCGGGGTCGGTGGCTGCTGGGAATCGCCCTCCAGGGTATCCCGGCCACGCGTGTAGCCGGGATACCCGTTCAGCCGCGCAACGTCTCCTCCAGTTTCCGTGCCACCGAGGCCGCCTCCTCGCGGGGCAGCGGTGCCCCCTCGGATCCCGTCACGTAGAAGGCGTCCACGGCGTTCGCGCCCAGCGTGCTGACGTGCGCGCTGCGCACCCGTACCCGGGCGTCCTCCAGCGCGCGGCCGATCCGGAAGAGCAGGCCCGGCGCGTCCTGGGCGCGGACCTCGATGACGGTGGCCAGGCGGGAGGCGGCCGGGTGGACCGTCACCCTGGGCGGCGGTGCCACCACGCCCCGGCGGCGCGGGTAGGCCGCGTCCCGCTCGGCGAGGCGGCCGGCGATGTCGAGGGTGCCGTCCAGGGCGCGGACCAGGTCGGCGCGGAGCCGGGCGGCCTGGGGCAGGGAGCCGTACTCGGCGGCGACCCGCCAGTTCAGCAGCAGGACCGAGCCCTCGACGCCGTCGGGGAGTTTCAGGGCGCGCAGTTCGGCGGTGCGGACGGTGAGGCGGTGCACGGCCAGCACGCCGGAGACCGCGGGCAGGACGCCCGGCTGGTCGGGGACCGCGATGAGCAGTTCCACGCCGAGCGGCTCGGGGTCGCCGGTGGGTTCGTCGTCGGTGGGCGGTTCGGTGTGGGCGCGCAGGGCCAGCACCGGGCTGCCGGTGGCGACGGACTCGATGGCGAGCCGCTCCTGCTCGGCGGTCGGCGCGGCGGCCTCCGGGTCCGGGGGCGCGTCGCCCGCGAGTACGGCCGAGACGCGTTTGACCAGGTCGGCGACGAGCGAGCCGCGCCAGGAGGACCAGGCGGCGGGCCCGGTGGCCAGGGCGTCCGCCTCGGTCAGCGCGTGCAGCAGCTCCAGCGTGGACTGGGTGCCGACGGCGTCGGCGACCGAGCGGACCGTGGCCGGGTCCTCCAGGTCGCGCCGGGTGGCGGTGTCGACGAGCAGCAGGTGGTGGCGGACGAGGGCGGCGAGTACGGCGACGTCCTCGCGGTCGAAGCCGATCCGGGCGGCCACGTCCTTGGCGATGATCTCGCCGGCCACCGAGTGGTCCCCGGGCCAGCCCTTGCCGATGTCGTGGAGCAGCGCGGCGACCAGGAGCAGGTCGGGGCGGTTGACGCGCCGGGTGAACTCGGAGGCGCGGACGGCCGTCTCGATCAGGTGCCGGTCGACGGTCCAGATGTGGACGGCGTTGCGCTGGGGGCGGCAGCGCACGCGCTCCCAGTCGGGCAGCAGGCGGGTGATCAGCCCTTCGGCCTCCAGCGCCTCCCAGACCTCGATGGTGGGGCGGCCCGATCCGAGCAGGGTGACCAGTTGTTCGCGGGCCTCGGCGGGCCAGGGCGTGGGCAGCGGGCGGGTGGTGGCCGCCAGCCGCCGTACGGCGTGCAGGGAGAGCGGGAGGCCGGCCTGGGCGGCGGCGGCCGCGGCGCGCAGGGGAAGCACGGGGTCGCGTTCGGGGCGCGCGGCGCGGGCGAGCACCACCTCGCCCTCCTGCTCGACGACGCCCTCGGCGAGCGGTGAGCGTTCGGCGACGGGCTTGCCGCCGCCCAGCATGGCGCGCAGCCTCGGTCGCACGGCGCGCGACCGCAGCACGCGCCCCACTTCGCGCCAGGTGACATCACTGGCGTACGAGATGACGCGCGCGGCCTCGTACACCTGTCGCAGGAGGGTGTCGGCGTCGAGGAGGCCGAGTTCGGCGGCGACCTGGTCCTGTTCCTGGAGGGCGAGCCGGTCGGTGGCCCGGCCGGTGGCCAGGTGGAGGGCGTCGCGTACGTCGAGGAGGCGGCGGCGGGCGTCGTCGAGGCCCTCGCGCGGGGCGTCGGCCAGCCAGGAGGCGGCGACGGCGCGCAGGATGGTGGCGTCGCGCAGGCCGCCGCGGGCCTCCTTGAGGTCGGGTTCCAGGAGGTACTGCAGCTCGCCCTGGCGCTCGGCGCGCTCGGCGGTCAGTTCCTGGAGTTCGGGCAGGCGCTTGGGCGCCTGGTTGCGCCAGTCGGCGAGGACGGCCGTGCGCAGTCCCGCGGTCAGGCCGAGGTCGCCGGCGATGTGGCGGGCGTCCAGCAGGCCGAGCTGGACCTTGAGGTCCTCCGCGGCCGTCCTGCGGGCCTCGACGGGGGTGCGCACCGAGTGGTCGAGGTCGAGGCCGAGGTCCCAGACGGGGTACCAGATCCGGTCGGCCAGGGCGGCGACCGCGTCGTTGTCGGTGCCGTCGTGCAACAACAGCAGGTCGAGGTCGCTGCGGGGGGACAGCTCGCCCCTGCCGTAGCCGCCGACGGCCACCAGGGAGACCCCGCGCAGGCCCTCGGCGCCCGCGGCGAACAGGCCGGTGAGCCAGTCGTCGGTCAGTTCCGCGAGGGCGGTACGGCGCGGCGGCCCGGACCGCGCCCCCTCGGTGAGGAGGCGCAGCCGGGCCGCCGCGTAGCCGCTGGGTCCCGAGTCATCTGCTTCCTTGCGCACGTCCGTACTCGTCACCCAGCGACTCCCGTCTTCACTTCTGCCGATTAGAGCGCGTCCGGCCCGCGCTCGCCGGTGCGGACCCGTACGGCCGTCTCGACCGGCAGCGACCAGACCTTGCCGTCACCGATCTTGCCCGTGCGGGCCGCCTTGACGATGACGTCGATCAGCTGCTCGGCGTCGTCGTCCTCGGCCAGCACCTCGATGCGGATCTTCGGGACCAGGTCGACGGTGTACTCGGCACCGCGGTAGACCTCGGTGTGGCCCCGCTGACGACCGTAGCCGCTCGCCTCGGTGACCGTCAGACCGTGGACCCCGAACGCCTGGAGGGCTTCCTTGATCTCGTCGAGCCGGTGGGGCTTGACGACTGCGGTGATGAGCTTCATGCGTCCACCTTCTTGCTCGCGGCGTCGGCGACGGGGGCCGGGACGGCGGTCGTGCGGGCGGCGCCACCGCCGGCCCCGCTGAAGTCGTATGCGGTCTCGGCGTGCTCGGCCTGGTCGACGCCGGCGATCTCGTCGTCCTCGGAGACCCGCATACCGATGGTCTTGTCGAGGGCGAAGGCGAGGACCGCGGAGACGATCAGGGAGTAGGCGAGGACCGCGAAGACACCGGCGCACTGCTTCCAGAACTGGTCCAGGCCGCCGCCGTAGAAGAGGCCCTCGACGTCGGACTGGCCCTTGCCGCTGGCGAAGAAGCCGACGAGCAGGGAGCCGACGACACCGCCGACCAGGTGGACGCCGACGACGTCGAGCGAGTCGTCGTAGCCCAGCTTGTACTTCAGGCCGACCGCCATGGCGCAGAGCACACCGGCGATGGCGCCGACCGCGATCGCGCCGAGCGGGGTGACCGCGCCGCCAGCCGGGGTGATGGCGACCAGACCGGCGACCGCGCCGGAGGCGGCGCCCAGCGTGGTGAACGCGCCGTGGCGGATCTTCTCGTAGAGCAGCCAGGCCAGCATGGCGGCGGCGGTGGCGACCTGCGTGTTGACGAACATCAGCGCGCCGACGCCGTCGTCGTTGCCGAGCCAGGAGCCGGCGTTGAAGCCGAACCAGCCGAACCACAGCAGACCGGCGCCGAGCATGACCAGCGGCAGGCTGTGCGGGCGCATCGGGTCCTTCTTGAAGCCGACGCGCTTGCCGATGACGAGGATCACGCCGAGGGCCGCGGCACCGGCGTTGATGTGCACCGCCGTACCACCGGCGAAGTCGATCACACCGAGCTCGAAGGCCCAGCCGCCGGCGCCCCAGACCCAGTGGGCGACGGGGAAGTAGACGACCGTGGCCCACAGCGTGATGAAGAGCGCCCAGGCGCTGAACTTCACGCGGTCGGCGAGCGCACCGCTTATCAGGGCGGGCGTGAGGATCGCGAACATCAGCTGGAAGACCAGGAAGACGAAGACGGGGATGGTGTAGCCGTCCCACAGTTCCGTCAGGCCGATGTCACTGAGGCCGACCCAGTCCGAGTTCCAGCCGATGATTCCGCCGGAGTCCGTGCCGAACGCCATGGAGAAGCCGTACAGCACCCACAGGATGGTGACGATTCCCAGACTGATGAAGCTCATCATCAGCATGTTCAGCGTGCTTTTGACGCGGACCATGCCCCCGTAGAAGAAGGCGAGGCCCGGGGTCATGAGCATCACCAGGGCGGAGCAGATGAGCATGAAACCTGTGTTGGCGGCAGAGAGCTCGGTCTCTGCGGCAAGCGTGATGGCTGGTGCCATCGGCGTCTCCTCGTCGTTGGTACGGCCCCGTGCGGGCGAAGCCTGAGCGGGATTTGAGGGGTGGGCCGGTTATGCGCCATGAGATTCGCGCAGCGCCGTTTCGGTGGAAGCCCCTCGTTGTTTCGCCGCCGTGACGAAGACACTCCGGGTGTTACGCGTCGATGAACTGCCGGATTACCGCCACGTCGATCGTTATCGTGGCGCAACCTTCTTCGAAGGTATGGACCGGCCGCGGTCGGCCTTCCGATGACCTGGCATGGGGGAGCCGAGTCGGGCAGTTCGGGAGGGCCGGCCGCGGCCGGGGTTCATGCGGTGGTGCGTGGTCTCAGACGGCCTCCGCCGTCTCGGGCAGCTCGATGGCCAGCCGGTCGGTGAGATCGACGACCTCGTGCAGATCACCGAAATCGCGTACGGCCGTGTCGACCGTCTTGCGGATGCGGGTGTTGACGCGCTCGGAGCGCACCTTCTTGGCGACCCGCATCGCGTCGGTGACGAGGCGCACGCTGCGCTCGGGCTCGCGCCGCAGCAGGTGCACGGTGGCCATGCCGACCAGGTTGAGCGCGTAGGAGCGCTGGTGTTCGGTGTCCTTGGCGAAGAGGTCCACGGCCCGCTCCATCAGCGGCTCGGCGAGCGAGGCGTAGGCGGGGCTGCGGCCGGCGACATAGGCGAGGTCGCGGTAGGAGTGGGAGTTCTCGCCGTACAGCTCGGCCTCGGAGAAGAAGCGGATCCAGTCGGGGTCGGGCTCGTCCCACTCGTCGGCCTCGGCGAAGGTGTCCTCGGCCATCCGCACGGCCCGCTTGCACTTGCCGGGCTGGCCCATGTTGGCGTACGAGCGGGCCTCCATCGCATACAGCATCGACTGGGTGCGCGGGCTCGCGCAGTCGCGGCTGCCGTACTGGGCGAGGTGGACCAGTTCCAGGGCGTCGTCGGGCCTGCCGAGGTGGATCATCTGGCGGCTCATGCTGGAGAGGATGTACGAGCCGAGCGGGCGGTCGCCGGCCTCCTTGGCGGCGTGCAGGGCGAGCACGAAGTACTTCTGGGCGGTGGGCTGGAGGCCGACGTCGTAGGACATCCAGCCGGCCAGCTCGGCGAGTTCGGCGGCGCACTTGAACAAGGTGCGGGTGGCGAAGTCGGGTTGGGGTTCCTGGAGGAGGTCGGTCACCTCGTGCAGTTGGCCGACGACCGCCTTGCGGCGCAGGCCGCCGCCGCACTGGGCGTCCCACTGCCGGAACATCACGGTGGTGGACTCCAGCAGTTCCAGTTCGGGCCTGGAGAGCCGGCCGCGGCGGGCCGGGGCGGGGGGCTCGGGTTCGGTGCGCGGGGCGGTCGGCGAGGGGACGAGCCAGCGCTGCATGGGCTCGATGAGGGACGGGCCGGCGGCCAGGCCGAGCGCCGTCCCGAGGAAGCCGCGGCGCGCCAGCATCAGGTCGCTGCGGGAGAACTCGCTGAGCAGGGCCACGGTCTGCGGGCCCGTCCACGGCAGGTCGACGCCGGACACCGACGGCGCCTGGCGCGCGGCGCGCAGGCCGAGGTCCTCGACGGAGACGACGCAGCCGAAGCGCTCGGAGAACAGCTCGGACAGGATCCGCGGGATCGGCTCGCGCGGGTTCTCGCCGTCCAGCCAGCGGCGCACCCGGGAGGTGTCGGTCGAGATGTGGTGAGCGCCCAACTGGCGTGCCCGGCGGTTGACTTGGCGGGCGAGTTCGCCCTTCGACCAGCCGCTGCGCACGAACCAGGACGTGAGCAGCTCGTTCGGGCGCTTGTCAGCGTTCGTAGCGTTCGTGTCGCTTCCGCTGGTGCCGCTCACTGGAAGCCCCCATCCCTTGGACCACTTGTCACCGAGTGCGCCAAGCCCTATCAGAATGCCGGTAAATACGGCCGCCCGTCCCGGAGTTCTCACCCTTCGAACGGAGAGCCGAGTTGCCTCCGGCATACCCAGAAGTGCATGTGCCCCCAGGACTCGTGCACTCAAAGTAATCCTACGATCACCCGTCCAGCCATGGCGATCCCGGAAACGCCACCATTCGCCACCCCTTCGAATGAACTCACGGTCGCCTCCGCACGATTCACTTGACAGAGAACGACCGGCAGTGGGCGGAGCGATGCACTCAGGGGCGCGCATCGCCGGGCGCACGACCCGGAGCGCCTCCGAGCGCCGCCCGGGGTGCGTGAAGCCGGGCGCGAGGAGACACAGGGTGGACACAGGGAGTCACCATCCGCATTCGCGTCGTAACCACCGGCGCGCCGGACCCGTTGGAGGGGGCATGGGCTTCACGATCGCCGGCATCCGCGAGATCCGTTCCGGCACGCGACGACGCGGCCGCGCCTCGGAGTGCACCTCCGTCGCCGAGTTCACCGGCCTGTGGGGCTGGGACGTGGTCCCGGGCGCCCGGGCGTCGGCCGGCGCCTGCTCCTGCGGCCGCGCGGACTGCCCGGAACCCGGCGCCCACCCCCTGCACTTCGCCCCCCTGGTCCCGGCCGGGGCCACCCTCGACGACGTCTCCCGGATCTGGGCCGAGTACCCCGGCGCCGCCGTGATGCTGGCGGTCGGCCGGGCCTTCGACGTCATCGAGGTGGCCGAACCCGCCGGGCGCCGCGCGCTGGCCAGGCTGGAGCGCATGGGCCTGCCCGTCGGCCCGGTCTGCGCCACCCCCGACGGCCGCGCCCACTTCTTCGTCGCCCCCGGCGCCGCCGCCGACCTCTCCGAGCTGCTCTACCGCATGGGCTGGGACGACCCGGCCTCCCTGGACCTGCGGGGCCTCGGCCCCGGTACGCACATCACCGCCCCGCCCTCCGACCGCGGCGGCCTGGGTCCGGTGCGCTGGCTGCGCTCCCCCGCGCTGGACTCGGCGACCGAGCCACCGGCCGCCCGCCTGCTGCTGGGCACGCTGGCCTACGTGGCCCACCGGTCCCGCGCGTAGCGCGCACCACCGCGGCCCGCGAGAACGCGCAGCCGCAGCCATAGCCGCACCCGACACCCGCACCCGCACCCGCACCCGCACCCGCACCCGCACCCGCACCCGCACACAGCGAAGCGCCCGCGCCGGAGTCTCCGGCGCGGGCGCTTCCTCGCGAACGCGGGCGGGTTCTACTCGCCGATCAGGGCGTCCACGAACGCCTCCGGCTCGAACGGCGCCAGGTCGTCCGGGCCCTCGCCCAGACCGACCAGCTTGACCGGCACGCCCAGCTCGCGCTGCACGGCGATCACGATGCCGCCCTTGGCCGTACCGTCCAGCTTGGTCAGCACGATGCCGGTGATGTCGACGACCTCGGCGAACACCCGGGCCTGGACCAGACCGTTCTGCCCGGTCGTGGCGTCCAGGACGAGCAGCACCTCGTCGAGCGGCGCGTGCTTCTCCACGACCCGCTTGACCTTGCCGAGCTCGTCCATCAGGCCGGTCTTGGTGTGCAGCCGGCCGGCGGTGTCGATCAGGACGACGTCGGAGCCCAGCTCCTTGCCCTCCTTCACCGCGTCGAAGGCGACGGAGGCGGGGTCACCGGCCTCCGGGCCGCGCACGGTGTGGGCGCCGACCCGCTCGCCCCAGGTCTGGAGCTGGTCGGCGGCGGCGGCACGGAAGGTGTCCGCGGCGCCGAGGACGACGGTGTTGCCGTCGGCGACCAGGACCCGGGCGAGCTTGCCCGTGGTGGTGGTCTTGCCGGTGCCGTTGACGCCGACGACCATCACGATGCCCGGCTTGCGGCCCTCCGGCTCGGTCCGCACGGTGCGGTCCAGGTCGGTGCCGACCAGCTTGAGGAGTTCCTCGCGCAGCAGGCCGCGCAGTTCCGCGGGGGTGCGGGTGCCGAGCACCTTCACCCGCTCGCGCAGGCTCTCGACCAGCTCCTGGGTGGGCATCACCCCGACGTCGGCGGTGAGCAGGGTGTCCTCGATCTCCTCCCAGGTGTCGTCGTCCAGGTGCTCGCGCGAGAGCAGCGTGAGCAGGCCCTTGCCGAGTGCGTTCTGGGAGCGGGAGAGCCGGGCTCGGAGCCGGACGAGGCGGCCCGTGGTGGGCTCCGGGACCTCGATCTCGACCGGCGGGAGCTCTTCGACTACGGGCGGTTCCTCGACGGCGGCCGGGGCCGAGCCGTCGGGAAGGTCCACCTCCTCTATCGTCCGGCGCGGTTCGTCGCGCGGAGTCTCGGCCTCGTCGCCGACGTGCGGCTCGGCCGGAGGGGCGGTGATGTCGGGCGCTGCGGGGGGCGGCGGGGGCAGCTGCTTCTTGCGCCGGCTGCCGACGACGAGCCCGCCGAGCACGCCGAACACGACCACGGCGATGACTACAGCAAGGATGACGATGTCCATAACGCGTCCAGTATCGGTCATGGGCGATCGCCGGACCCAGTTTGCGGCTTCGTGCGGGGCGCGCCGGTCGCGGGACGCCCGCGTCCTCTCGCCCCGGCCCGCGGCCCTGGTGATCTGACGCACCGTCAGCTACGGTCGCCCTCCACACTCCCCCGGGTGAAGGGACCCGCCATGCCCGTCACGGTCGTCCGTTTCAACCTCGTCGAGCCCGGCGCCACCCCCGCGTCGCTCGGCGCGCGCTACCGCACCGCCCTGGAGATGGCCGCGTACGCCGACGAGCACGGGGTGACGACCGTGCAGACCGAGGAGCACCACGGCGCCGAGAACAACTGGCTGCCGTCGCCGTTCACGTTCGCCGGCGCGGTCTTCGGCGCGACCCGGCGGATCGCGGTGACGGTCTCGGCGGTCATCGGCCCGCTGCACGACCCGCTGCGCCTCGCCGAGGACATCGCCGTACTGGACCTGGTCAGCGGCGGCCGTCTGGTCACGGTGGCCGGCATCGGGTACCGCCCCGAGGAGTACGACCGGTGCGGGGTGGACTGGAAGCGGCGCGGCCGGCTCCAGGACGAGCTGCTGGAGACGCTGCTGAAGGCGTGGACGGGCGAGGAGTTCGCGTACCGGGGCCGCACGGTGCGGGTCACGCCGCGCCCGTTCACCGAGCCGCACCCGCTGCTGCTGGTCGGCGGCTCCTCCCGGGCCGCCGCCCGCCGGGCCGCCCGGCTGGGGCTGCCGCTCTTCCCGAGCGCCCATCTGCCTGAGCTGGAGGCGTACTACAAGGAGCTGCTCGGCGAGTACGGAACCGAGGGCTGGACGATGATGCCGGCCGTCGAGACGCCGCTGCTGCACCTCGCCGAGGATCCGGACCGGGCGTGGGCGCAGTACGGCGGGCACTTCCTGCACGAGGCGCGCACGTACGCCTCGTGGCAGTCCTCCGACATCCGGTCGGCGGTGCGGTCGGCGGCCACGACGGTGGCGGAACTGCGCGCCGAGGGCGTCTACCGCGTCGTCACGCCCGAGGAGTGCGTGGCCCGGCCGCCGGAGAGCCTGGTGCTGCATCCGCTGTGCGGGGGGATGCCGGTGGAGGAGGGGTGGCGCAGTCTGCGGCTGCTGTGCGAGGACGTACTGCCCCGGCTCGCCTGACCGAGCCGGGGCAGTACGGGTCCTACGAGTACGGGGAGAGGGGCAGCGGGGACTTGGCCCTTCCCCCCGAGTTTCGGGGCTTCCCGGTGGGGATCAGCCCATCTCCTCCAGCTTCTTGCCCTTGGTCTCGGGCACGAACTTGAGGATGAAGGGGATGGAGAGGAAGGCGAACACCGCGTACATGACGTAGGTGAGCGAGAGGTTCCACTCCGACAGGTCCGGGAACGTGATGGTGATGACCCAGTTGGCGAGCCACTGGGCGGAGGCGGCCACACCGAGGGCGGCGGCGCGGATCTTGTTCGGGAAGACCTCGCCGAGCATGACCCAGACCACGACACCCCAGGACAGGGCGAAGAAGAGCACGAAGGCGTTGGCGGCGACCAGTGCCACGGCGCCCTGCGCGGTCGGGAGCGGGTCGCTGCCGTTCTGGTAGGAGAAGGCCCAGGCGGCCACCGCGAGGGAGACGCCCATGCCGACCGAGCCGATCAGCGCGAGCGGCTTGCGGCCGAGCCGGTCGACGAAGATCATCGCGATCACGGTGCCGATGATGTTGATGATCGAGGTCTCGAACGAGTAGAAGAACGAGCTCGACGGGTCGACGCCGACGGACTGCCACAGCAGGTTCGAGTAGTAGAAGATGACGTTGATGCCGACGAGCTGCTGGAAGACGGAGAGTCCGATGCCGATCCAGACGATCGGCAGCAGGCCGAACCTCCCGCCCAGCAGGTCCCGGAACGTCGACTTGTGGTCGCTGCGCATGGCCCGGTCGATCTCGGCGACCCGGGCGTCGAGGTCGATGTCGCCCTCGACGTCGGCGAGGACCTTCTTGGCGTCGTCGACGCGGCCGGCGCTGATCAGGTAGCGCGGGGACTCGGGGATGGCGAAGGACAGCAGGCCGTAGACGAGGGCCGGTACGACCATCACGCCCAGCATCCACTGCCAGGACTCCATGCCGGCGATCTTCCCGCGCTCCTCGCCGTCGGCCATGTTGAGGATGGCCCAGTTGACGAGCTGGGAGACGGCGATGCCGATGACGATGGCGGCCTGCTGGAAGGAGGCGAGCCTGCCGCGGTAGGCCGGTGGGGCGACCTCCGCGATGTAGGCGGGGCCGATGACCGAGGCCATGCCGATGGCTATGCCGCCCAGGACCCGCCAGGCGGCCAGGTCCCACGCGGCGAACGGCAGGCCCGAGCCGACCGCGGACACGGCGAACAGCACCGCCGCGATCTGCATGACCCGGATACGGCCGATCCGGTCCGCGATCCGGCCGGCGACGGCGGCGCCGACCGCGCTGCCGAGCAGGGCGCAGGCGGCGACCGTGCCGGTGGCTCCCGAGCTGAGGTCGAACCTGTCCTGGATGCCGCCGTTGGCGCCGTTGATGACGGAGCTGTCGTAGCCGAACAGGAAGCCGCCCATGGCGGCCGCGGCCGTGATGAAGACGACGTGCCCGAGGTGTTCGGGGTGCGACGCCTTCGCTCCTGACTGGGGTGCCTGCGCTGTGCTGGTCACGAAGTACTACTCCTCGGGCCCCCGGCAACATCGCCGGGTGGGGGGTGAGCCCTTCCCGTGGCATCGGACGGCACGCCCGCCACCACCTGAAGGTAAAAGCAACGTTGCAGACCTTATGCCTTCAAGTTTCGAAGTCAATACTTGATCGGGTGTGAGAAAAGAGGCAGGGGAAGTCACCTTGTCTTCAAGAGTTGAAGAGTTGGTAAAGAAGGGCGGTGCCCAGGGGGTCAGCGCAGGCGCTGGGAGATGACCTTCGACACGCCGTCACCCTGCATGGAGACGCCGTACAGCGCGTCGGCGACCTCCATGGTCCGCTTCTGATGGGTGATCACGATCAGCTGGGAGGCTTCCTGGAGCTCCTGCATGATGCGGATCAGCCGCTGGAGGTTGGTGTCGTCGAGGGCCGCCTCGACCTCGTCCATGACGTAGAACGGGCTCGGCCGCGCCTTGAAGATCGACACCAGCATCGCGACCGCCGTCAGCGAGCGCTCCCCGCCCGACAGCAGCGACAGCCGCTTGACCTTCTTGCCCGGCGGACGCGCCTCGACGTCCACCCCGGTGGTGAGCATGTTGTCGGGGTCGGTGAGCACCAGCCGCCCCTCGCCGCCCGGGAACAGCCGGCCGAAGACGCCCTCGAACTCGCGGGCGGTGTCCCGGTAGGCCTCGGTGAAGACCTGCTCGACCCGCTCGTCGACCTCCTTGACGACCTGGAGCAGATCGGCCCGGGTCTTCTTCAGGTCCTCCAGCTGCTCGCTGAGGAACTTGTGACGCTCCTCCAGCGCGGCGAACTCCTCCAGCGCGAGCGGGTTGACCTTGCCGAGCTGCTGGTACGCCCGCTCGGCCGCCTTCAGCCGCTTCTCCTGCTCCGCCCGCGCGAAGGGCCTCGGCCGGTTGCGCGGATGCCCGGGATCCTCCGGCAGCTCCTCGCCCTCGGCCGGCAGCGAGGGCGGTACGGGCTGGTGGGGGCCGTACTCCTCGACGAGCCCGGCGGGCTCCACGCCGAGCTCCTCCAGCGCCTTGGTCTCCAGCTGCTCGATCCGCATCCGCTTCTCGGCGCCGAGCACCTCACCGCGGTGCACGGAGTCGGTCAGCTTGTCGAGCTCGGCCTTCAGGTCGCGGCCGGTGTTCCGGGCGGCGGCCAGCTCCTGCTCCCGCAGGGCCTTGGCGGCGTCGGCGGCGGACCGCTCCTCGTCGGCCCGGCCCAGGGACACCTCCACATGCGCCAGCAGCTGACGCGTGCCGAGGGCGACGGCCTCGGCGACGGCGGCCTCGTGCCTCAGCCGCGCCCGCCGCTGCTCGGCCCGCGCGCGTGCGTCGCGTTCGGCGCGGGCGGCCCGGTCGAGCGAGTCCGCCCGTCCGGCGAGCCCCTTGACCCGCTCCTCGTGCGTACGGACCTGGAGACGGGCCTCCATCTCGGTCTGCCGCGCGTTGGCGCCGTCGGCGGCGAGCCGGTCCCGTACGGAGGTGTCGGGCTCCTCCTCGACCGGCATCTCCTCGGCGACGGCGAGCCGCTCGGCAAGCACCTCGGCCTCCTCCAGGGCCCGGTCCAGCGCCTCCTGCGCCCGGGCCGCCGCGGCGACACCGCGCTCGGCCTCCCCGGCGGCGCCCCGCGCCTGCCCGGCGAGCCGGCCGAGCTGCTGGGCCACGGCCGACTTCTCCCGGTCGGCGGCCCGGCGCCGCTCGCCGAGCTCCTCGACCAGCGCGGCGCATTCGGTGCGCCGCCCGGCCGCGGCGTGCTGCGCCTCGCCGAGCGCCTCGCAGCGCACGGCCAGCTCCTCCAGTTCGGCGGCGGCCTCGTCGACGGAGGCCTGCACCTCGATCAGGCTCGGGGTGCCGGCGGAGCCGCCGTGGGCGAAGTGGGCGCCGAGGAGGTCGCCCTCGGCGGTGACCGCGGTGAGGTGGGGGTGGAGGTGGACCAGGTCCTCGGCGTCCTCCAGCGTGGGCACCACGACGATGCCGCGCAGCAGGCGCCGCACGGCGGGCATCAGCTCGGCGGGGCCGCGGACGAGGTCGGCGGCGTAGGGGCGGGTGACGTCGGCGAGTTCACCGGGGCCGCCCGGGTGGACGGTCGGGGAGCCGACGGGGGCGGTGTGGGTGTCGGGGTCGGCGGCGTGGCTGTGGGGTCCGGCGGCCCCGGGGGCGTCGTGGCCGTCCGGTTCGCTGTCCGCCGGGGCTCCGGCCAGCAGGAGGGAGGCTCGGCCGGCGTCCTGCTTGCGCAGCAGGCGGATCGCGTCGGCCGCGGCGGCCGGCGAGGTGACCGCGAGCGCGTCCGCCGCAGCGCCGAAGGCAGCCGCGAGGGCGACCTCCTGGCCCGGGGTGACGGTGAGCAGTTCCGCGGCCGGCCCCAGCAGCCCGGTGAGCCGGTCCTTGGCGCCCAGCAGCGCGCCCGTGCCGTCCTTGCGGCGCAGGCCCAGGGCGAGGGCCTCGTGGCGGGCCTGGGTCGCGGCGCGTCTGCGCTCGGCCGCGGTGACCGCCTCCCGGGTCGCCGTGACCGCGCTCTCCGCCTCGGCCAGGGCCGCCTTCGCCGCGTCGTGCCGCTCGGCCAGCTCCGCGTCACCGGCGTCGAGGCCGTCGACCTCCGCCTTGAGCGCCTCGTACTCCTCCTGGGCGGCGGCGGCCCGCTCCTGCGCCTCGTCCCGGGCGGAGGCGAGCCGGTCGATCTCGGCCTGGGCGGAGGCGGCGCGGGAACGGGCGGCGCCCACCTGTCCGTTGAGCCGGGCCAGTCCCTCACGCCGGTCGGCGATGGCACGGGCCGCGTCCTTCAGACGCCGTTCCTCGTGGGCGAGTTCGCGTTCCAGGTCGGCGCGGTGGGCGGCGGTGTCGTCGAGGGCGCGCTCGGCCGCCTCCAGGGCCGCCTCCAGCTCCGCCTCCTGCTCCCGGATGCGGGCCGCCTCGCGCTCCATGTCCTCGGGGTCACGGCCGCGCCGCTCCTCGGGCGGGGCGGAGGTGGCGCTCTTCACGCGCGCGTCGGCGAGGGAGACGGTGCCGCGGACCCGCTCGGCGAGCTGCGACAACTCGTACCAGGTCTGCTGGGCGCGCTGGAGGCGGGGGGCGAGCCGGCGCACCTCCTCCTCCAGGAGGGACTCGCGCTGGAGCGCCTTCTTCAGCTCCAGTTCGGCGGCTTCCTTGCGCGCCTTCAGCGCGGCCTCGTCGGCGACCTCGGTCTGCAGCGCCTGCCGCAGCCGTACGAGATCGTCGGCGAGCAGGCGCAGGCGGGCGTCGCGGAGGTCGGCCTGGATGACCGCGGCGCGGCGGGCGACGGCCGCCTGGCGGCCGAGGGGCTTGAGCTGTCTGCGCAGTTCGTCGGTGAGGTCCTGCACGCGCGCGAGGTTGGCCTGCATCGCGTCGAGCTTGCGCAGGGCCTTCTCCTTGCGCTTGCGGTGCTTGAGGACGCCGGCGGCCTCCTCGATGAAGGCGCGGCGGCCCATGGGGTCGGCGTGCAGGACCGAGTCGAGCTGGCCCTGCCCGACGATGACGTGCATCTCGCGGCCGATGCCGGAGTCGGAGAGCAGTTCCTGGATGTCGAGGAGCCGGCAGGTGTCCCCGTTGATCTGGTACTCGCTGCCGCCGTTGCGGAACATGATCCGCGTGATGGTGACCTCGGCGTACTCGATGGGCAGCGCCCCGTCGGAGTTGTCGATGGTCAGCGACACCTCGGCGCGGCCCAGCGGCGGGCGGCCGGTGGTGCCCGCGAAGATGACGTCCTCCATCTTGCCGCCGCGCAGCGACTTGGCGCCCTGCTCCCCCATCACCCAGCTCAGCGCGTCCACGACATTGGACTTGCCCGAGCCGTTCGGTCCGACGACACATGTGATGCCCGGTTCGAACCGGAGTGTGGTCGCGGAGGCGAACGACTTGAAGCCGCGGAGGGTCAGGGCCTTGAGGTGCACGCCGCCGGACTCTACCTTCCGGCGTTGTCTCACTCCATGAACCCGCGGTTTCACCCATGAACGTGCAGGGCACACCAGACGTTAAAGAGTCTGGGAGGGGGCGACGCGGGCTCTGGTGAAGGGGGCGGGAAAGAAAGAAGGGACGCCGAAGCGTCCCTTGCAACTTCTGACAACTCAGCGGTTGATACAGGCTGCCCAACCGTTGCGTGTGCTGTCGTGGAGCAGTGCAGCGATCAGGTGAGCGCAGGCTCCGCCTGGTGTGCGTCGATGCTCTCCATGAGACTGTCGTGAGAAGCGGCAGCCGTCAGCGCGTCGTTCTCCGCCTGGATCCGTACGAGCTCGGATTCCAGGTCCTGTACGCGCTGCTGGAGCCGTCGCATCTCGGCGAGGAGTCGAGGGTCGGAGCCGCCGACGTAACCGAGAAGCGCCTTTGCCATGATGGATGGTCCTCCACAATGAGTGACCGACCGAAGCGGTGTGGGTCGTGAGGGATTCGCACCCACGGTGCTTGGCACTCTTGAGTTCTTGCTGCCGTTCTTACATGCCAAACAGCTAAGGTGCGCGGGGCTTTCAGCGTCTCACCAAAAAGTTTGACGGTCAACACGATCACGCCCCGTATTGGCGGGCGTCCCGGGGGCGCGCGGCCTGAGCGGCGGCGCTGCGACTCCTGCGGGGCCCTGAGGGCGTGGCGATCATCCTTGCGTGCGGAGCTTGCCCGCGCAAGCGTTTCTCGGCAACGACCTGCCCCTTTTCCTCCGGGGCAGTTGCCATGGGCAGAATCCTCCGCGGGGCGGGGGCGGGCCGACCCCCTCGGATCACCGGATGGCGAAGCCGTCGTATCCGCCGCGAGGTGTGTCCCAGATCTCGGTGACTCCGTCGACGCGGCCGGGCGTGTCGGCTCCCTGGAGCCAGTCGAGGAGCCCCTCGCAGCCCGTGCGCGGCCCCTCGGCGACCACCTGGACGCGTCCGTCGCCCAAATTGAGAGCAAAGCCACTCAGGCCGCCGATCTCCAGCGCCTTGGCACGCGTGAACCAGCGGAAACCCACACCTTGGACGCGTCCCCGTACCCAGGCGACCAGTCGCACATCCTCGCTCATGACTGAAACCTAACCGCCCAATGTCCCACTGGGCACTTCCTCACCCAGCGTCATGCGGTACCGTCCCCACCCAATGAATCTCATATGAAACTCACTCGATCAGGTGAGTTGGGTTGATCGCACAGGACGCGTCGCCCGAACGGACGAGGAAGGCCAGGACATGGGACGCCACCGACGCTCCGCCGCCGGCCGCGCCGCCACGGGCCGCGCCACGGGGGTCAGCCAGACCGACGGTTCCGCAGGCTGGGACCGCGACCCGAAGGACTCGTACGCGGACGCCTGGTCCGGCGAGACGGTGGGCATCGCCTCCTACCTCCACCAGGACGACTACGCCGGCGCCTATGCGACGACCGAGGCGTACCTCTTCGCGCCCGGCGAGGGCCGCGACGACGGCTACGCCGAGGACTTCGCCCGGGTGACGGAGACCGCGGTCTTCGCGAGCGACGGTTTCGCCCCCAGGGACGCTTCCGCGCGCGGCGGATCGCGCCGCAAGAAGAAGAAGGCCGCCACCCCGGTCCGCACCGGGCTGCTCGGGGTCTCCGCGGCCGTCGCCATCGGCACCGTCGCGGTCGCCACGGGCGTGCTGCCCGGCGGCGACAACTACACCCTCGGCGGCGGCAGCAGCGACAAGGTGCAGTCCGCCGGCTCCCCGACCAGCTCGCCGAGCGAGCAGGGCGGCACCTCCGGCAGCGCCGAGAGCCGCACCGAGGAGGCCCCGCCGGCCAGCCGGGACCAGGAGCGGTCCGCCTCGCCGAAGCCCTCGGCCACGGAGCCGACCGCCTCGGCCGAGCCGACCGAGCAGCCGACGAAGGAGCCGAAGGCCACCCCGAGCAAGAAGCCGAAGGCCACCACGCCGCCGAAGGCCGAGCCCAAGGCGCCCGAGGCTCCGAGCGCTCCGGTGACCCTCTCCGAGGAGGCCGCCGCCGCGGCCCAGGTGCTCAAGCTCGTCAACGAGGAGCGGGCGAAGGCCGGCTGCGACGCCGTCGCCGCCAACAGCGCGCTCGCCGAGCTGGCCGCCGCCTTCAGCCAGGACATGGCCGACCGCGACTTCTTCGACCACACCGACCCCGACGGCCTGAGCCCCTGGGACCGGGCCGCCAAGGCCGGCATCACCAACCTCGGCGGCGAGAACATCGCCCGCGGCCAGGCCGACGCGGCCGCGGTGATGGACGCCTGGATGAACAGCCCCGGCCACCGCGCCAACATCCTGAACTGCGACTTCAAGACCCTGGGCGTGGGCGTCAAGCTCGGCACCGGCGGCCCTTGGTGGACGCAGAACTTCGGCTACTGACCGCGGCCCGGCGCCGGCGTCGGCGCCGGTTGCGCTAACCGTCGGTTAGCGCAACCTTCTGGTCAGCGCTGTGCTCGCATACGCTTTCGGTATGGACATTGCGCGGGAGCCCGCGGCGGAACCGGCGCCGCCGTACAACGTGTTCGCCAAGGTGTGTCCCTCGCGGTCCACGCTGGAGCACGTCACGGGCCGCTGGGGGGCGCTGACCCTCGGCGCGCTGCACGAGGGGCCGCTGCGCTTCAACGAGCTGCGTCGGCGGGTCGACGGGGTGAGCGAGAAGATGCTGTCCCAGACCCTGCACGCGCTGGAGCGCGACGGTCTGGTCGACCGTGAGGCCCAGCCGACCAATCCGCCGCGGGTGGACTACGAGCTGACCCCGCTGGGACGCGGGGTCGCCGAGCGGCTGCTCGATCTCATCCACTTCGTGGAGGGGCGGATGGACGGTGTCCTTCAGGCGCGCGACCGTTACGACACGGCCCGCGGCACCCGCTGACACTTCGGGCAGAAGTAGCTCGACCGGTTCATCCAGGGGCGCCGGCGCATCGTCGTACCGCACCGCCTGCACGGCAGGCCCTCGCGGCCGTACGCGTCCAGGGAGCGGTCGAAGTAGCCCGATTCCCCGTTGACGTTGACGTACAGGCTGTCGAAGCTGGTGCCGCCGACGGCGAGGGCCGCGTTCATCACGTCCCGTACATGGCCGAGGAGTTCGGCGGTGCGGGGGCGGGTGAGGGTCGCCGTCGCGCGGTCGTAGTGCAGGCGCGAGCGCCAAAGGGCCTCGTCCGCGTAGATGTTGCCGACGCCGCTGATCAACGACTGGTCCAGCAGGGCCCGTTTGACGGTGGTGCGCTTGCGGCGCAGCGACTGGTGGAACGCCTCGTCGTCGAAGAGCGGGTCGAGCGGGTCGCGGGCGATGTGCGCGATGACGTCGGGCAGTCCGTCGGGGGTGTTGTCGTGCAACGACAGTCCGCCGAAGGTGCGTTGGTCGACGAAGCGGAGTTCGGTGCCGCCCGCCTCGGCAGCGGCTGATGTCAGCGTGTCGGCGAACCGGACCCGGATGCGCAGGTGCTTCTCGGAGGGCGCCTCGTGCGGCTGGACCAGGAGCTGGCCGCTCATCCCGAGGTGGGCGAGGACGGACTGGCCGGTGTCCTCGAGCGGCAGCCACAGGTACTTGCCGCGGCGGCTCGGCACGCCGAGGCGGTGCCCCTTCAGCCGGTGCGTGAAGTCGTCGGCTCCGGCGAGGTGCCGGCGCACCGCGCGCGGATGCAGGACCTCGACCTCGGCGACGGTGCGGTGGGCGACCCAGCGCTCGAGTCCGCGCCGGACGACCTCGACCTCGGGCAACTCGGGCATGGATCGATCCCCCGTACAGGCCGGTGCAGGAACCGAACGCCCGCCCCATGGGTACGGGGGCGGGCGTGCGGAGCTCGCTGGTTGGGTCAGGCGGAGGCGGAGGCCTCGTCGGCGTCCGCGGCGGCGGTGTCCGCCTCCGCGGCAGCCTTCGCGGCGCGCTCGTCCGCGGCGGCCCGGATGGACCGCCAGGCGGACTCGGCGGCCTGCTGCTCCGCCTCCTTCTTGCTGCGGCCGGTGCCGGTGCCGTACGAGACGCCTCCGACGCGGGCGGCAGCAGTGAAGGTCTTCTCGTGGTCGGGGCCGGTCTCCGTGACCAGGTACTCGGGGACCCCGAGCCCCTCGGTCGCGGTGAGCTCCTGGAGACTGGTCTTCCAGTCCAGGCCGGCTCCGAGGTTCGATGACTTCTCGATCAGGGGGTCGAACAGGCGGTGGACCAGCTCCGCCGCGGAGTCCAGTCCCTGGTCGAGATAGACCGCGCCGATCACCGCTTCAAGGGTGTCGGCGAGGATGGATGCCTTGTCCCGTCCGCCCGTGCCCTCTTCACCCCGGCCGAGCCGGATGAAGGAGCCCAGGTCGAGACCGCGCCCGACTTCCGCCAGCGCACGAGAGTTGACCACCGCGGCCCGCAACTTGGCCAGTTGGCCTTCGGGCAGGTCGGGGTGGGTCCGGTACAGCGTGTCGGTGACGACGAGGCCGAGCACGGAGTCCCCGAGGAACTCCAGCCGCTCGTTCGTCGGCAGACCGCCGTTCTCGTACGCGTACGACCGATGGGTCAGCGCACGCACCAGAAGGGCGGACTCGAGCTTGTACCCGAGCCGCCCTTCCAACAGCGTGTGGGACGAGGCCGTGGTCTCCGCAGAGTTCTTCTTCGGCGTGGACACAGTGCCTCTCACCAGCCGCTCAGACCTCGAGGACCTGGCGCTTGTTGTAGGTGCCGCAAGACGGGCACGCGATGTGCTGCAGCTTGGGCTCGTGGCAGCGCTCGCACGCAACCAGGGTGGGGACCGCAGCCTTCCACTGCGACCGGCGGTGGCGCGTGTTGCTGCGCGACATCTTCCGCTTCGGAACAGCCACGGCTACTTCTCCTGCTTCTCGTCGACGCCCGCTTCCGCTTCGGCGCCGCTCATCTCGTCCTTCTCGCCGTCTCCGAGTGAACCGGCGAGTCCCTGCAGTGCCGCCCAACGGATGTCGACGGCGTCATGGTGGTGGTCCGGGTCGTCCGCGAGGCGCGCGCCGCACTCGGCGCACAGACCAGGGCAGTCTTCCTGGCACACCGGCTGCATCGGCAGTGCGAGCACCACCGCGTCACGCAGCACGGGTTCGAGGTCGAACAGGCCGTCCTCGAGATGGAGCCTGTCCTCGTCCTCCTCGGCGTCGTCCTCGGGATCCGCTGTGACACGGCCCCGCTGGTCGGCGTCAGGGTACGAGAACATCTCCTGGAAGTCCGCTTCGAGCTCCTGCCGAAGCGGCTCCAGACACCTTACGCACTCCCCCTCGGCCTGCGCACGGGCGGTGCCTGTGACAAGCACACCTTCCATGACCGACTCGAGCCGGAGTTCGAGCTCCACCGGGGTGCCTTCCGGCACTCCGATGACGTCCTTCAGACCGAGGTCCTTGGGGGCGTCGATCGTCCGGGTCAGGCGCTGGAGCGCGCCGGGCCGCCGGCCCAGCTCGTGCGTGTCGAACACGAGAGGGTTGCGGTGGTCGAGGCGGGCGTTCAGTGCCATTCCTGTTTCGATCTTCCAAGCTCAGGGGGACGCTGCCCTCGGTGTCCCCGGGCAGCGCTGATCGCGGACGTGCAAGCGACCGAAGAGCCAGGATACTGGACCTTTCGCTGTCAGCCCAATCCGGTGCCCGCGGTCACCGGCCGGCGGGCTCAGCCCTGGCCGCGGCCCTGCTCGTAGGCGCGCAGCTGGTCCGCGCTGATCATGCTGGTGTCGAAGAGGCTGGTCTCGTCGAGGGCGTACCCCTGCTGGGGCTGCTGCGCCTGCTGGTGCGCCTGGTGCGGGTCGTACGCGGCCTGCTGGGCGTCGTAGCCCTGGTAGGCGGCGTCTTCCGCCGGGGCGTAGGTGGTGTCTTCCGCCGGGGCGTAGGCGGCGGCGTAGGGGTCGGCCTGCTGGTAGCCGTAGGCGTCCTGCTGGGCGTAGGCGGGCTGCTGGTAGCCGCCGTAGCCGGGGTCGTACGCCGGCTGCTGGGGCGGGGAGTAGGCCGGCGGCTCGGGCTGCTGCCGCTGCGGGGAGTCCTGCTCGGCGAGGGCGGCGAGGTCGGCGAGGTAGTCGGCGTCGCTGGAGTGCTGGACGGTGCCGAGGTCGTCGGCGAGGGAGCCGAGGTCGTCGGAGGCGATCCGGCCGTGCAGCTTCTGGCGGCCGCGGCCGACCGCCTCCAGGGTCTTGGCCAGGACCGCCTCGAAGGCGCCGAGCTTGACGTCGACGTATTCGTCGGCGCTGCGGCGCAGGGTCTCCGGGTCGTGGGAGCGCTCGGGGGCGTCCTCGTCCTCGTAGCCCTGCTCGTCGAGGCCGGGACCGGTGCCGAGGAGCTTCTCGCGACCGCGGCCCACCGAGCCGAGGGTCTTGGTGAGGACGACCTCGAAGTTGGCGAGCTTGGAGTCGACGTAGTCGTCGGCCTCGGCGCGGACGTCCTCGGCCTCCTTCTGCGCCTCGGAGAGGATGCGGTCGGCCTCCGCCCGGGAGCGGCGGGCGACCTCCGTGTCCGAGATCAGCGAGCCGCGCTCGGCGTGAGCGCCCTGGATGATCCGCTCGGCCTCCTGACGGGCCTGCTCGACCATGTGTTCGCGGTCGCCGATCAGCTCCTGCGCCTGCGCGAGGGAGCCGGGCAGCGCCTGGCGGACCTCGTCGAGCAGCGAGAGCAGCTCGGCGCGGTTGACCACGCACGAGGCCGACATGGGCATCGACCGGGCGCCGGAGACCGCCGACACGATCTCGTCGAGCTTCTTCTGCACGTCCATCGTGTGCTCGCCACTCTCTACAGCTGTGTTGGAGACGGACGGGACGACTGTAGCCCCATCAGTCCTTGTGCAGACGCTCGTTCAGGGCTTCCAGTACGGCCGGGGGCACCAGGTGCGAGACGTCCCCGCCCCAGGTCGCGACCTCCTTGACGAGCGAGGAGGACAGGAAGCTGTAGGTCGGGTTGGTGGGGACGAAGAGGGTCTCCACGCCCGAGAGGCCGTTGTTCATCTGGGCCATCTGCAGTTCGTAGTCGAAGTCGCTGACCGCGCGCAGGCCCTTGACGATGGCGGGGATGTCGCGCTGCTTGCAGAAGTCGACGAGGAGTCCGTGGAAGGCCTCGACCTTCACGTTGCCGTACTCGGCGGTGACCCGGCGGATCAGGTCGAGGCGCTCCTCGACCTCGAACAGGCCCTTCTTGGACTGATTGATCATCACCGCGACGAAGACCTCGTCGTACAGCCTGGAGGCACGGGCGATGATGTCGAGGTGTCCGTTGGTGATCGGGTCGAACGACCCGGGACAGACGGCACGGCGCACTTGAGGTCCCTCGCTCTCCGGTCCGGTCATCGTGCGTCTTCGCACGTTGAGGCGGCGCGACCGTACCAAAACGTTCCCTCGCCGTAGCGACGGGCCCGGATCGCTTCGAAACCGTCCGGCCACCCGAATTCGCCGCCTCTGGTGCTGCGCTCCACGGTGACGAGGGCGTCCTCGGCGAGCCAGCCCTCGGTACGGAGTGTGAGGAGAATCTCGCGAAGATCGTCGTCGGTGACGGCGTACGGGGGGTCGAGGAAGACGATGTCGTACGGGTCTTCGGGTGCCGGTGTCCTGATGATCTGCTCTGCTTTGCCGGCCCGCACCTCGGCGCCGGGCAGGCCGAGGTTCCTGACGTTCTCCCGGACCACTCGGGCGGCCCTGGCGTCCGCCTCGACCAGGAGGGCGTGGCTCGCGCCGCGGGAGAGGGCCTCCAGGCCGACGGCGCCCGATCCGGCGTAGAGGTCCAGGACGCGTTCGCCGTCCAGGGCTCCGCCGAGGAGGGACTGCCAGGTGGAGAGGAGACCCTCGCGTGCGCGGTCGGAGGTGGGGCGAGTGCCGGTGCCTGGCGGCACGGACAGGCGTCGGCCGCCGGCTGTGCCGGCGATCACGCGGGTCATCTTGGGTCCTTCTTCGTGGGCGGCTTTGGGTATCAGTGTGGCTGGTCGCGCCCGCGCGGGGGTAGCCGCATCTGGATTACGGCCCCGCGCCCCGGGGAGTCCCTCCCTCAGCCCTTTTCCAGGTACTGCTCCCTTTCCTCGTCCAGGAGGGCGTCCAGGGCCGTGCGCAGGCCGGGGAGGCTCTCCAGCTCGGGGTCCGTTGCCACCACTGCCGTGGCCTCCTGCCTTGCTTCCGCGATGATCTCCTCGTCCTCGATGACCGCCAGCATTCTCAGGCTGGTGCGGGCGCCGGACTGGGCCTGGCCGAGGACGTCGCCCTCGCGGCGCTGTTCGAGGTCGATGCGGGAGAGCTCGAAGCCGTCGAGGGTGGAGGCCACGGAGTTCAGCCGCTGGCGGGCCGGGCTCGCCTCGGGCATCTCGCTGACCAGGAGGCAGAGGCCGGGGGCCGAGCCACGGCCCACCCGCCCGCGCAGCTGGTGCAGCTGGGAGACGCCGAAGCGGTCGGCGTCCATGATCACCATGGCGGTGGCGTTGGGGACGTTGACGCCGACCTCGATGACGGTGGTGGCGACCAGGACGTCGGTCTCCCCGGCGGAGAAGCGGCGCATGACCGCGTCCTTGTCCTCGGGGTGCATCCTGCCGTGCAGGACCTCGACCTTCAGGCCGCCGAGCGGGCCCTTGGCGAGCTGGTCGGCGACGTCGAGGACGGCCAGCGGCGGGCGTTTCTCCGCCTCGTCCTCGGCCGACCTGCGGGACTTCTTCGGGTCGTCCTCCTCGTCCCCGATGCGGGGGCAGACCACGTACGCCTGGTGGCCGTTCTCCACCTCCTCGCGCACCCGCTCCCAGGCGCGGGCGAGGAAGTGGGGCTTGTCGGCGGCCGGGACGACATGGCTGGCGATCGGGGAGCGGCCGGCCGGGAGCTGGTCCAGGACGGAGGTCTCCAGGTCGCCGAAGACGGTCATCGCGACCGTGCGCGGGATGGGGGTGGCCGTCATGACGAGCAGGTGGGGCGGCTGTTTGCCCTTGCCGCGCAGGGCGTCGCGCTGCTCGACGCCGAAGCGGTGCTGTTCGTCGACGACGACGAGGCCGAGGTCGTGGAACTGGACCTTGTCCTCGATCAGCGCGTGGGTGCCGATGACGATCCCGGCCTCGCCGGTGACCAGGTCGAGCATCGCCTGCCGGCGGGCCGCGGCGCCCATGGAACCGGTGAGCACCACCACCTTGGTGGCGTGCTCGGAGCCGCCGAGCATGCCGCCCTCGGCCAGCTCGCCCATCATCTCCACGACCGAGCGGTGGTGCTGCTGGGCGAGGACCTCGGTGGGCGCGAGCATGGCGGCCTGTCCGCCGGCGTCGACGACGGCGAGCATGGCGCGCAGGGCGACCAGGGTCTTGCCCGATCCCACCTCGCCCTGGAGCAGGCGGTGCATCGGGTGTTCCGTGGCCAGGTCGGTGAAGATCTCGCCGGAGACCCGCTGCTGGCCCTCGGTCAGGGTGAAGGGGAGGCGGTCGTCGAAGGCGGTCAGGAGGCCGTCGGGCAGGGGTCTGCGGGCCACCGCGGGAAGCAGGGCGTCGGCGTGGCGGCGGCGGGCCAGGGCGACCTGGAGGACGAAGGCCTCGTCCCACTTCAGCCGGGCGCGGGCGTCGGCGATGTCCGCCTTGGTGTGCGGGCGGTGGATCTTCAGGAGGGCTTCGGGGAGCGGGAGCAGGCCGCGGCCCTCGCGGAGGCCGTCGGGGAGGGGGTCCACGGCGTCCTGGGCGGCCGGCAGCACCGTCTGGAGGGCCTTGCCGATCTTCCAGGACTCCAGTTTGGCGGTGGCGGGGTAGAGCGGGATGAGGGCGCCGGCCCAGGTCTCCACCGGCTCCGACCCCTCGGCGTCACCGTCGCCGCGCAGGAGTTCGTAGGCCGGGTGGGCGAGTTGGAGGCGGCGGTTGAAGAGGGAGACCTTGCCCGCGAACATCGCGCGGGTGCCGGGCAGCAGTTCCTTGTGGGGCTTGTGAACGCCGTTGCCGAAGAAGACCAGTTGCAGTCGGCCGCTGCCGTCGGTGATGGTCACCTCCAGCCGCTGGCCCTTGCCGCGCGGGGCCTTGGCCGAGGCGAAGGTGTGCAGCCGGGCGTCGGCGACCTGGGCGACCACCGTGACGTGCTCGTCCATGGGGAGGTCGGCGAGGTGGGTGAGCTGCCCGCGCTCCTCGTAGCGGCGCGGGTAGTGGTGCAGGAGGTCGCCTACGGTGTGCAGGCCGAGATGCTCGGCCATCACCTTCGCGGTGGCGGGGCCGAGCACCGACTTCAGTGGCTGCCGGAGTGGTTCTTGCAGTGCGGGCACGAGATCCATTGCACACCACCGCACTGACAACGGCGGGCAGATCCCCGCCCAAGAGCCGTACAAGTCCTAGGAAACCCCTGGTCAGACGGTTCGCCAGGGCCCTAGGATGACGCGTCTCACGGCCATCCCTCGCGGTCTCCGCCTCACACGGACCGCCCGACCCCGCGCCGACCCCGTCCCCCCACCGGTGCAGCGACGATGGACTCCCAGACCTCTCAGTCATCCCAGGCATCCCAGTCACCTCACACGTTCCAGGTCGACCTGCGCGGTCTGGTGGACCTGCTCTCCCATCACCTCTACTCCAGTCCCCGGGTCTACCTGCGCGAACTGCTGCAGAACGCCGTGGACGCCATCACCGCCCGGCGGGCCGAGCAGCCCGACGCCCCGGCGCGGGTGCGGCTGTACGCCGACCCGGGCGGCGGGCTGCGGGTGGAGGACACGGGCATCGGACTGACCGAGTCCGACGTACACAGTCTGCTGGCGACGATCGGCCGCAGTTCCAAGCGCGCGGACGGGGTCCAGGCGGCCCGCTCCGACTTCCTCGGCCAGTTCGGCATCGGGCTGCTGGCCTGTTTCGTGGTCGCCGAGCGGATCCGCGTGGTCAGCCGCAGCGCCCGCACCCCGGACGCGCCGCCGGTGGAGTGGACGGCGTCGGACGACGGTTCGTACACCGTGCGGACGCTGCCCGCCGCCGAGCACCCCGAACCGGGCACCACCGTGCACCTGGTGGCCCGGGCCGGCGCCGGCGAGTGGCTGGCCCGGGAGCGGGTGCTCGCCCTGGCGCGGGACTTCGGCGCGCTGCTGCCGTACGACGTGCGGGTGGACGAGGAGGAGGTCACCGATCTGCCCGCGCCCTGGGACCGTTCCTACCCCTCCCCCGCCAACCGGCGGGTGGCGCTGGCCCGGCACTGTCACGACCTGTTCGGGTTCACGCCGCTGGACTCGATCGAGCTGAACGTGCCCCTGGCGGGGATCCGCGGGGTGGCGTACGTGCTGCCGTCTGCGGTCAGCCCCGCCCAGCGGGCCGGTCACCGGGTGCACCTCAAGGGCATGCTGCTCACCGAGCGGGCCGAACAGCTGCTGCCCGACTGGGCGTTCTTCGTGCGCTGCGTCCTGGACACCGACAGTCTGCGGCCCACGGCCTCGCGCGAGTCGCTGTACGAGGACGAGACGCTGGCGGCCGTGCGGGAGGCGCTCGGGGAGCGGATCCGGTCCTGGCTGACCGGGCTCGCGGCCGGCGACCCGGAGCGGCTCGCGGCGTTCCTCTCCGTGCACCACCTGGGGGTGAAGTCCCTGGCCCGGCACGACCGGGAGATGCTGCGCACGATGCTGCCGTGGCTGCCGTTCGAGACCACCGACGGGCGGCTGTCGCTGGAGGAGTTCGCGCAGCGGCACCCGGTGGTGCACTTCACCCGGACCGTCGAGGAGTACCGGCAGGTCGCGCCGATCGCCTCCGCGCAGGGCGTCGGGGTGATCAACGGCGGTTACACCTACGACAGCGAACTGGTCGAGGCGCTGCCCTCGGTGCGCCCGGGAACCGTGGTCGCCGAGCTGGACGCGGACACCGTGACCGCCCATCTGGACGCGGTCGACCCCGCCGAGGAGCTGGCGCTGGCCGGGTTCCTGGCGGCCGCGCGGTCCCGGCTGGACCCGCTGGGCTGCGACGTGGTCCTGCGGGCCTTCCATCCGCTGTCGGTGCCCGCGCTGCACCTGGACGACCGGGCGGCCCGGCACGAGCAGGCGCGGGCCGAGGCCGAGCAGGGCGCGGACGACCTGTGGGCGGGCATCCTGGGTTCGCTGCGCGGCGGCGCGCCCCGCGCGCGCCTGGTGCTCAACCACCTCAACCCGCTGATCAGAAGGATCAGTTCACTGGGCGATCCGGAACTGATCGGCACCGCGACCGAGTCGCTGTACGGCCAGGCCCTGCTGATGGCGCAGCGTCCGCTCAGGCCCGCGGACTCGGCGCTGCTGAACCGGGCCTTCATCGGCCTGCTGGAGTGGGCCACGAACGGGGAGGAGGGCCGATGACGTCGGGAGCCGAGGGAACGGACGGGACGGCGGACTTCGACGCGCTGCGCCGGGCGATGGCTCAGAACGCGGAGCAGCCGGAGGGCCCGGCCCGCAACGCCCGCGCGGAGCGGCTGCTCGCCGAGGCGGAGCGGCTGAACATCCCGCTGGCCGTGGTCGAGGCGCTCGGGCACCAGCTGACGGTCTACAACTACAGCTCCGAGAAGGACAAGATGTTCGTCCCGTTCGCGCGGCTGCTGCGCATGTGGGACGAACGGCCGGAGGACTTCGACGCGTACGAGGCGCACTCCCTGCACTGGGTGTTCAAGTGGATGACGTCCGGGATGCTCGACCAGCCGCACGTCCCGCTGGCCTCCATAGAGAAGTGGCTCGGCGAGATGGAGCACCGCTACCGGCTCGCCGGCCACTCCGAACGGGCCGTGCGCAGCAGTGAGTTCAGTGTGGCCTCGCACATCGGGGACCTGGCGAGGGCCGAGCGGGCGTACGCCGCGTGGCTGGCCGCGGACCGCGACTCCATGGCCGACTGCCACGCCTGCGAGCTGCACGGGCAGGGCTGGTGGCAGGCGGAGCGGGGGCGGGACGAGGAGGCGCTGGAGCTGTGGGGGCCGGTCCTGGGCGGCGAGTTCTCCTGCGCGCACGAACCGCACACGGCGCTCGCCTCCTCCCTGATACCGCTGCTGCGGCTGGGCCGGACCGACGAGGCGCGCGCCCACCATCTGCGGGGCTTCCGGCTGGTGCGGCCCATGGAGAGCATGCGCGGCGCGTACGCGGACCACGTCGAGTTCTGCGCGCTGACCGGCAACGAGGCGCGCGGTCTGGAGCTGCTCGCGGAGCGTCCCGCGTACTTCACCGACACCGGGCATCCGCGCAGCCGGCTGGAGTTCCTGTCGGTGGTGGCGCTGCTCATGGAGCGGCTGACCGGGCTGGGGCTCGGCGGGCAGACGGTGCCGGGGCTGGCGGGGCGCACCTGGACGGCCCGGGACCTGGCCGCGCACGCGCGGGCCGAGGCGCTGGAACTGGCGGCGCTGTTCGACCGGCGCAACGGCACCTCCCACATCAGTGACACGGCCCGGGCGCGCATGGCGCAGCGGCCGCTGGTGGAGCGGCTGCCGCTCGGGGTGCGCGCGGCGCGTCCGGCGGCGGTGCCCGCGGCTGTTCCGGTGCCGGAGGTTCCGGCGCAGGATGGGCCCGTGGAAGCGGATCTGCCGACCCTGCTGGCCGAGGCCAGGCGGCTGTCGGACACCCTGCGGCCGAACGCCGTCGAGGCGTGGGCCGCGGTGGCGCGTGCCGCGGAGGGCGTGGAGCTGGAGGCCCGCGACCGGGCGGAGATCACCGACCATCTGGCCATGGAGCGGGGCCCCGAGGGCGTCGAGCTGTTCGAGGAGGCCGCCGAGCTGTACGCGGAGGCGGGCGACCCGGGTGAGTCGCTGGCGGCCCGCACGCGTGCGGCGTACGTGCGCGCGCTGTCCGGCCGTACGGAGGAGGCGCTCGCCGCGGTCGCCGGGCCGTACGACGAGGTGCTGGCGCTGTACGCCGAGGACGGCACGGGTCTGCGGCAGACGGCGTCGGTGCTGATGGGACGCGCGCGGGTGCTGATGCGGCAGGTCCACGAGGCCGACGGCCCGGCCGGCGCGGCGGCGCTTCAGGCCGCCGAGGCCGCCGCGCGTGAGGTCGTCGCGCTGGTGGAGGGGCGCACCGGGGACGAGGTGCGGCTGGTCGCGCGGGCCGCGGAGGCGCGGGCGATGCTCGCCGAGCTGGCGGCGCTGTCGGGGGACCTGGAGCGGGCGGCCGGGCTGTTCGCGCGGGCCGCCGCGGAGTTCGTCGGGGCGGGCCTGCCGTGGTTCGCGGTCGAGTACGAGGCACGGCTGGCCGGGCTCGCCCACCATCTCGGCGACATCGCGGAGGCGGAGCGGGCTCTGCGGGCGGCCCTGGAGCACGGCGGGCCGTATCTGGAGCCGCCGGGCCGGGCCCAGCTGCACCTCCAGCTCGCCGAGGTGCTGGGCGGGCGGGGTCTGTCGGAGGAGGCGGCCGAGCAGGCGCTGGAGGCGTCGCACTGGGCGGACGAGGCGGGCGAGGGCCCCACGCTCGGCGCCTGGGCGCGGCATCAGCTCGGCGGGTTCCTGCTGCGTCAGGGGCGCTGGGCGGAGGCCGCCGAGGTGCTGGAGTCGGCACTGCCGGACCTGACGCCCCAGACCCACGGCGACGGCGCTGTCGTGCAGACCCAGTGGTGGCTCGGTGACTGTCTGAGCGAACTCGGTGAGCACCGGGAGGCCGCCGAGCGGCGCCTCCAGGCGGCCGAGATCGCCCGGCACTGGCCCGAGCAGCACGACCACGCCACCCTCGCCCACCTCGCCGCCGAGTCCCTCGGCCACGCCGGTCTGCACGAGGAGGCGGACCGGGCCTACGCGCGCGCGGGCGAGCTGTGGGCGGCGCTGGGCAACGTCCAGGGTCTGGTGCGCTCCCTGCGCGCCCGCGCGTGGCTCGCGCTGCGCGCCGAGGGCGGCTCGGACCGGGCGCGGGCGCTGATGACGGAGGCGGTCGGGGAGTGCGCGGCGGCCCGGCGGGCGGCGCTCGACGAGGAGGCCCGGGACCGGCTGACGGGCGAGCTGGGCCATACGCACCGCCAGTTCGGTGATCTGCTGGCCCGCTCGGCGGCGGAGGACGACGAGGACGAGTCGATCAGCTCGGCCCTCAGAGACGCACTGTCGCAGATGGTGGAGGCGGTCACGGTGTTCGGGCAGCTCGGGGACGACGCCCGGTACGCCCGGACCGGCGCCGAGCTGGCCGCCGGCTGGCTCGCCGCTGACCTGGGCCGGCCGGCCGAGGCGGCGGCACACGCGCGCGCCGTCCTGGCGGCCTACGCACAGGAAGGCGAAGAGGACGGCGAGGAGGACGGACCGGCCGACGAACGACGCGCGGAGGCGAGCCAACTGCTGGAGACGGTCGAAGAGGACTGACCCCGCCGCCCGAGGCAGCGGCACACCCGCGTGCCCTGCCGGCGGCCTGCGCACAGGACGGCGAAGAGGACCGAGCCCGCCGGGAGGCAGGGCCCCTACTCGACGCCGATGAGCAGCAGGGCCCCTTGCCTGCCGCCCCGGTACACGACCGTGTCGACGGCGAGGTAGGACTCCCGTACGCGGGCTTCGAGGTGCTCGGCGATGCCGTCGGGCGCCTCGTCGCCGAGGACGAGGGTGACCAGTTCGCCGCCGGCCGCGAGCATGCGGTCCAGGACGGTCTCGGCGGTGGCGGTGACGTCCTCGCCGATGACGGCGACGTCCCCGTCGATGAGTCCGAGGACGTCGTCGGCCTGACAGATGCCGGCCATGGTCCAGGACTGGCGTTCGGCGACGGCGACCTCGGCGTAGCGGGTCGCGCCGGCCGCCGAGGTCATCGCGACGACGTCCTCGTCGAAGCGGCGCTCGGGTTCGTGCACGGCGAGGGCGGCTATCCCCTGGACCGCGGACCGGGTGGGGATCAGCGCCACCCGGATGCCCTCGGTGCGGGCCTGCTCGGCGGCGGCTGCCGCGGTGTGCCGGAGGTCGGCGTCGTTGGGCAGCAGGACGACCTCGCGCGCGTGGGCGCGCCGTACGGCCTGGACGAGCTCGCCGCTGGCGGGCGGCTCCCCGGGGCGGGCGAGGACGGTGGTGGCGCCGGCCTCGGTGTAGAGGCCGGCCAGTCCGGCGCCGGGGACGACGGCCACGACGGCGCGCTGGATCCGCTCCCGGGGCGGCCGCTCCGCCCCGGTGGTGTGCACGTCGCCGTCGGCGAAGTGGGTGATCCTGATCCGGTACGGCCGTCCCGCCTCCACGCCCGCCTCCACGGCGGCACCGGCGTCGTCGACGTGCACATGGACGTTCCACAGGCCGTCGCCGCCGACCACGACGAGGGAGTCGCCGAGGGCGTCGAGGCGCTCGCGCAGCCGGGTGACGGCGGTGTCGTCGGCCTCCAGCAGATAGATCACCTCGAAGGCGGGCCCGCCGGTCTCCGGGACGTCGCACTCGCCGGCGCTGTCGACGGGCACGCGCGCGTGGCCCGCGGGGGCCGCCGGCTTCTCGCCGGTGAGCGTCTGCACCAGCGCGGCCAGCACCGTGACCAGCCCCTGCCCGCCGGCGTCCACCACCCCGGCGCGTTCCAGCACGGCGAGCTGGTGCGGGGTGGCGGCGAGGGCGGCGCGCGCTCCTTCGTAGGCGGCCCGGGCGACGGTCCCGCAGTCGCCCTCGGCGCTCCCGGCGGCGTCGGCTGCGGCCGAGGCGACGGTGAGGACGGTGCCCTCGACGGGGTGGGCGACGGCCTGGCGGGCGGAGTCGGCGGCGTGCCGCAGGGCGAGCCGGAGCCCGTCCGGGCCGGCGTGAGGTGTGTCACTCTCGGCGGCCAGCACCTGGGTCATGCCGCGCAGCAGTTGGGCCAGGATGGTCCCGGAGTTGCCGCGGGCCCCTATGAGCGCGCCGTGCGCCATGGCGCGGACGGTGTCGGCCAGGGAGGGCGTCGCGCCCGCGGAGCCGGCGGCGTGCCCGACGAAGACGGCGTCGACGGCCGCGGCGGCCGATTCCACGGTCAGATACAGGTTGGTGCCGGTGTCACCGTCGGCCACGGGGTAGACGTTGATCGCGTCGATCTCCGCGCGTGCCCGCCCCAGTGCGTCGAGCGCGAGGCCGCACCAGGTGCGTACCGCGAGAGCATCGAGGAATGTCTGCGGCACCTGCGCCACCTGCGCCTCCTTGAGCTGCCGGCCGTGGCACGCAGCGTAGACCCAGGGGCCGGGCCCGCCGGAAGAGGGCCGGGAGCGGGCCCCTGAGCAGCCATGGTAGTTTCGTTCCACTGGCGCAGTCGTTGTATGCTGCTCCGGTTGCCCGATCCACATCGGGCCATTCCCCCTGGCAAAGCCAATCGGATGTCTGATCCTGCGATCTCGATCCCCGGCCTGCCGGGATCATCCGTAAGTGCATCTGAAGTCTTTGGAGTGACCCGTGGCTGCCAACTGCGACGTCTGCGGCAAGGGGCCGGGCTTCGGCAACAACATCTCGCACTCGCACCGCCGTACGTCCCGTCGCTGGAACCCCAACATCCAGCGCGTCCGTACCGTGGTCGGCGGGACGCCGAAGCGCGTGAACGCTTGCACCTCGTGCATCAAGGCCGGCAAGGTCTCGCGCTGACACATCGCTGAGCGCGCGGCCACTGCTGGTTCGCTGCACTGAGCCGGTCCACCTCGTGTGGACCGGCTTTTTGCATGCCGTTACGCGGTCCCGGCTCAGTCCCGTACGCCCAGGGCCCACCCGTGGCGTACGGGCCCGATCCCCCCGCCGAGCGCGAAGCCGGCCGCGATGGCCGAGGTGACGTACGCCTTGGCCGCCGTGACCGCCTCCGGCACGGACCGGCCCCTGGCCAGTTCCGAGGCGATGGCCGAGGCCAGGGTGCAGCCGGTGCCGTGGGTGTGCCGGTTGTCGTGGCGCGGGGCGCGCAGCCAGTGCTCCTCAAAGCCGTCGGTGAGCAGGTCCACCGCCTCGCCCGGGAGATGGCCGCCCTTGATCACGACCCAGCGCGGGCCGTGGTCGAGTACGGCCGCCGCGGCCCGCCGCAGATCGTCCTCGGAGTCGACCCGTACCCCCGTGAGTTGGGCCACCTCGTCGAGGTTCGGGGTCGCGACGGTGGCCACCGGCAGCAGTTTCGTGCGGACGGAGTCCAGCGCGGAGGCGGCCAGCAGGGAGTCCCCGTGCTTGGAGACGCCCACCGGGTCGACGACGGCGGGGGCGTCGGTGGCGCCGATCAACTCGGCGACCGCCTCCACGAGTTCCGCGGAGGCGAGCATGCCGGTCTTCACGGCCTGCACGCCGATGTCGTCGACCACGCTGCGGTACTGCGCGACCACCGCCTCCACCGGCAGCGGCCAGGCACCCTGCACGCCCAGCGAGTTCTGCGCGGTGACGGCGGTGATCACGCTCATGCCGTGCACACCGAGCGCGAGCATCGTCTTGAGGTCGGCCTGGATCCCGGCCCCGCCGCCGGAGTCGGACCCCGCGACCGTCAGCACCCTCGGCGGCGCGCTCACGACTCGATGTCCCCGAAGTGGTCCCAGCCGCCCTTGCTGGTCCAGGGCGCCCCGTCGACCGTGACCTGGGGCAGCGCCGAGGGGTTGAGGACCTCGCCGATGACCTTCCAGCGGGCGGGGAGCTTCACGTCCGGCGGGAAGGTCGCCACGATCGCGTGGTCCTCTCCCCCGGTCAGCACCCACTGCATGGGGTCGACGCCGACGGCCTGCCCGATGTCGTTCATCTGCGAGGGGATGTCGATCGCGCCGGAGCGGATGTCGATGCGGACCTTGCTGGCCTCGGCGATGTGCCCGAGGTCGGCGATCAGCCCGTCGCTGACGTCGCACATGGCGGTCGCGCCGAGCCCGGCCGCCGCGGGGCCCGCGTGGTACGGCGGTTCCGGGCGCCGGTGCGCCTCCACGAAGGCCCGCGGTGAGCGGAACCCCCGGGACAGCACGGCGAATCCGGCCGCGGACCAGCCGAGCCAGCCGGTCACCGCCACCAGGTCGCCGGGCTGGGCGCCGGCCCGGGTGACGGGCTCCTGGTTGCGCAGGTCGCCGAGCGCGGTGATCGACACCATGATCGAGTCGCCGCGTACGACATCGCCGCCGACCACGGAGGCGCCGGCCACCTGGCACTCGTCGCGCAGGCCGTCCATCAGCTCGGTCGGCCAGGTCACCGGCAGTTCGGCCGGGACCACGAGGCCGAGCAGGAGCGCGGTGGGCACGGCGCCCATGGCGGCGATGTCCGCCAGGTTCTGCGCGGCGGCCTTGCGGCCCACGTCGTAGGCGGTGGACCAGTCACGGCGGAAGTGCCGGCCCTCCACCAGGATGTCGGTGCTCGCCACGACCCTGCGGTCGGGCGCGGCGACCACCGCGGCGTCGTCGCCGGGGCCGACCCGGACCGCCGGGGTGGTGGTGAGACGGGAGGTGAGCTCCCTGATGAGCCCGAACTCCCCCAGCTCACCAACAGTGCCCTTCATCGCCCTTACGCCCCTTCTGTCCCGGCCCGATTCCCGGTCGCGTGTCTTTACTGTCCTCGATACGGTCGAGGTGACCGTCAACCACTTTCGTGCCTGTACCCCGGCGCGGGACCCCCGGCCCCGCGGGTCTCCCCGCGACGAGCGACGACGCGATACCGTGGCGTTCCTTTTCCCCACATGATCCTCGTGGCCGCCCTGGAGGTTCCGTGGTACAGGCGTACATCCTGATCCAGACGGAGGTCGGCAAGGCGTCGACCGTCGCCGAGACGATCAGCAAGATCCCTGGAGTCATCCAGGCCGAGGACGTGACAGGACCGTATGACGTGATCGTGCGCGCGCAGGCAGACACCGTCGACGACCTCGGCCGCATGGTGGTCGCCAAGGTCCAGCAAGTGGACGGCATCACCCGCACCCTGACCTGCCCGGTCGTCCATCTGTAGCCCCCGTCTACCCTTGGCCGGTGAACACTTCGCGTCACCGGCTCATCGGTCTGCCCGCGCTCGTCGCCCTGTCGATCACCGTCGCGGGCTGCTCCTCAGCAGACGACGGCGGGTCGGCGGCGGTTCCCTCCCCGGGCACGAAGGTCGCCGCCCTGTGTCAGAAGCTGGACGACGCCGTGCCGGCGAAGGTGGCCGGTGAGAGCCGCCGCGACCCCGAGCCCGAATCCACGCTGACCGCGGGCTGGGGAAACCCGGAGATCATACTGCGCTGCGGCGTGGAACGGCCGCCGAAGATGACGGACCCGAAGGTGGCCGAGGGGGGCGACCCCGACGCGGTGCCCGGCGGAGTCGAGGGGGTGGACTGGCTGATGGAGCGCGGGGACTCCGGGGCGTACCGTTTCACCACCGCCAATCGCCAGGCGTACGTCGAGGTCACCGTCGCCGAGGGCGTGGACAGCTCGGCGGTGCTGATCGATCTGGCCCCGGCCGTGAAGAAGGCGATCCCCGAAGGAATCGCCCCCTGATCCGGTCGGCCCCGGGGTTCAGCGCAGCCCGGTCGAGCGGCGCAGCGCGGCCTGGATGAGCCGGTCGACCAGCTCCGCGTAGCCGATGCCGGTCGCCTCCCACATCTTTGGATACATCGAGATGGGCGTGAAGCCGGGCATGGTGTTGATCTCGTTGATCACGAACTCCCCGTCCTCGGTGAGGAAGAAGTCCGCGCGCACCAGGCCCTCGCAGGAGGCCGCGTCGAAGGCGTCCACCGCGAGCCGCCGCACCTCGGCGGTCTCCTCGTCGGTGAGCGGGGCCGGCACGATCCCCGGGGTGGAGTCGATGTACTTGGCCTCGAAGTCGTAGTAGGCGTGCGCCTCGGGCGGCGGGATCTCGGCGGGCACCGACGCGCGCGGGCCGTCCTCGAACTCCAGTACCCCGCACTCGATCTCGCGGCCCCGCAGCGCCGCCTCGACGAGGATCTTGGGGTCGTGGCGCTGGGCCTCGGCGATGGCCTCGTCCAGTCCGGAGGGGTCGTCGACCTTGGTGATGCCGATCGAGGAACCCGCACGGGCGGGCTTCACGAAGAGCGGCCAGCCGTGCTCGCCGGCGAACTCGACGATCTTCCTGCGGGCGGCGGACTCGTCCCGCGCCCACTCGCGGGGCCGGATCACCACGTACGGGCCGACCTTGAGCCCGAAGGAGGTGAACACCCGCTTCATGTACTCCTTGTCCTGGCCGACGGCGGAGGCGAGGACGCCCGCGCCGACGTACGGGACACCGGAGAGCTCCAGCAGACCCTGAAGGGTGCCGTCCTCGCCGTAGGGGCCGTGCAGGACGGGGAAGACGACGTCGACCTCGCCGAGCGCCTTGGGCACCGATCCGGGCTCGCTGTAGACGACTTCGCGGTTGCCGGGGTCGACGGGGAGCACCACGGCGCCCTCGCTCGACTCGGCGAGCTGGGAGACGCTGGGCGTACGGCGGTCGGTGATCGCCATCCGCTCCGGTTCGTCGGCGGTGAGCGCCCAGCGGCCGTCCTGGGTGATGCCGATCGGCAGGACGTCGTACTTGGTCCGGTCGATGGCCTTCAGCACGGCGCCGGCCGTGACCACGGAGATCCCGTGCTCGGAGCTGCGGCCGCCGAACACGACGGCCACACGCGGCTTGCGCGACGGCTGCTGGGGGCTCTGGGGGAGGTTCTCGGTGCTCATATCGCGTTGAGAGTACCCGTTGGTACGGGCCTGATACAGCGCCGCGCGGCGGGCGGGCGCGAGGGCCCGCCCGCTTCACTCAGTGTCGTTCGGGCTTCGCTGTGCGCGACATGAGTTCCTTGACGGCGACCACCGGGGACTTGCCCTCGTGGACGATCCCGACGACCGTCTCGGTGATCGGCATGTCGACGCCGTGCCGGCGGGCCAGGTCCAGCACGGACTCACAGGACTTGACGCCCTCGGCGGTCTGCTGGGTGACCGCGATGGTCTCCTTCAGCGTCATGCCCTTGCCGAGATTGGTGCCGAAGGTGTGGTTGCGGGAGAGCGGCGAGGAGCAGGTGGCGACCAGGTCGCCGAGGCCCGCGAGCCCGGCGAAGGTCAGCGGGGCCGCGCCGAGCGCCACCCCGAGCCGCGCGGTCTCCGCGAGGCCGCGGGTGATCAGCGAGCCCTTGGCGTTGTCGCCGAGCCCCATGCCGTCCGCGATGCCGACGGCGAGCCCGATGACGTTCTTGACCGCCCCGCCCAGCTCGCAGCCGATGACGTCGGTCTCGGTGTACGGCCTGAAGTAGGCCGTGTGACAGGCGGCCTGGAGCCGCTGGGCGACGGCGGCGTCGGTACAGGCGACCACGGCCGCCGCGGGCATCCGCGCGGCGATCTCGCGGGCGAGGTTGGGTCCGGTGACCACGGCGACCCGGTCCGGGCCGACCCCGGCGACGTCCTCGACGACCTCGCTCATCCGCATGGTGGAACCGAGTTCCACGCCCTTCATCAGGGAGACCAGGACGGTGTCCGGGGCGAGCAGCGGGGTCCACTCGGCGAGGTTGCCGCGCAGTGTCTGCGAGGGGATCGCCAGGACGGTGAAGTCGGCGTCGCGGGCCGCCTCGGCGGGGTCCGCGGTGGCCCGCAGGTTCGCCGGCAGTTCGACGCCGGGGAGGTAGTCGGGGTTGGTGCGCGTGGAGTTGACCGCTTCGACGAGTTCGGGGCGCCGCCCCCACAGGGTGACCTCGCACCCCGCGTCGGCGAGCACCATGCCGAAGGCGGTGCCCCACGATCCGGTGCCGAAGACGGCCGCCTTGACGGGCTTGCTCACTTGCTCTTCTCCTCGTGCCCGGCCTGCGCCTCGTGCCCGTTCTCCGCCTGGCTGCGGCGCCGCTGCTCGATCCGCTCCTTGCGCGGGTCGTAGGCGGCGACGGGCGCCTTCTCGCCGCGGAGTTCCTCCAGCAGGCGGGTGACGGCGGCCATGATGACCTCGGTGGCCTCCTTGAGGAGTTCCGGGGTCATCTCCTTGTCGTAGAAGCGCGACAGGTCCACGGCGGGGCCCGCGAGGACCTTGGAGGTCTTGCGGGGCAGCACGTCGAGCTTCTTGGCGTACGGCGGCAGCAGTTCGTTGGCGCCCCACTGGGCGACCGGGATCACCGGGCACTTGGTCTGCAGGGCGACCCGGGCGGCACCGGTCTTGCCGGTCATGGGCCACTGGTCCGGGTCCCGGGTGATGGTGCCCTCGGGGTAGAAGGCGACGCACTCGCCGCGCTCCACGGCGTCGATCGCGGCCCGGAAGGCGCTCAGCGCGTCCGTGGTCTCGCGGTAGACGGGGATCTGACCGGTACCGCGCATGACGGCGCCGACGAATCCCTTCTTGAAAAGTCCGCTCTTCGCGAGGAATCGCGGAACTCGGCCGGTGTTGTACTGAAAGTGCGCGTAGGCGAAAGGATCGACGTGCGAATTGTGGTTCACCGCGGTGATAAATCCGCCATGGGCCGGAATGTGTTCCATTCCGCGCCAGTCCCGCTTGATCAGTACCACCAGCGGTGGTTTGGCAATCACCGCTGCCAAGCGATACCAGAAGCCGATTCTGCGGCGGGGCACGCGGACACCTTCCTCTAGGGCCTGGGGGGCCGCACAAGTGTCGCTCCAGGCCGACCGTCTGTCGAGAACACCGTACGCCCCGCGGACCGGACCGCCGGATGGCCCGTGTGAGAGCCGGGCGACAATGGCCGCGACGAGAGAGGTACGAACGTTCGTGCAGTGGACCTTGGTCATACCCCTGAAACCTCTGGCTCGGGCCAAGAGCAGGCTCTCGGGGACCGCGGCCGGCGGGCTGCGCCCGGCCCTCGCCCTGGCCTTCGCGCAGGACACCGTGGCGGCGGCGCTGGCCAGCGGTCCGGTCCGGGATGTGGCAGTCGTCACGGACGACGCCCTGGCGGGCCGGGAACTGTCCGCGCTCGGCGCCCGCGTGCTGCCCGACACCCCGGGAGCCGGCCTGAACGCCGCGCTGGCACACGGGGCCGCCGTCGTACGCGCGGCACGTCCGGATTGCGCGGTCGCCGCTCTCAACGCGGATCTCCCGGCCCTGCGCCCGGCGGAATTGGCCCGGGTCCTGGACTCGGCGGCGGAATTCCCGCGCGCTTTCCTGCCGGACGCCGCGGCAATCGGCACGACTCTGCTCTCGGCGGCTCCGGGCCGGCCGCTGCACCCGGCATTCGGCCCGGATTCCCGCGCCCGCCACCGGGCTTCCGGCGCGACGGAACTGACCCTGGGGGCGGTGGATTCCGTACGCCAGGACGTGGACACCGGCGAGGATCTCCGCGCCGCGCTGGCGCTCGGGGTCGGCCCACGGACGACGGCGGCAGCGGCGGGACTGCTGCTCGCGGGGTTCTAGGGCGCGCGGGGTTCCAGGGCGCGCGACAAAGGCCGCTTCGCACCGGGCTCCAGCCCCGCCCGAGGAGCACGGGGCGCCTGCCCTCGCGGCGCTCGCCGCCCAGCGCATAGGCTGCCGCCATGCAGGCGACCGCGTACACGTACGACCCCGAGACCCGGAGCGGGCAGGTGCTCCTGGACGACGGCACCCCGGTGCCCTTCGACGCGAGGGCGTTCGACGCGGGCGGGCTGCGCCTGCTGCGGCCCGGACAGCGGGTGCGCATCGAGGTGGAGGGCCCCGAGGACGGGCCGCGCATCACCCTCGTCACGCTCCAGACCCTGTAGCGCCCGGCACCCGCCCGACACGCCGCGGGCCGGACTCCCTGGGGAGTCCGGCCCGGCGCGTGAGTACCGTCGCGCCCCTACCTCTTGCGGGCGGTGGTCTTCTTGGCGGTGGTCTTGCGGGCCGTCGACTTCTTGGCCGGGGCCTTCTTGGCGGTCGCCTTCTTCGCCGGGGCCTTCTTGGCCGCCGTCTTCTTCGCGGCCGCCGCCGTGGTCTTCTTCGCCGCCGCGGTGGTCTTCTTGGCGGTCGTCTTCTTCGCGGCCGCCGTGGTGGTCTTCTTCGCCGCCGCGGTGGTCTTCTTCGCCGTGACCTTCTTGGCGGTGGTGGCCTTCTTGGCGGCGGTCTTCTTCGCCGCGGCCTTCTTGACCGTGGCGGAAGCACCGCCGGTCAGGCTGCCCTTGGGGGCCTTCTTCACGGCGACGTCGTTCTTCGGGAGCTTCTTCGAGCCGCTGACCAGGTCCTTGAAGCCCTGACCCGCGCGGAACCTCGGCACGGAGGTCTTCTTGACCCGAACCCGCTCGCCCGTCTGGGGGTTCCGGGCGTAACGCGCCGGCCGGTCGACCTTCTCGAACGATCCGAAGCCGGTCACCGACACCCGGTCACCGGCGACCACCGCGCGCACGACGGCGTCCAGGACTGCGTCGACAGCATCGGCGGCCTGCTGGCGGCCGCCCATCTTGTCGGCAATCGCTTCTACGAGCTGCGCCTTGTTCACGTCTTCCCCTTCGGAGACATCGCCAGAACGAAAGTGTTCAAGCTTTTTCGCACGTTAGGCAGATATATACCGCAAATCAAACACGAAACGGGCTTATCACCCTTGTGCCGCAACGGGTTCGGCGGTCTCCGGAGCGATCAGCGTTCCTCGTCGGGGAATCGACCCGCGTCGAGGTCTGCCGTGAACGCCTCCAGACGCCTTGCCGCATCGGCGAGATCGTGCTTGGCCACGGCCGTAATGACCAGCAGCTTCCGGGTCAGCGCCATCCGTACGCCCTCCGGGACTTGCAGTGCGCGCACTGTTGTGTGCGCTTCCTTGAGTTGGTCCGCGACCGCCGCATAGAGCTCGAGTTGGCCGTCGTGTTCCATGCACAGATTGTGCCATCTGGGGCGAGTTGTCGCCTGCCCAGGGTGCAACTGCCGCCTCGAACGGCCCTCCCCGCACCGGTGGAAGAGGTTGCCCCGATGACCGGCTACCCCGACAACAGCCCAGCTAACACGGGAAGTTGGCGCCGTCGGCCGAGCCTCCGGCGACCGTCCGGGCGCAGACATGGCCGTACCCCCGATCGGTCCGATCGGGGGTACGGCGGGGGTGTTTCGGTGGCCGAAACTCGACCTGTTCAGTTGTGGCGGAGGTCCGCCCGGCTCACGCCTGGAGCGTCTGCGGCTTGTACGAGGGCCGCTTGGCCTCGTAGGCGGCGATGTCGGCCTCGTTCTGCAGGGTGATCGAGATGTCGTCCAGCCCGTTCAGCAGCCGCCAGCGGGAGTTCTCGTCCAGCTCGAAGGAGGCGGTGACGCCCTCGGCGCGCACCTCGCGGTTCTCCAGGTCGACCGTGATCTCGGCCTCGGGGTTCTCCTCGGTGAGGTCCCACAGCGCGTCCACGATCTTCTGCTCCAGCACCACCGTGAGCAGGCCGTTCTTGAGCGAGTTGCCGCGGAAGATGTCGGCGAAGCGGGAGGAGATGACGGCCTTGAACCCGTAGTTCTGCAGCGCCCAGACGGCGTGCTCCCGGGAGGAGCCGGTGCCGAAGTCGGGGCCGGCGACCAGGACCGTGGCGCCGTTGCGCTCGGGCCGGTTGAGGACGAACGTCTCGTCCTTGCGCCAGGCCTCGAACAGCCCGTCCTCGAAGCCGTCCCGGGTCACCTTCTTGAGCCAGTGGGCGGGGATGATCTGGTCGGTGTCGACGTTGGAACGGCGCAGCGGGACGGCCCGGCCGGTGTGCGTGGTGAATGCTTCCATGGCTTCTCAGACTCCAGCGGGCGTACGGGTCTCGGTGTCGGACAGGTCGGCCGGGGAGGCCAGATGGCCCAGCACGGCGGTCGCGGCGGCGACCTGCGGCGAGACCAGGTGCGTACGGCCGCCCTTGCCCTGCCTGCCCTCGAAGTTGCGGTTGGAGGTGGACGCGGAGCGCTCCCCGGGGGCCAGCTGGTCGGGGTTCATGCCCAGGCACATCGAGCAGCCCGCGTGCCGCCACTCGGCGCCGGCCTCCTTGAAGACCACGTCCAGACCCTCGGAGACGGCCTGCAGACCGACCCGGGCGGAGCCGGGGACGACCAGCATGCGTACGCCGTCGGCGACTTTGCGGCCCTGGAGCAGTTCGGCCGCGGCCCGCAGGTCCTCGATGCGGCCGTTGGTGCAGGAGCCTACGAAGACGGTGTCCACGTTGATGGAGCGCAGCGGCTGGCCGGCCTCCAACCCCATGTATTCCAGGGCCTTTTCGGCGGCCAGGCGCTCCGAAGCGTCTTCGTACGAAGCAGGGTCGGGGACGGACGCCGAAAGCGGCGCGCCCTGGCCGGGGTTGGTGCCCCAGGTGACGAACGGGGACAGTTCCTCGGCCTTGATGACGACCTCGGCGTCGAACTCGGCGTCGTCGTCCGTGCGCAGCGTCTTCCAGTACGCGACGGCCGCGTCCCAGTCCTCGCCCTTGGGAGCGTGCGCACGCCCTTCCAAGTAGTCGAAGGTCGTCTGGTCGGGGGCGATCATGCCCGCGCGGGCGCCGGCCTCGATCGACATGTTGCAGATGGTCATCCGGGCCTCCATCGAGAGCTTCTCGATGGCGGAGCCGCGGTACTCCAGGACGTAGCCCTGGCCGCCGCCGGTGCCGATCCGGGCGATGATCGCCAGGATCAGGTCCTTGGCGGTGACGCCGTCGGGCAGCTCGCCCTCGACGGTGATGGCCATGGTCTTCGGACGGACCAGGGGCAGCGTCTGGGTGGCCAGCACATGCTCCACCTGGGAGGTGCCGATGCCGAACGCCAGGCCGCCGAAGGCGCCGTGGGTGGAGGTGTGGGAGTCGCCGCAGACGACGGTCATGCCCGGCTGGGTCAGACCCAGCTGCGGGCCGACGACGTGCACGACGCCCTGCTCGACGTCGCCCAGCGGGTGCAGCCGCACGCCGAACTCCGCGGCGTTCTTGCGCAGCGTCTCCAGCTGGACCCGGGAGACCGGGTCGGCGATCGGCTTGTCGATGTCGAGCGTCGGGGTGTTGTGGTCCTCGGTCGCGATGGTGAGATCGAGGCGGCGCACCTGGCGACCGGTCTTGCGGAGGCCGTCGAAGGCCTGCGGGCTGGTCACCTCGTGCAGCAGGTGCAGATCGATGAAGAGGAGGTCGGGCTCGCCCTCGGCGCGCCGGACGACGTGGTCGTCCCAGACCTTCTCCGCGAGTGTCCTACCCATCGCTTTCCCTCCGGCCGGCATACGGTCCACCGGCCCAACTAGAGATCTTGAGGAAGCAGCGCCCGCCGCCCCTGTTCGGGCGTCCGCCACCGGGCCCGTTTGTCTGCGGGCCTCTTTGCCTTCGTGTCATCCAGAGTGGCGTGTTCCACGGAAAATTGAACTTGCGTTTCACAGAGTGAGACGCGAGTATCGTTTCATGGACAACAGTAGCGGCGTCGGCGTCCTGGACAAGGCAGCCCTTGTCCTGAGCGCCCTGGAGTCCGGTCCGGCCACCCTCGCGGGTCTGGTGGCGGCGACCGGGTTGGCACGACCCACGGCCCACCGGCTGGCGGTGGCCCTGGAGCACCACCGCATGGTGGCGCGCGACATGCAGGGCCGGTTCATCCTCGGCCCGCGCCTGGCGGAACTGGCCGCGGCGGCCGGCGAGGACCGCCTCCTCGCCACGGCGGGCCCGGTCCTCACCCACCTCCGTGACATCACGGGCGAGAGCGCGCAGCTCTACCGGCGCCAGGGCGACATGCGCATCTGCGTGGCCGCGGCGGAGCGGCTGTCCGGACTCCGGGACACCGTCCCGGTCGGTTCGACGCTGACGATGAAGGCCGGCTCGTCCGCCCAGATCCTCATGGCCTGGGAGGAGCCCGAGCGGCTGCACCGGGGCCTGCAGGGCGCCCGCTTCACGGCGACGGCCCTCTCCGGCGTGCGGCGCCGCGGCTGGGCCCAGTCGATCGGCGAGCGCGAGCCGGGCGTGGCCTCGGTCTCCGCGCCGGTCCGCGGCCCCTCCAACCGCGTGGTGGCCGCCGTCTCGGTCTCCGGTCCCATCGAGCGCCTCACCCGCCACCCGGGCCGGATGCACGCCCAGGCGGTCATCGACGCGGCCTCCCGTCTCTCGGAGGCCCTGCGCCGCACCGGTTGACGTACCCAGACAGCAACGGGGAGGGCCCGCCCCAACGCCGCGGCGGGCCCTCCCCGCTCCCCTGCCACCCGATCTCTTCGGCCCCCGTCGCCGGGGCGGCACGACGAAGGCCCCCCACCGAAGTGGAGGGCCTTGCCTGTCTGTACCCCCGACCGGATTCGAACCGGCGCTACCGCCTTGAGAGGGCGGCGTGCTAGGCCGCTACACAACGGGGGCGATGGACACTGCGTTTCCGCAGGTCCGAGCTGGTCTACCTGGACTCGAACCAAGACTAACTGAACCAGAATCAGTCGTGCTGCCAATTACACCATAGACCAATGTGGTTTAGACCAGACAGTACCCCCGACCGGATTCGAACCGGCGCTACCGCCTTGAGAGGGCGGCGTGCTAGGCCGCTACACAACGGGGGCCCTAGCGATCATCGCGAAGACGATTGCCGTACCCCCGACCGGATTCGAACCGGCGCTACTGCCTTGAGAGGGCAGCGTGCTAGGCCGCTACACAACGGGGGCTTTGCAGATGAGCTCTGCGAGCTGGCCTACCTGGACTCGAACCAAGACTAACTGAACCAGAATCAGTCGTGCTGCCAATTACACCATAGGCCACTGGAACGCAAGCCCCTGAAGGGGTCTCGTTCTAGCTTGCGCCTCCGGTCACCGGCCTTTCGGCCCGCTCCTCGGCGGCGCAGAAAGAACATTACCCGAAGGTGGACGGGGCTCCAAAACGGGTATCGGAGCCGAGGAGCGCGGGGAGTTCGGCGAGGGTGGCGATCCGGTGCGCCCCGCTCGGCCCGCCGGCGCCGGCGGGCGCGGTGCCGCGGTCGATCCAGACCGAGAGCAGACCGGCGTCCGCCGCTCCCCGCCCGTCGATCTCCGGGTGGTCGCCGACGTAGGCCACCTCGTGCGGGGCCAGCTCCAGTGCGGCGCAGGCGGCCAGGAAGGCCCCTGCCTCGGGCTTGGAGACGCCCAGTTCGGCGGCGCACAGGACGGCCTCGAAGCGGTCCCGGACGCCGAGCACGCGCAGTTTGCGGTCCTGGACGGTGAGGCTGGAGTTGGAGAGCACCGCGTGCCGGTGGCCGGCGGCGAGGAGGTCGAGGGCCGGCAGGACATCGGGGAAGAGGGCCCAGGCGGCCTCGTAGTGGCCCATGTACCGCAGGAACCACCGCTCGGCCTCGGTGTCGCTCAGCGGCTCGCCCAGGAAGGCCCGCACCCGGTCGCGCCGCTGGCCCTCGAAGGACGTCTCGCCCGCCGAGAAGCGCGTCCAGTGCCGCTCGGTGCACTCCCGCCAGCGGTCGAGGGCCGCGTCGACGCCGCCGTGGGCCTCCAGCAGCCCCTCGGCCGCCAGGTGCGCCCGCATCCCGGACCGGTCCGCCGTGGTGTAGTCGAAGATCGTGTCGTCGACGTCCCAGACCACCGCCCGAATGCCCATGGTCCGACCGTAACCGCCGGGCGGCGCGCGCGTCCCGGGAACGCCCGAGGGGCGGCACCCGTCTCCGGATGCCGCCCCTCGGGATCGCGTCTCAGGCCGAGAGCCTCGCGAGCGCCGCGTCGATGCGGGCCAGGGTCTTCTCCTTGCCCAGGATCTCCAGGGACTCGAAGAGCGGCAGGCCGACCGTGCGGCCGGTGACGGCCACCCGGACCGGGGCCTGGGCCTTGCCGAGCTTGAGGCCGTGGGCCTCACCGGCGGTCAGGACGGCCTCCTTGAGGGACTCGGCGGAGGTCCAGTCGGCCGCCTCCAGCCGCTCGCGGGCGGTGCGCAGCAGGGCGTCGCTGCCCTCCTTCATCGCCTTGGCCCAGCTGGCCTCGTCCAGGACCGGCTCCGCCAGGAACAGGAAGTCGACGTTGTCGGTGATCTCGGAGAGCACCTTCAGCCGGGTCTGGGCGTGCGGGGCGACGGCCTGCCACTTGGCCTCGTCGAAGTCCTCCGGGGCCCAGGGGGCGAACGGGGCCGCGAGCCACGGGGCGCAGCGCTCGGTGAAGTCCTTCACGTCGAGCATGCGGATGTGGTCGCCGTTGATCGACTCGCACTTCTTGAGGTCGAAGCGGGCCGGGTTGGGGTTGACGTCGGCGATGTCGAAGGCCGCGACCATCTCGTCGATCGAGAAGATGTCCTGGTCGGCGGAGAGCGACCAGCCGAGCAGGGAGAGGTAGTTGAGCAGGCCCTCGGGCAGGAAGCCGCGCTCGCGGTAGAGGTTCAGCGAGGCCTGGGGGTCCCGCTTCGACAGCTTCTTGTTGCCCTCGCCCATCACGTACGGCAGGTGCCCGAAGGCCGGGGTCGCCTTGGCCACGCCCAGTTCGGTCAGCGCCTTGTACAGGGCGATCTGGCGGGGGGTGGAGGAGAGCAGGTCCTCGCCGCGCAGGACGTGGGTGATCTCCATCAGGGCGTCGTCGACCGGGTTGACCAGCGTGTACAGCGGGGCGCCGTTGGCGCGGACGATGCCGTAGTCCGGGACGTTCTCGGGGGTGAAGGTCAGTTCGCCGCGGACGAGGTCGTCGAAGGTGATCGTCTCGTCGGGCATCCGGAAGCGGACGATCGGGGCGCGGCCCTGGGCCTCGTACCCGTCGACCTGCTCCTGGCTCAGCTCGCGGCAGTGGCCGTCGTAGCCGGAGGGCCTGCCGGCGGCGCGGGCGGCCTCGCGGCGGCTGTCCAGCTCCTCCTGGGAGCAGTAGCAGCGGTAGGCGTGCCCGGCGTCCAGGAGCTTGTCGGCGACGTCCTTGTAGAGGTCCATCCGCTGCGACTGGCGGTACGGCGCGTGCGGACCGCCGACCTCCGGGCCCTCGTCCCAGTCGAAGCCGAGCCAGCGCATCGCGTCCAGCAGCTGGCCGTACGACTCCTCCGAGTCGCGGGCCGCGTCGGTGTCCTCGATGCGGAAGACCAGCGTGCCGCCGTGGTGCTTGGCGAACGCCCAGTTGAACAGGGCGGTGCGGACCAGGCCCACATGGGGGTTGCCGGTCGGCGACGGGCAGAAACGGACGCGTACGGGGGAGGCGGGTGCGCTAGCCACGCTTGACAACCTTGTTGGTGAGAGTGCCGATGCCTTCGATGGTGACGGCGACCTCGTCGCCGACAGCCAGGGGGCCGACCCCTGCCGGGGTGCCCGTGAGGATCACGTCGCCGGGGAGCAGCGTCATGGCCTCGGTGATGTTGACGATCAGATCCGCGATGGAGTGGGTCATCTCGCTGGTGCGGCCGAGTTGGCGTTGCTGGCCGTCGACCGTGAGCTGGATCGTGAGGTCGGACGCGGTGGCGAGGTCCAGGTCCGTCTCCACCCAGGGGCCGAGCGGGCAGGAGGTGTCGAAGCCCTTGGCGCGCGCCCACTGCTTCTCGCGCCGCTGGACGTCCCGCGCGGTGATGTCGTTGGCGCAGGTGTAGCCGAAGATCACGTCGGCCACGCGCTCGCGCGGGACCTCCCGGCACATCCGGCCGATGACCACGGCGAGTTCGGCCTCGTGGTGCAGTTCCTCGGAGAAGGAGGGGTACTGGATCTCGTCGCCGGGGCCGATCACCGAGGTGGAGGGCTTGAAGAAGGCGAAGGGCGCGTCGGGGACCTCGTTGCCCAGTTCCCGGGCGTGCTCGGCGTAGTTGCGGCCGAAGGCCACGACCTTGTTGGGGAGCACCGGGGGCAGCAGCCGCACCTTGCTCAGCGGCACCTTGACGCCGCTGAGCTGGAACTCCGCGAACGGGATGCCCTTGATGATGTCGAGGACGAGTTCGTCAGGCTTGTCGCCCTCGACCGCGCCGAAGGCGACGTTCCCGTCGATGGAGAATCTGGCGATGCGCACGGGATGCTTGGCCCCTTGACTGAAGCGGCTGGAGTCTGACGCTCCAGGCTAACGTGACCGGGGCCGGGCACCTCGCGGCATTACTCCGCGACGGTGGCGGCGACCGGCATGACGTCGAGGACCGTGCGACGGGGGTTGGCGGTCTGGGCCGGAAGGTCGAGGGTGTGCTCCGGCTGCTCCAGGGGCCGCAGGTCGGCGGCGCCCTCCAGGTGGGCCAGCGTCGTGCGACGCGGGTTGGCGGTCGAGCGGAACATCAGCGTCGTCTTCACGGTTGTTCGTAACCTGTCGTGTGCGGTGGGGTGGGAGTTGGCAGATTGCGCCATCTTGTAAAGCGTCAGGCTAAACATGCGTTTCCCCGGAGAAGACGTGAAGACCCCACGATCCTCGTGTGAGTTTGCTCACGGCTTCTTGCGCAAGTCAGGCAAATCGGACCGGCGATTCAGCCCTCCGAAACGGACATTGGGCCACTGAACCGACCATTCCGCTCCTGATCATGGCGACTGGGACACCCGCCGGGCTCCGGCGAATCGCCAGGTTGGGTCCGGTTTGATACGGATCCCTTTCTACGACCGGTAACTCGTCACTCACGTGGTGTCACGTAGGTCACGGCTCGGTCCACGGCCCTTGTTGGAGATCCTGCACTGTGCTGGAATTCCACGGACCGCCGCAGGAACGACCCGGCGCGCAGGGCGCGAAGCAGCGCCGGGCGGCGGCGGAAGGGGGAGCCAGCGCCGGTCACTCAGACCATCAGGGGACGTAATTCAGGACGCCCCCCAATACGCCGACACCGCTCATTCCGTTCACGCGGAGGAGCGCCTGGTCCAGAGGTTGCGACGCTAGTGCAGGGACGTTTCAAGAGGGATGGCAGTGCTTCGGCGGAGCCGGAGCCGCACGGCGGGACTGGCCCCAAAGTCGGCAGTCCCTCGACCCAGCACGCCCAGAGCCCGGTCCAGTCCGGTGACGGCTCCGGGCGCCCCGGCGGACCGGCCGGCACGGGTTCCACGGGCCCGGCCGCCCCGCCCGTCAAGCCGCCGCAGGGTTCGACCAACCCCGGCCCGCGAATAGCCCTGCGCAACTGGCGAATCTCCACGCGCCTGGTGTCGCTGCTCGCACTCCCGGTGGTCGCGGCCACCTCGCTGGGCGCCCTGCGTATCAGCGACTCCATGGACGACATGCAGCAGCTCGACAACATGAAGCTGCTGACGGAGATGACCAAGCAGGCCACCGAGCTGGCCGCCGCGCTCCAGGAGGAGCGCGACCAGTCCGCCGGTCCCCTGGCGCACGGCGAGAAGGCCACCGGCTACACGGTCAAGGGCTACACCGACAAGACCGACCGCCTGGTGGACAACTTCATCGAGTCCGCCGAGGAGGTCGACACCGGCAACGGCAACCTCCAGGGCGTCCACGACACCCTCGTCGGTGTCGTCCGTGACCTGCGCACCCTCAGCGGCATCCGCAAGGACGCCTACCAGGCCGAGGACAACGCCACCCAGACGGTCGAGGCGTACCACCGGCTGATCGAGCACCTGCTGGACCTCTCCCAGGACATGGCCGAGGCGACCAGCAACCCCGACATGATCCAGCGGACCCGTGCGCTGGCGGCCTTCTCCTCCGCCAAGGAGTACGCCTCCATCCAGCGCGCGGTGCTCGCCGCGGCCCTGCCGGTCAACACCAAGTCCTCCGGCAGGCTCTCCGACAACGACCGGCTCTACGCCCAGTCGTCGATGGCCAGCCAGACCTCCGAACTCGCCAGCTTCAAGGCGATCTACGGCGGTGAGGAGGCGGCCGAGCTGCTCAAGCCGGTCGAGGAGGGCAACTCCACGATCCAGGCCACCGACACCTACGGCGACCGCGCCATCACCAGTGGTCTGGCCACGGTGGACCGGCGCTCGTACAAGGACTGGGTGGACGACAGCTCGATCAAGATCGAGCAGATGGGCAACGTCGAGCGCACGCTGCTGGAGCAGATGGAGCAGAAGGCGCGCGAGCTGCGCAACGAGTCCGAGCAGGACGCCATCATCTCCGGTGCGCTGATCCTCCTCGTGCTCGGCGTCTCGCTGGTCGGCGCCTTCGTGGTGGCCCGCTCCATGATCCGCTCGCTGCGCCGGCTGGAGGAGACCGCCACCAAGGTCGCCTCCGACCGACTGCCCGAGCTGGTCAAGCAGCTGTCCGAGTCCGACCCGCAGGACGTCGACACGTCCGTGGAGTCGGTCGGTGTGCACTCCCGGGACGAGATCGGCCGAGTGGCCGCGGCCTTCGACGACGTGCACCGCGAGGCGGTCCGCCTCGCCGCCGAGCAGGCCCTGCTGCGGGGCAACGTCAACGCGATGTTCACCAACCTCTCGCGCCGCTCCCAGGGTCTTATCCAGCGTCAGCTCTCGCTCATCTCCGAACTGGAGTCCCGCGAGGCGGACCCGGACCAGCTGTCCTCGCTGTTCAAGCTCGACCACCTCGCCACCCGCATGCGCCGTAACGGTGAGAACCTCCTCGTTCTCGCCGGTGAAGAGCCCGGCCGCCGCTGGACCCGCCCGGTCCCGCTGGTCGACGTGCTCCGCGCCGCCGCGTCCGAGGTGGAGCAGTACGAGCGCATCGAACTGGCCTCGGTGCCGACCACCGAAGTGGCCGGCCGTGTGGTCAACGACCTCGTGCACCTGCTCGCCGAGCTGCTGGAGAACGCGACCTCGTTCTCCTCCCCGCAGACCAAGGTCAAGGTCACCGGTCACGCCCTGCCCGACGGCCGGGTGCTGATCGAGATCCACGACACCGGCATCGGCCTCTCCCCCGAGGACCTCGCCGCGATCAACGAGCGGCTCGCCTCGCCGCCCACCGTGGACGTCTCCGTCTCCCGACGCATGGGCCTCTTCGTGGTCGGTCGTCTGTCGCAGCGGCACGGCATCCGCATCCAGCTGCGCCCGTCCGACTCCGGTGGTACGACCGCGCTGGTCATGCTCCCGGTCGACGTCGCCCAGGGCGGCCGCAAGCCGGCCCCGGGCAAGCCCGGCCCGGGTGGCCCGACCGGTGGCCCCGCCGCCGCGCAGGCCGCCGCGGGTGCGGCCGCCGCCCGGCGCAACGCCGGTGCCGTCGGCGCCGGCTCGCCCTCGGGCGGACTGCTCGGCGCCGGTCAGGGACCGCGCGCCGCGCTGCCCGGACGTGACGGGGCCGGCCGCCCGGCCGCCCCGCGTGGGGCGCAGCCCCCGGCCGGTGCTCCGCAGAACCGCCAGGCTCCGCCCGCGCAGTCGGCCTTCGGCCAGGCGCCGGGCGCCGGACAGGGCATGCAGTCCGCCGGTGCCCCGCAGGCCCAGGACGCCTTCGGTGGCGGACGTCCCGCGTCCGCCGCTCCGCAGCAGCCGCAGAACCCGGGCGCCGAGCAGGGCGGAGGCGGCCGTCGCAGCCGTCGCCCGCAGCTGCCGGGCGGCCGGGGCGGGCAGCGCGCCGAACTGCCGGGCGCCGGCGTCGGTCAGCAGCGCACCCCGAGCTGGAGCGACGACAACGCCCAGCCGCCGGTGCCGCGCGCCTCGCTGGACACCCCGCGCGGCCACGACGAGCAGGACGCGACCTCGCGGATGCCGCGGATCGACGACCGGCACGGTCCGGCCGCCACGGCCGAGATACCGGCCGTCCCGCGCGCCGACGCCGGCCGGGCCCCGTCGTACGACGCCCCGCAGAACACCGGCCAGTTCCCGCGGCCGAACGGCGCGCAGAACCAGAACACCGGTGAGTACGGCCGTCCGGACCTCTACGGCCCCGGCGGTGCGCAGTCCACGGGTCAGTTCCCGGCTCAGCAGGGCTACAACAACGGCTCCACGACCGGACAGCACTCGCTGCCGAACCCCTCCGCCACGGGCCAGTTCGACCGCCCCCAGGCGGGCGGTCCGGCCGACTACACCCCGCCCCGTCCCCCGGCCCCGCCGCGTCAGCAGCAGCGGCCGAACCGGCCCGAGCCCGAGGCACTGCCCCCGGCGCCCGGTCCCGGTGACGGGCGGACGCCCCTGTACGACACGCTGGAGACCAACTGGTTCCGCGGTCAGCAGGCGGCTCAGCAGCAGGGCAACGGCCAGCAGCCGCAGGCCCCGCAGCACCACCAGCAGTCCCAGGCCGCGGCCCCCACGCCGCCGGCCCAGGCACCACAGGCTCCGGCCCCTCAGCGACAGGCCGCCACCGGCACCTGGCGCACCTCGCCGAACGACGACCTCGTACGGCAGGCCGAGCGGGTCCGGCAGCCGGCAGCGGGCGGAGTCACCACCTCCGGCCTCCCGCGCCGGGTGCCCCGGGCGAACCTCGTCCCGGGCACGGCCCAGCAGCAACAGCACCAAAGCGGTCCGCAGGTCTCGCGTGCGCCTGATGACGTGCGCGGACGGCTGACCAATCTCCGTCGGGGTATCGCGCAGGGTCGTCAGGCCGGCAACGGTCAGACCGGCAGCTTCCCGAGCCCCACTCACCAGCAGGAGCGTTAGTTGAGTCCGATGAGCCAGGCGGCACAGAACCTCAACTGGTTGATCACCAACTTCGTGGACAACACCCCCGGGGTGTCCCACACCGTCGTCGTGTCCGCCGACGGTCTCCTGCTGGCGCTGTCGGAGGGTTTCCCTCGTGACCGCGCGGACCAGCTCGCGGCCGTCGCGTCCGGACTGACCTCGCTGACGGCGGGTGCCTCCCGGATCTTCGAGGGCGGCAACGTGGCACAGACGGTCGTGGAGATGGAGAGGGGATTCCTCTTCCTCATGTCCGTCTCCGACGGCTCGTCGCTGGCCGTCCTCGCGCACCCGGAGTGCGACATCGGCCTCGTCGGCTACGAGATGGCACTGCTGGTGGACCGGGCGGGTGCCGTGCTGACGCCCGACCTCCGTGCCGAGCTCCAAGGCAGTCTGCTCCACTGACCCTCCCTGGATCCACCCGTCTCACCAAATCACCGTCAGGCCGACACACTCCCCCCACCGGCCGCGTCAGACGGCACGACTGACCAACTTGCTGTCCCGTCCGGAGGATTCATGACCCCGCCCAACGCCTCTCATGATCCGTACGCGGAGCCGTACGAGGATGAGGGCGACCAGCCGCTGGTACGTCCGTACGCGATGACCGGCGGCCGGACCCGGCCGCGCTATCAGCTGGCCATCGAGGCCCTGATCAGCACCACGGCCGACCCGGCAGCGCTTATGGGGCTGCTCCCGGAGCACCAGCGCATCTGCCATCTGTGCCGTGAGGTCAAGTCGGTCGCCGAGGTCTCGGCGCTGCTCTCGATGCCTCTCGGTGTGGCCCGGATCCTCGTCGCCGACTTGGCGGAGGCCGGGCTTGTCGCCATTCACCAGCCGGGCGGCGACGAGAACAACGGCGGCGCTCCGGATGTGACGCTGCTCGAAAGGGTGCTCAGTGGACTTCGCAAGCTCTGACGGAGGCCGGGCGACCACCTCCGCGAAGATCGTGGTGGCGGGCGGCTTCGGCGTCGGCAAGACGACGTTCGTCGGCGCCGTCTCCGAGATCAACCCGCTGCGCACGGAGGCCGTGATGACGTCCGCATCCGCGGGCATCGACGACCTCACCCACACCGGGGACAAGACGACCACCACGGTCGCCATGGACTTCGGCCGCATCACGCTCGACCAGGACCTGATCCTGTACCTGTTCGGTACGCCCGGCCAGGACCGCTTCTGGTTCATGTGGGACGACCTGGTGCGCGGCGCGATCGGCGCCGTCGTGCTGGTGGACACCCGCCGTCTCGCCGACTGCTTCCCCGCGGTCGACTACTTCGAGAACAGCGGGCTGCCGTTCGTCGTGGCCCTCAACGGCTTCGACGGGCACCAGCCGTACGCGCCGGAGGAGGTGCGCGAGGCCCTGCAGATCGGCCCCGACACCCCCATCATCACCACGGACGCCCGCCACCGCTCCGACGCCAAGAGTGCGCTGATCACGCTGGTCGAGCACGCCCTCATGGCACGGTTGCGGTAGGCAACCGATCAGGCTGCCCCCTCCGGCAGCCGTCGTAGGAGTCCCGGAGCCGGCTGTGGCATTTGACACGGTCGGCTTCGGTGTTCATAACGTTTCGGCAGAGGAATCCGGTGGTACCGCAACGCGTCGCGGTCATCCGGTGCCGCTGCGCGCACGAAGGCCCCGCCTTTTGGCGGGGCTCGCTCTTTATGACCGTTTTATCTGGGGCTTACATCACAGCAAAACTTCGCTTCCCACTGTTTGGAAGTGCGCAGGTCCCCATGCTGGAATGCCTGAACTGCCCAATAGTCAAAGACGTACTCATCAGTCGATCGAGTACCGGGCCCTGAGAGTCTGCGGCACAACGAAGGTGCCGACCGCCGAGAGGTTGTTGGTCGAGTGAGGCGAAGCACGAACGGTCCCGAGCCGTCGGCCCGGGGCAACTTCACCCCGCCGCCGCGCGGAGCGGCGCCCGCCCCTGTGTCCGGTCCGGAGCCGACGGCCGCACCCGCTTCCAGCGGTGGCCGACTCTCCCCGCGCAACTGGCGTGTGCCGACCCGGCTGAACGCGATCCTGCTCATACCCGTGCTGGTCGGCCTGGTCATGGGCGGCTTCCAGGTGAAGAGCTCGATCGACACCTGGCAGGGGGCCGAGGACGCGAAGGACACCGCGAACCTCGTGCGGGCCTCGCTGAACTACGCGGACGCCCTCTACAACGAGCGCGACATCACCGCCGCGCCGTTGCTCCTGAACAAGGACAAGGACGTCGTCACCGCGGCCCGCAAGGCCACGGACGACGCCGCCGACGCCTTCGACGTGGCGGCCCAGAGCGTCCCCGACACACCGGGCCTGGAGCGCCGTCTGTCGCTGTTCCGCAAGGTGGAGCCCGACCTGGCGACGCTGCGCGAGGAGGCCTACACCTCCGACCGCCTCGGGGTGAAGACCGAGGAGGGCTATGTCGACATCGCCCACCCGCTCACCGAGTTCGCCAACGAGCTGGGCCTGGGCACCGGCAACGTGACCTCGTACGGCCGGACCGTGTACGCGATCGAGCTGACCAAGGGCGCCCTGTCGCTCCAGCGCTCGATCGGTATGCACATGCTGGTCCAGCCCGGCCCGGGCAACAGCAGCTTCGCCAGCCAGAAGGTCGCCCTGTCCTCGTACGCCTACCTGGAGGGCATCGCCGTCCAGGAGTACGTCGGCGGTGGCACCGAGGCCGACGAGCAGCGTCTGAAGGCCGCCGAGGCGGACATCAAGACCAAGGGTGCGGCCATGGCCAAGGAGGCCAAGGCCAACAACCCCGAGTACGTCGCTCCGCCGGCCAACCCGACCGACATGGTGCGGGCCGTCGCGGGCATGAAGTCGACCGACCCGCTGATCCGTCAGGGCCTGGCCCAGCAGGGCGTCACCGCCGAGAACTGGTGGGCGGTCAACACCCTCAAGTACGACGCCTACCGCCAGATCGAGTCGGACCTGACCGACACCGCGGTGAACGAGGCCGCGGCGATCGCCGACGACGCCAAGCGTGACGCCTTCATCGTGGGTGCCGCCGTCGTGGTCGCGCTGCTCGTGGCGTTCATCCTGGCCGGCATGGTGGCCCGCCAGATGAGCCGCTCGATGCGCCAGCTGCGCAACGCCGCCTTCGGCATCGCCGAGCAGCGTCTGCCGATGCTGGTCGACCAGCTCTCGCGCACCGACCCCGGCCGGGTCGACACCCGGGTGCAGCCGATCCCGATCACCACCACGGACGAGATCGGCGAAGTCGCCCGCGCCTTCGACCAGGTCCACCGTGAGGCCGTCCGGCTCGCCGCCGAGCAGGCCCTGCTGCGGGGCAACATCAACGCGATCTTCACCAACCTCTCGCGCCGCAACCAGTCCCTGATCGAGGGCCAGCTGACCCTGATCACCGACCTGGAGAACAACGAGGCCGACCCGGACCAGCTGGAGAACCTCTTCCGCCTGGACCACCTCGCGACCCGTATGCGCCGCAACGGCGAGAACCTCCTGGTCCTCGCCGGCGAGGAGCCCGGCCGCCGCTGGGACCAGCCGGTCCCGCTGGTCGACGTCCTGCGCGCCGCCTCCTCCGAGGTGGAGCAGTACGAGCGCATCGAGCTCTCCGGCGTCCCGGAGGCCGAGATCCACGGCCGCGCCGTGACCGACCTCGTGCACCTGCTGGCCGAGCTGCTGGAGAACGCCACCACGTTCTCCTCACCGCAGACCAAGGTCCGCGTCACCGCGACCCGTCTCCCCGACGGCCGCGTCATGATCGAGATCCACGACAAGGGCATCGGCCTGACCGCCGAGGACTTCGCGGACATCAACCACAAGCTGGCCAACCCGCCGACCGTGGACGCCGCGATCTCGCAGCGCATGGGTCTGTTCGTGGTCGGCCGCCTGTCGGACCGGCACGGCATCCGCGTCCAGCTCCGCCCCTCGGGCGAGCAGGCCGGCACCACCTCGCTGGTCATGCTGCCCGACGCGATCACCCATGGTGGTGGCGGCGGCGAGGCCCCGGCGCCCGACCAGTTCACCGTCTCGCAGATCATCCCGGAGCAGCAGTTCCAGGGTGAGAACTTCGGCGGCCAGCCGATGCGCACGGCGGCCGAGCTGGGCTTCGACGACAGCCGCTACGAGGTCCCGGACGACATCCGCGACCTGGACCCCGTGGGCCGCTCCCTGGTCCGCGAGGAGCGCCGTGCGGCCCTGGAGGCCCAGACGCACGGTCCGGAGTCCGGCGAGGGCACCACCGGGTACGACGAGTTCGCCGCCCCGCAGCAGCAGTCCTACGGCAACGGCCAGAACGGTTTCCCCGAGCAGCAGTCGGGCTACGACCAGCAGACGACGTACGACGAGCAGCAGCAGACGTCGTACGAGGAGCCGTACTACGCCCAGAACGGGGGCCTGCCGCAGAACGACACGTTCTCGTCCCACGGCGGCTACCCCGAGCAGGCCTATGCGGAGCCCGCCCAGGAGGAGCCGGCGGCCGCCCACGGGTCCGCCCCGGAGTCCTTCCCGGCCTTCGAGGAGCGCCGCTACCAGGACGACTGGCCGCAGCAGGACGACTACCGCGGTGACTACTCCGACCAGTACGCTCCGGAACCGGAACCTGTGCAGCCCGCTGACGCGGGTGAGCGCAACAGCGTAGGCTTCGACCGTCCGGGACCGGCCCCGTCCGCTGCCCACGAGCTGACCGACGCAGGGCTCCCGCGCCGCGGTGGCCCCGCGAGCGGCGCCAACGGCGCCCGGCCCGCGGGCCAGGACGCACCGGCCCCCGCCGACGGCCCCGGCGAGTCCGGCTGGCGCTCGGCGAACGACGATCGCTGGCAGCAGGCGGCGCAGCTCCGCAAGCCCAAGGCGGGCGGAGTCACCTCCTCCGGTCTGCCCCGGCGGGTACCCAAGGCCAACCTGGTCGAGGGAGCCGCCGAAGCCACCCCCCAGGGCGGCCCACAGGTCTCCCGCGCTCCCGAGGACGTCCGGGGCAGGCTGAGCAACCTGCGCCGCGGTGTCCAGCGGGGTCGCAGTGCGGGAAGTGAAACGAACGGCCAGGCCACTAGGAACCACAGTGGGCCTGACAGCACCTACAACCAGGAGCGTTAGTGTGAGCCCGATGAGCCAGGCGGCACAGAACCTGAACTGGTTGATCACCAACTTCGTGGACAACACCCCCGGGGTGTCCCACACGGTGGTGGTCTCCGCCGACGGACTCCTTCTGGCGATGTCCGAAGGCTTTCCGCGCGACCGCGCCGACCAGCTTGCCGCGGTCGCCTCCGGTCTGACCTCGCTGACCGCGGGTGCCTCGCGCATCTTCGAGGGCGGCGCCGTGAACCAGACGGTTGTGGAGATGGAGCGGGGATTCCTGTTCATCATGTCCGTATCCGACGGTTCCTCGCTCGCGGTCCTCGCGCACCCGGAGGCGGACATCGGCCTCATTGGGTACGAGATGGCCCTCCTGGTGGACCGTGCGGGTACCGTCCTGACGCCGGATCTGCGTGCGGAGCTCCAAGGGAGCCTGCTCAACTGACAGACACACGGTGCGTTTTGGCGTCCCGGGGCCGTAAGGTTTCGGGACGCGGCTCCACATGATGGGTGCCAGGCACAGTCGGAGGAGGAGAGAAAGTGGCAACACCCCCAGACGGTTCATCATCGGGCAACTGGTCGTACGGCCCTGCCCAGGGTCAGAACGACGGTTCCCAGAACCGGTACAACTTCCCCTCCACGCCGAGCCAGCGGCGGCAGCAGCCCTACGCCCCCCAGGGTCCGCAGGGCCCGGGGCCGTACGACCAGCCGCAGGCGCCTCGCATCCAGCCGGTGCAGCCGCATCGACGCGCCCCTGAGCCGTCGCCCGCCGGGGCGACGAACAACCCCCTGGTGCGCCCGTACGCCATGACGGGCGGACGCACCAGGCCGCGGTACCAGCTCGCCATCGAGGCGCTGGTGCACACCACCGCGGCTCCGCACCAGATGCAGGGGCAGCTGCCCGAGCATCAGCGGATCTGCAACCTCTGCCGGGAGATCAAGTCGGTGGCGGAAATCTCCGCCCTGCTGACGATCCCCCTCGGCGTGGCCAGGATCCTCGTCGCCGACTTGGCGGAGGCGGGACTGGTCGCCATCCATCAGCCCGGCGGCGACGAGAACGCCGGTGGCCAGCCAGACGTGACACTGCTCGAAAGGGTGCTCAGTGGACTTCGCAAGCTCTAGCGGCGGTCCTTCCCGCTCCACCACCTCGGCGAAGATCGTGGTGGCGGGTGGCTTCGGCGTGGGCAAGACCACGTTCGTCGGGGCCGTTTCGGAGATCAACCCGCTGCGCACCGAGGCCGTGATGACGTCCGCATCCGCGGGCATCGACGACCTCACCCACACCGGGGACAAGACGACCACCACGGTCGCCATGGACTTCGGCCGCATCACCCTGGACCAGGACCTGATCCTGTACCTGTTCGGTACGCCCGGCCAGGACCGCTTCTGGTTCATGTGGGACGACCTGGTGCGCGGCGCGATCGGCGCGATCGTGCTCGTGGACACCCGCCGTCTCGCCGACTGCTTCCCCGCGGTCGACTACTTCGAGAACAGCGGGCTGCCGTTCGTCGTGGCCCTCAACGGCTTCGACGGCAGCCAGCCGTACAACCCCGACGAGGTCCGCGAGGCCCTCCAGATCGGCCCCGACACCCCGATCATCACCACGGACGCCCGCCACCGCGCGGACGCCAAGTCGGCGCTGATCACGCTGGTCGAGCACGCCCTGATGGCGCGCCTGCGCTAGTCGGCCCGTACCGCTCACGGCCCCCGCCCTCCCGCAAGGGAGGACGGGGGCCGCGGTCGTTCCCGGGCACAACGCACACAGGCCCCGCCCTCCCTTGCGGGAGGGCGGGGCCTGTGTGCGTGTGCGGGGCTTCAGCGCCAGCTGTGCGGCGCCCGGAACCCGGGCTCGCGCTCCAGGCGGCGCCAGCCGGCCTTGGCACGGCCGCGGTGGGCCGGCTCGGCCGACGGCCGGGCGGCCGCGCGGGCGAGCAGGATGGCCGTGATGGCGGCGACTTCCTCGGGCCCGGCGTGGCCCTTCTCGACGCGAATGTCAGGCACGTTCATGGGTGTCAGTCTCCGTGAGAGAGGTTTCCGCAGCGGTACCGGTGGGTTACTGCGGGGGGTTGCCGTGCTTGCGGGACGGCAGATCGGCGTGCTTGGACTGGAGCATCGCCAGGGACTTGATGAGGACCTCGCGGGTTTCCGCCGGGTCGATCACGTCGTCCACCAGACCGCGCTCGGCCGCGTAGTACGGGTGCATCAGCTCGGACTTGTACTCCTTGACCATCCGGGCCCGCATCGCCTCCGGGTCCTCGGCCTCCGCGATCTGGCGGCGGAAGATGACGTTGGCGGCACCTTCGGCGCCCATCACGGCGATCTCGTTCGTCGGCCACGCGTACGTGAGGTCGGCACCGATGGACTGGCTGTCCATGACGATGTACGCACCTCCGTATGCCTTGCGCAGGATCAGCGAGATCCGCGGCACGGTCGCGTTGCAGTAGGCGTAGAGGAGTTTGGCGCCGTGGCGGATGATTCCACCGTGCTCCTGGTCTACACCAGGCAGGAAGCCGGGTACGTCCAGAAGGGTGAGGATCGGGATGTTGAAGGCGTCGCACATCTGGACGAAGCGGGCCGCCTTCTCGGAGGCCTCGATGTCCAGGACGCCCGCCAGGCTCTGGGGCTGGTTGGCGACGATGCCGACGACCTGGCCGTCGAGACGGGCCAGCGCGCAGATGATGTTCCGCGCCCAGCGCTCGTGGACCTCCAGGTAGTCGCCGTCGTCGACGAGCTCCTCGATGACCTTGGCCATGTCGTACGGGCGGTTGCCGTCGGCGGGGACCAGGTCCAGGAGCACGTCCCCGCGGCGGTCCGCCGGGTCCGTGGACTCCGCGCGGGGCGGGTTCTCCCGGTTGTTCTGCGGCAGCATCGACAGGAGGTAGCGCACCTCGGCGATGCAGGTCTCCTCGTCGTCGTAGGCGAAGTGACAGACGCCGGAGGTCTCGGCGTGCACGTCGGCGCCGCCCAGGCCGTTCTGGGTGATCTCCTCGCCGGTGACCGCCTTGACGACGTCCGGGCCGGTGATGAACATCTGCGAGGTCTCGCGGACCATGAACACGAAGTCGGTCAGCGCCGGGCTGTAGGCCGCGCCGCCCGCGCACGGGCCGAGCATCACCGAGATCTGCGGGATGACCCCGGAGGCCCTGGTGTTGCGCTGGAAGATGCCGCCGTAGCCGGCGAGGGCGGAGACGCCCTCCTGGATCCGGGCGCCGGCGCCGTCGTTCAGCGAGACCAGCGGGGCACCGGCCGCGATGGCCATGTCCATGATCTTGTGGATCTTGGTGGCGTGGGCCTCGCCCAGCGCGCCGCCGAAGATGCGGAAGTCGTGGGCGTAGACGAAGACCGTACGACCCTCCACCGTGCCCCAGCCGGTGATGACACCGTCGGTGTACGGCTTCTTGGCCTCCAGGCCGAAGCCCTGCGCGCGGTGCCGGCGCAGCTGCTCGACCTCCTGGAAGGTGCCGGGGTCGAGCAGCAGCTCGATGCGCTCCCGGGCGGTCAGCTTGCCCTTGGCGTGCTGCGCCGCGGTCGCCTTCTCGCCGGGACCGGCCAGTGCCTGGGCGCGGATCTCGTGCAGCTCGGCGACCCGGCCGCGCGCGTCCGTCGGCTCACCCGTCGGCTCACCCGTCGTCTCTTCCAAAACGGTCATGTAGTGACCTTACGAAGCCCACGAAGGAAAGCGGGCCGTTGACTCCGTACAGTCTCCGGACCGTTTTCCTGGTACCCCTGAACAGAACCGTGGCGGCGTGCAGCCGTTCCGACTGCTCAGGGGGCGTGGCGCTTGTAGAGGTCAAACAATCCGGCCACCTGAGACCCGCCTCACATTCACACCCCGCACATGCCGTCCCCGGAGTGACGCGGTGGCGCATTCGGCGGTCGGTGTCGAAGCATACGGGCGACCGGTGGTGACCGAAAGTGACATGTCGAACACCCGTCGGAGGTTGTTGAAATCTGAACGGAATAGGTCTACGGTCGGGGGTGTTCAGCTAATTGAACGTTCAACATCCCCGCCTTTTCCAAGGAGAACGTCATGAGCATCTTCGGCCGCAAGAACACCGTCGAGACCGCCGTCGCCACCGACACCGCCGTCAACCCGGAGCTGGCCGCCCTGACCGGCGAGTACTCCATCGACGCCGCGCACTCCACGCTCGGCTTCACGGCGCGGCACGCGATGGTCACGAACGTCAAGGGCAAGTTCCTCGACTTCAGCGGCTCGCTGACGCTGGACGGCTCGGACCCGTCGCGGTCCAGCGCCTCCATCGACGTGAAGATGGACAGCATCGACACCGGTTCCGCGGACCGTGACGGCCACCTGAAGAGCGCCGACTTCTTCAGGACCGAGGAGCACCCGGTCATGACCTTCCGCTCCACCAAGGCGGAGGCCCTGGGCGGCGACGACTACCGCCTCACCGGTGACCTGACGATCCTCGGCACCACCAAGCCGCTCACCATCGACCTGGAGTTCAACGGCTCGGCCAAGGACCCCTTCGGCAACGAGCGCGTCGGCTTCGAGGGCAAGGCGGAGATCCTGCGCTCCGAGTGGGGCCTGACCTGGAACGCGGCCCTGGAGACGGGTGGCGTCCTGGTCTCCGACAAGATCAAGCTGAACTTCGACATCTCGGCCATCCGCAACGCGTGACGCCTCCGCTTCCGCTCCCCCGCCGCACACCCCGAGCGCCCGCCCTCCACTCCCCCGTACGGGAGGGCGGGCGCTCGGCTGTCCCGGGCCCTACTCCCGAGCGTCCCGGAGCCGGGCGAGGGCGGCGGCCAGCCGGGCCTGCCGGGTCTTCGGCGTGCGCGCCTGGAGCAGCCCCAGCATGACCTGGTAGCGGGCGGTCCTGCCGAGCCCGTCGAACGCCTCCCGGGCGCGCGGGTCGCGCTCCAGCTCCGCCGCCAGGTCCTCCGGTACGTCGGCGTTGCGCTGCGACTCGTACGCCGCCTCCCACCGCCCGTCCGCCTGCGCCGCCTCGACCTCGGCGGTCCCCGAGGGCCGCATGCGCCCCTCGGCGGTCAGCTCCGCGATCCGCCGCACGTTGACCATCGACCACAGGCTGCCGGGCCGGCGCGGAGTGATCCGCTGGAGGAAGCAGGACCCGTCCAGGGACCTGCGCTGCCCGGTGATCCAGCCGTGGCACAGGGCCACGTCGTTGACGGCCACCCAGTCGACGGACTCGATGTTCGAGCCTTTCTTGGCGACCTTCACCCACAGCCCCGGATGCGGGGCCGGATGGGCGGTGAGCCAGGCGTCGAGGGCGTCGACCGTGGCGAAGAGGAGCGGTTCCGGGGTGGTCATGGGGAGACGGTAGGCCGGATGTAGGACGGTTTCTGTCCGCCATCGGGCCGCGCCGCAAGGGCCTGGCCGGATTTCCCCCCTTGTCGGGGGCTCACAGCCTTCTCATAATCCGAGACAGGATTGACGTGCTCGCGACAACAGTGGCGGGGGCGTCGTCCGGAACGCCTCCACTCACCCCCCACGGAAGGCATCCCGTTGAAGTCTCTCCTCAAAGCCCTCAAGAGATGCGCCGTCGCCGCCACGGCCGCGCTCGCCGTCGTCAGCCTCCAGCCCGTCTCCTCCGCGCAGGCCGCACCCGCGCCCGTCGTCGGCGGAACCCGGGCCGCGCAGGGCGAGTTCCCGTTCATGGTCCGTCTCTCCATGGGCTGCGGCGGCGCGCTGTACACCCAGCAGATCGTCCTGACCGCCGCCCACTGCGTGGGCCGCACCGGGGCCAACACGAGCATCACCGCCACCGCCGGTGCCGTGGACCTCCAGTCCAGCAGCCGGATCACGGTCCGCTCCACCTACGTCTACCGCGCCCCCGGCTACAACGGCGACGGCAAGGACTGGGCGCTGATCAAGCTCGCCCAGCCGATCAACCTGGCCACGCTGAAGATCGCCACGACCACGCAGTACAACACCGGCACCTTCACCGTCGCCGGCTGGGGCGCCGCCAGTGAGGGCGGGAGCCAGCAGCGGTACCAGCTCAAGGCGACCGTGCCGTTCGTCAGCGACGCCACCTGCCGTTCGTACAGCGGCTACAGCGGGCTGATCGCGAGCGAGGAGATCTGCGCGGGCTACACGGCGGGCGGTGTCGACACCTGCCAGGGCGACTCCGGTGGCCCGATGTTCCGCCGGGACGCCGCCAACCAGTGGATCCAGGTCGGCATCGTCAGCTGGGGCATCGGCTGCGCCCGCCCCAACGCCCCCGGTGTCTACACCGAGGTGTCCACCTTCGCCTCGGCCATCGCCTCGGCGGCGGCCGGTCTCTGAGCCACCGCCCGCACCGTGACGGGTCCGGCGCCCCGCGCGCCGGACCCGTTCCGTGCCCCGTGGGCGGGGAGGTTCAGAAGCCGCCTCCGAAGTCCCCTCCCCCGCCGAAGTCCCCGCCGCCGAAGCCGCCCGAGAAGTCGTCGGTGGCGAAGTCGGCGCCCGAGATGTCGCCGCCCTCGTACCCGCCGCCGAAGTCGCCGTACCCGGCGCCGTAGTCGGCCGCGTAGGCGGGGCTCGCCATCATGCCGCCGAGCATCGTGCCGACGAGCAGGCCGGGCAGGAGGCCGCCGCCGAAGTAGCCGCCCGCCCAGGGGCCGTAGGCGGGGCCCGCGTCCCAGTAGGGGCGGCGGGCGCCGGTGTCGGTGGTGACCTCGCGGATCATCGGGTCCTCGCCGTCGTCGAGCCGCCGCCGGTCGGCCGCGCAGACCGGGACCTCGCGGGTAGTGCCGCCGGACGGCGTCCAGGTGAGGTCGGCGACGGACGGGCCGTGCCGGGGGTCGAAGAAGCAGGGCGGCCGCCGTTCGGGCAGCGGACGGCTCTCGCGGCGGGCGGCGAGCACGGCCAGCGAGTGCCGGCCGTCCTCCAGTGAGCGGGTGACGGCCCGGACGTCCTCCGGCACGGTCGCCGCGTCCATCAGCCGCTTGGACTGCTCGTAGGAGTCCAGGGCGTGTTCGTAGTCGGTGCGCATCGCGTCGTCGGCGCCGGGTTCGCCGGGGTGGAAGTCCAGCCGCTCCAGTTCCTCGCCGAACGCGGTGATGTCCTCGTCGACCACCACCCGCAGCTTCTCCAGCGCGGCCCGCCGCTCCCGCTCGTGGGCCAGGCGCCGGCGCCGCACCAGCGCGTACACGCCCGCGCCGCCCGCTGCCAGCACCACTCCGGTGGTGACCAGGCCGGCGACCGGCACCCCGTCGTCCGTGGTCGAGGAGGACCAGGAGGCAGGCGCCGAGCCGCCCACGTTCCGCAGGGCGGCGTCGACGAAGTCGTTGAGCTGGGCCTTGACGTCGTCGACGTCCTCCACCGAGGTGACCAGGTTGTCCACCGCCTGGTTGCTGAGCACCGAGGAGTCGGCCTGGGCCCCGAAGCGGTCGCCGCTGCGCACCGCGTACAGACCGGTGATGCCGGTCTCGGTACGGAGGTTGAGGAAGAGGTCGTCCGCGGGCTGGTCGGCCGGGAGGACGGCCACGAAGACCGGCTTGTCGGCGTCCCTGATCTTGTCGGAGAGGGCCTCGGCGTCGGCCGAGGACAGTTGGTCGGAGGCGGCGGGGTCGACGTAGACGGGGTCCTCGCGCAGCGCCTCGGCGACGGTCGTCAGGTCCGCCGCGGCGTGCGCGCCGGGAACCCCGGCGGTGAGCACCGCGAGGGTGGCGGCGACCGGGACGAGGGCCCAGCGCACAAGGCCCCGGAGCAACGGAGTCCTCATACCTCGACGCTACCTGACGAAACGGACAAACGTACCGGGCCCGGCGGATGGTTCCCGCCGGACCCGGCACCGGTGGGACGGTTCAGCCCGCCCGGTGGGCGGCGATCAGCTTCTCCACGGCCGCGCCGTAGCGGCCCCGGGTCAGCAGCCGGTCGGCCTCCGCGAAGGGCTTGGCGAGGGCGGGCGTGACCGCCTCGCCCTGGACGATCAGCCGGGCCCTGGTGACCAGCGCGCGGCCTGCCTCGTCGGCCCCGGCCCGTTCGGCGGCCGCCGCGGCGATCCCGAGCACCTTGAGGGTGGCCGCGCCGCCCTGCGGCACCTTGGTCAGCGTGGTCAGGCCCCAGCCGTAGGGGAACTGCGGGTCGTACGAGGTGTCACCGACGTTGATCGGCAGCTGGGCCTCGGACTTCGGCCAGGTGACGGGGAGCTGCCCGGTGAACGGCCGCTTCCCGTAGAGCACGTCGGCCACGCCGTCGCCCTCGGAGCCCGGCAGCCAGGAGGCGACCAGGGCGTCGATGTCGCCGAGCCGGTCGCCGACCAACTGGGGGCGCCCGGAGACGATCAGCACCACGCACTTCATCGCGGCGCACACCTTGTCCACGGCCGCCCTGTCCGCGGCCGACAGCTCCAGGTCGTGGCCGTTGCCGACGTCGCCGACGCCCTCGGCGTAGGGGGTCTCGCCGACCACCACCACACCGACGTCGTGCCCGCCGGTCGGGGCGGAGGCGTCCTTGGAGTACGTCAGCGCCGAGGCGTCCTTGCGCATCGCCTCCAGGATCGTGGTGCCGTCGGTGATGTCGCCGGAGAGGCCCTGCCAGGTGATGGTCCAGCCGCCGGACTGGTTGCCCATGTCGTCGGCGTTGGACCCGGCGACGTACACCTTCTGCGCCTTCTTCAGCGGCAGCAGGCCGCCCGCGTTCTTCAGCAGCACCTGCGACTCGGCCGCCGCCTGCCGTGCCACGGCCCGGTGCCCGGCGGAACCGATCGCGTCGGCGCCGCCGGTGTCGGCGTACGGCCGCTCGAAGAGACCGAGCCGGAACTTCTGGGTGAGGATGCGGGAGACGGCGTCGTCGATCCGCGCCCCGCCGATCCGCCCGGCCTCCGTCTCGGCGACCAGGGCGGTGTGGAACTCCTTGTAGGAGTACGGCGCCATGACCATGTCGACGCCGGCGTTGACCGAGGTGCGGACGTCGCTCGGGTAGTCGCCCGGGATCTGGTCGATACCGTTCCAGTCGCTGATCACGAAGCCGTCGAAGTCCATCCGCCCCTTGAGCACGCCGTTGATCATGTCGCCGCGGGCGTGCATCCTGACCGGCCCCAGTCCGTCTCCGGCCAGGTCCAGGGAGGAGTAGGAGGGCATGACCGTGCCGACGCCCCGGTCGACCGCCTCCTGGTACGGCGCCAGGTGGACGGCCTCCAGCTGCTGCCGGGTGACCTCGGTGACGCCCTGGTCGATGGTGTAGGTGCCGGTGGTGGAGGAGCCGTAGGTGGTGCCGCCGTCGCCGACGAAGTGCTTGGCCGTGGCGAGCACCTTGTCGCCGCGGTCCAGGTCCCGGCCGTCGACGCGGCCCTGGAGACCCTGGATCACCGTCTCCATGGACTCCACCAGCGCCGGGTCCTCGCCGAACGCCTCGTAGGAGCGGCCCCAGCGTTCGTCGCGGGTGACGCAGAGGCAGGGCGCGAAGTCCCAGGGCACGCCGGTGGCGCGCACCTCGGCGGCGGTCACCGCACCGGCCCGCCGGGCGAGTTCGGGGTCGCGGGTGGCGCCGATGCCGATGTTGTGCGGCAGGATCGTGGCGCCGGCCAGGTTGTTGTGGCCGTGGACCGCGTCGACGCCGTAGATCAGCGGGATCTGGAAGCGGGTGGCCCGCGCCCGCAGCTGGAAGGAGTCGATCATCCTCGCCCACGCCTCGGCGGTGTTGGGCGTGGGGGTGGAGCCGCCGCCGGAGAGCAGCGAGCCGAGGCCCAGGGCGGCGATGTCGCCGGGCCTGCTCATCGCGCCGCGCTCGGCCTGGGTCATCTGGCCGGCCTTCTCCGCCAGGGACATCCGGCCGAGGAGGTCGGCGACGCGCTTGCGGACGGGCAGCCCGCTGTCGAGGTAGGGCAGTCCGTGGGCGTCCACGACGACCTGCGGGGCCTCCGCGGGCGCCTTGGCGCCGGTGACCGTCAGCTTCAGCGGGACCGTCTCGGCCGACTCCGCGGCCCGGTCCTTCAGGGTCGGCACCCGGACCGTGCGGGCGGTGCCGGAGGCGGTGCCTGCGGGGAAGGTGACGGTGCCGGTGACCGGGGTGTAGTCCGTGCCGGGCTCGGCGGTGCCGCCCTCGGTCCCGTAGGCGACCGTGACGGCCTCGTCGAGCGGGGCGGAACCGGTGGTGGCGACGGTGACCCGTACCTGCGCGGCAGCGCCCTCGCGCACCGGGTACACGGCCGCGTCGGTGGTGACCGAGGCGCGCAGCGACTGGTCGGCGCGGCCGTACAGTTCGACGGCGTCCATGGCGAACCCGCCGGGCGCGCCGGTGGGGAGGGTGACGGCGTAGCCCCAGGTCTCGGTGAGGCCGAGGACCTGGTCGATGCCGCCGACGGGCTGGTAGTCGGTGCGGTAGACGAAGTCGGTGAACGGGAGCTCGATCTGCTTCCAGCCGGTGAAGTCGTCCGTGAAGGACGTCGTCCACAGCTCGGACGCCTCGCCGTTGGCGCCGCCGTCCTTCAGCTCGAAGGCGATCCGGCGGCCGTCGTCGCGCCCCTCCCACCACAGGCGGACGCCTTTGCTCGCGGACCAGTCGTGGGCGGGCTCGGCGAAGGCGAAGTCGTGGGTGAAGCCGCCGTAGCCGCTGATGTCGTAGGTGCCGGAGAGGACCTTCTCGCCCTCGGGGGCGTCCTCGCGTGCGCTGAGCTGGAGGGTGGGCGGATCGTCGTTGTCGCCGCCCCAGGTGAAGATGCCCCCCGCCGGCGGTTCGGCGAAGGGCACCTCGCCCTCGAAGCGGTCGACGGGCACGGGGGCGGGGTCCTCGGCCGCGCGGGCCGAGGCGAACGGCACCAGTGCGGCAAGCAGAGCGGTGGAGACGAGCAGGGCGGTTCTTCGCATGGAACATCCCTCGACTCTCATAGTCCACATTCGGCTTAGATCACGCCGTGAGTTAACTGTCGACCCGAAGACCCGTCAAGGGACCACGCAGGCATGGGTGCACAACGCCCGACGGGCCGGGGGCACCGCCGTGTGCGGCGCCCCCGGCCCGTCGTCGGCCGTACCCGGCCCTACCGAGCCGGCGACACGCCCGCGCGCAGGAGGCCGTAGGTGTAGGCGTCCTCCAGGGCCTGCCAGGAGGCGGCGATGACGTTGTCGGCGACACCCACCGTGGACCACTCGCCGGTGCCGTCGGAGGTGGAGATCAGCACGCGGGTGGTCGACTGGGTGCCGTGCACGCCCTCCAGGATGCGGACCTTGTAGTCGACCAGGTCCAGCTTGGCGAGCTGGGGGTAGATCTTCTCCAGTGCGACGCGCAGGGCGCGGTCCAGGGCGTTGACCGGGCCGTTGCCCTCCGCGGTCGCCACGATGCGCTCGCCCTTGGCGAAGAGCTTCACGGTGGCCTCGTTGGCGTGGCTGCCGTCGGGGCGGTCCTCGACGATCGCGCGCCAGGACTCCACGCCGAAGTACTTCAGCGGCCGGCCCTCGACCTCGGCGCGCAGCAGGAGTTCGAAGGAGGCGTCCGCCGCCTCGTAGGTGTAGCCCTGGAGTTCGCGCTCCTTGACGCGCTCCACGACGCGGCCGACGAGTTCCCGGTCGCCGCCGAGGTCGATGCCGAGTTCCTTGCCCTTGAGCTCCACCGAGGCCCGGCCGGCCATGTCGGAGACCAGCATCCGCATGGTGTTGCCGACCTGCTCGGGGTCGATGTGCTGGTAGAGGTCCGGGTCGACCTTGATCGCGGAGGCGTGCAGACCGGCCTTGTGGGCGAAGGCCGAGACACCGACGTAGGGCTGGTGCGTGGACGGGGTCAGGTTCACCACCTCGGCGATGGCGTGCGAGACCCGGGTCATCTCCCGCAGCCGCCCCTCGGGCAGCACCTTCTTGCCGTACTTGAGCTCCAGCGCGGCCACGACCGGGAACAGGTTGGCGTTGCCGACGCGCTCGCCGTAGCCGTTGGCCGTGCACTGGACGTGGGTCGCGCCCGCGTCCACCGCGGCGAGGGTGTTGGCGACCGCGCACCCGGTGTCGTCCTGGGCGTGGATGCCGAGCCGGGCGCCGGTGTCGGCCAGTACGGTCGCGACGACCGCCTGGACCTGCGCGGGGAGCATGCCGCCGTTGGTGTCGCAGAGGATGACGACGTCGGCGCCCGCCTCGGACGCGGTGCGGACCACGGACTTGGCGTACTCGGGGTCGGCGCGGTAGCCGTCGAAGAAGTGCTCGCAGTCGACGAAGACCCGGCGGCCCTGCTCGCGCAGGAAGGAGACGGTGTCCCGGACCATCTCCAGGTTCTCCTCCAGGGTCGTGCGCAGCGCGAGTTCCACATGCCGGTCGTGCGACTTGGCGACCAGCGTGATCACCGGGGCGCCCGACTCCAGCAGCGCTCTGACCTGGGGGTCGTCGGCGGCCTTGGCGCCGGCGCGGCGGGTGGCGCCGAAGGCGACCAGCTGCGCGTGGCGGAAGTCGATCTCCTGCTGGGCGCGGGCGAAGAACTCGGTGTCCCGCGGGTTGGCGCCGGGCCAGCCGCCCTCGATGAACCCCACGCCGAAGTCGTCCAGGTGCCGTGCGATGGCCAGCTTGTCCGCGACGGTGAGGTTGATGCCCTCACGCTGGGCGCCGTCGCGCAGGGTGGTGTCGAAGACGTGGAACGAGTCGTCGAGCTCGCTGGTTTCCGTCATGGTCTGAAGGCTCCTGATGTATGGATCTCGGTCTGTACCGGAATGACCGGCTCCACCGTCCTCCCATGATCCCTCGCGCTGCGCACCCGGCTGAAGGTGGGCCTGAAATGCGAAAAACCCCTCGCGGGTGCGAGAGGTCTGCGCGCGGGTCGAGGACGACGGTGTCCGCCCGTACCTGGTCGTACGTGGCGGTCACTGCGGACCGGCGCGCCTGCTGCCAATAATCATGGCGAACGAGAGCACGGGGGCAGTCTGGCACAGACCGCACCGGCGGTTACCGCCCGTCTCAGTATGCGAACTCTGCGCTGGTCATGGTGGGTGGCGCCGAAGGCGACGCGGCGCCCGTCGCGTACGGTCCGGGCGGGGTTCAGCCGTCCGCGAGCAGGGAGTCCCGCAGGAACTCCTCGACGTGGCCGAGGACCTGCGCGCGGTCGGTGCCGCGGAGTCCGATCGCCACGTGGATGGAGAAGCCGTCGAGGAGCGCCCTGAGACGGGCCGCGAAGCGGTCGGGGTCGACCGGCCGGAACTCGCCCCGGGAGACGCCCTCGGCGAGCAGGGCCACCAGGTCGCGGTGCCAGGCGCCCTCGATCGCGGCCTGCCGGTCGCGGGCGGCGTCGTCGGCGTTCTGCGAGTGGTTCCAGACCTCCAGCCACAGGGTCCAGTGCGGATCGCGGTGGCCGTCGGGCACGTACAGGTCGACGTAGGCGTCCAGCCGTTCGCGGGCCGGGGCGGGCCGGGTCAGCAGCCGGCCGCGCTCGGCGCCGAGCCGGCCCTCGCTCCACTCCAGGGTCCGCAGCAGCAGTTCGTCCTTGGAGCCGAAGTAGTAGAGCAGGTGCCCGCTGCTCATCCCGACCTCGCGGCCGAGCGCCGCCATGGTGAGCTTCTCCAGACCGCGCTCGGCGATCATCTCCATGGCGGCGGCGAGTACGTCCTCCCGCGGCGGCGCGTGTCTGCGCGCACCGGCCATCCGGCTGCTCCCTAGGTGCTCGGCTGCTGCTGGGTGATGCAGTGGATGCCCCCACCGCCCGCGAAGATGGTACGGGCGTCCACCAGGGTCACCGTCCGCTCGGGGAACAGCCGCCGGAAGATCCCGGCCGCGAGTTCGTCGTGCGGGTCGTCGAAGGCGCACAGGACGACGCCGCCGTTGCAGAGGTAGTGGTTGATGTAGGAGTAGTCGACCCAGTCGCCCTCCTCGTCGCGCAGGACGGCCGGGGCGGGGACCTCGACGACCTCCAGGCGGCGGCCCCTGGCGTCGGTCTGGCCGCGCAGGATCTCCAGGTACGTCAGGGAGCGCTCGAAGTCCGGGTGCTCGGGATCGCGCTGGGTGTGCACCAGGACGGTGCCGGGCCGGGCGAAGGCGGCGACGATGTCGACGTGGCCCTGGGTGCCGTAGCGGCCGTAGTCGCCGGCCAGGCCGTGCGGGAGCCAGATCGCCTTGGTGGTGCCGAGTCTGGCGTGGATCTCCGCCTCGACGCGCTCCCGGCTCCAGCCGGGGTTGCGGCCGGCGCCGAGCTGGACGGTCTCGGTCAGCAGGACCGTGCCCTCGCCGTCGACGTGGATGGCGCCGCCCTCGTTGACCAGCGGGGAGGACAGCACGGGGACCCCGGCCAGGTCCGCGACCTGGCCGGCGACCTTGGCGTCGTGCTCCCAGCGGGCCCAGTCCTGGCCGCCCCAGCCGTTGAACACCCAGTCCACGGCGGCCGGTCGGCCCTCCTCGTCGTGGACGAAGGTCGGGCCGATGTCGCGCATCCAGGCGTCGTCGAGCTCGCGCTCCACCAGTTCCACGTCCGGGCCGAGCAGCCGGCGCGCCGAGTCGGCCTGGCCGGGGCCGTGCACCATCGTGACCGGCTCGAAGCGGCGCACGGCACGGGCGACGGCGGCCCAGGCGGCGCGCGCCTCGGCGAGTTCCGCGTCGGTGGTGAAGGTGGGGTTGGGTCCAGGCCAGGCCATCCAGGTGCGTTCGTGCGGGGCCCACTCGGGGGGCATGCGGTAGGTCATCGCGGGGGTCCTAGGGGAACTAGAGGAAGTAGAGGCGGTTCAGGGCGACCGAGTCGGCCGGTTCCGAGCGCAGCGGCTCGCCGTCCAGCGTCACCAGGCCGGTGCGCCGGTCCACGTCCACGGCTCCGGTACGGGAGTTCAGGCGCAGGTCGGCGGGGCCGATGCCGCGGGTGCCGCGTACGGCGACGCGGCGGCGCCGGGTCGGCATGGTGTCGTTGCCTTGGTCCAGGGCGGCCTGGGCGACGAAGGCGACGGAGATGTCGGCGGGGGTGGCTCCGTGGGCGCCGAACTGCGGTCCGAGGACGAGCGGTTCGCAGGTGTCGGTGGCGGCGTTGGGGTCACCGGTGACGCCGTAGGCGGGGAAGCCGGCCTTGAGGACGAGCTGCGGTTTGGCGCCGAAGTACTCGGGGCTCCAGAGCACGATGTCGGCGAGCTTGCCGACCTCCAGCGAGCCCACCTCGTGCGCGAGGCCGTGCGCGATGGCGGGGTTGATGGTCAGCTTCGCCATGTAACGCAGGACGCGCTCGTTGTCGTGCTCCTCGGGGGCGCCGAGTTCGGCCTTCATCTTCCCGGCCATGGCGAAGGTGCGGCGCACGGTCTCGCCGGCCCGCCCCATGCCCTGCGCGTCGGAGGAGGTGATGCCGATCGCGCCCAGGTCGTGCAGGACGTCCTCGGCGCCCATGGTGCCGGCGCGGATGCGGTCCCGGGCCATGGCGGCGTCGCCGGGCAGGTCCGTCTTCAGGTCGTGGACGGAGACGATCATGCCGTAGTGCTCGGCGACCGCGTCCCGCCCGAAGGGCAGGGTCGGGTTGGTGGAGGAGCCGATGACGTTGGCGACGCCCGCCATCTTCAGCACGTTGGGGACGTGTCCGCCGCCGCAGCCCTCGATGTGGAAGGCGTGGATGGTCCGGCCCTCCAGGACCCTCAGGGTGTCCTCGACCGACAGGCACTCGTTCAGTCCGTCGCTGTGCAGGGCGACCTGCACGTCGTGCTCCTCGGCGACCCGCAGCGCCGTGTCCAGCGCCCGGGTGTGGGCGCCCATGTCCTCGTGCACCTTGAAGCCCGAGGCGCCGCCCTCGGCGAGGGCCTCCACCAGGGGCGCGTCGTGGGAGGAGGAACCCCGGCCGAGGAAGCCGATGTTGACCGGCCAGGCGTCGAAGGCGTTGAAGGCGTGCCGCAGCGCCCAGGGCGAGTTGACGCCGACGCCCCACACCGGCCCGAACTCCTGCCCGATGATCGTGGTCACGCCGGAGGCCAGCGAGGCCTCCATGATCCGCGGCGACAGCAGATGGACATGGGTGTCGACCGCGCCTGCGGTGGCGATGAGGCCCTCGCCGGACACGATGGAGGTGCCGGTGCCGACCACGACGTCGACCCCGTCGAGCGTGTCCGGGTTGCCGGCCCGCCCGATGGAGCAGATCCGGCCCTCCCGGATGCCGATGGACACCTTGCGGATGCCCTGGACCGCGTCGATCACGACGACGTTGCTGATCACGACGTCACAGGTGTCGCGGACGGCGGCGGCCTTGAGGTGCAGTCCGTCGCGGGCGGTCTTGCCGAAGCCGGCGAGGAACTCGTCGCCGTAGGCCTGCGAGTCGGACTCGACCCGCACCGTCAGTCCGGAGTCGCCGAGGCGGATCCGGTCCCCGGCCCGCGGGCCGTGGGTGGCCGCGTACTCGTGGGGGGTGAGGCGGCGGGCCTCGGCGGGGTGGCCTCCGGGGCGGCTCATCGGCCGGCCTCCTCGTCGTGGACTCCGAGGTATCCGCAGGCGGCGGCCCTGCGCAGGGCCTCCTCCTTGGCGCCCGGCGCGTCGAGGGCGCCGTCGACGAGACCCGCGAAGCCGATGGCGATCCGCGCGCCGCCGATCGGCAGCAGCCCGACCTCCAGGCTCTCCCCCGGCCCGAACCGGACCGAGGAGCCGGCGGGCACCGCGAGCCGCATGCCGTAGGCCCGGGCGCGGTCGAAGTCGAGGCGCGGGTTGGCCTCGAAGAAGTGGAAGTGGGAGGTGACGGAGACCGGCACGGAGGCGGTGTTGGTGACCGGCAGGCGCAGTGCCGCCTCCGGTTCGGGGTGCTCCGGGCCGGGCAGCAGCGCGCCCGGGGCCTCGGCGCCGAGGGAGCCGCCGATCGGGTCGGAGACGATCGCGAGCCGGGAGCCGTCGTCGAAGACCGCCTCCACGTGCACCTCGGTGACCACGTCCGCCACGCCGGGCAGCACGTCGTCCGGGCCGAGCACCGAGCGGGCCGCCTCGACGGCCTCGGCGAGCCGCCTGCCGTCCCGGGCGGCCTCGCAGACGGTGTCCGCGATCAGGGCGGTGGCCTCCGGCACGTTCAGTCTGAGGCCACGGGCCCGGCGGGCACGGGCCAGCTCCGCGGCTCCGAAGAGCAGCAGCCGGTCACGTTCGGTGGGGGTCAGTCTCATGACGCGGGCACCTCCTTTTTAGAGCATCACTCTAAGCATGACATTCCCGCGAAGGAAAGATTGACGTGCGACCGTGCACAGGTCCACATTGAACGCCGCTCAAACTTTCGGGCGGCCGATCAAGGGAGACCAGCCATGCCGATGGAACAGCGGGGCGTCGACACCATCCCCGAGGGGGAACGCACCAGCGGGCCCCGTGACCTCGTCTCGATCCTGCTGGGCTCGAACCTCTGCCTGGGTGTGATCGTCTTCGGCTGGCTGCCGCCCTCCTTCGGCCTCGGCTGGTGGGCCTCGGTCAGCTCGATCCTGGTGGGCACGGCCGTCGGCACGGTCCTCACCGCGCCGCTCGCCCTGATCTCCCTGCGCACGGCGACCAACCTCTCCACGTCGTCCGGCGCCCAGTTCGGGGTGCGCGGCCGGCTCGTCGGCTCGGTCGTCGGACTGCTGCTGGCCCTCGGCTACACCGCGCTGACCGTGTGGATCGGCGGCGACGTGATGCTCGGCGCCCTGAACCGCCTCTTCGGCCTGCCGGTGAACGACGTCTCCTACGGCGTGGTCTACGGGCTGCTCTCCGCGGCCACGGTCGCCGGCGCGGTGTACGGGTACCGGGTGCTGCTCGCCATGTCCCGCGTCCTCGCGGTCGGCATGACGGCACTGCTGCTGCTCGGCGTCCTCGCCTACGCCCCGGACTTCACCACCGCCGCGCTCCCCGAGGCCGGCGGCCATCTGCTCGGCGGGTTCTGGCCGACCTGGGCGCTGGCCACGGTCGCCGCCGGTCTGTCGGGGCCGATCGCCTTCATCACCCTCCTGGGCGACTACACCCGCTACATCTCCCCCGCCCGCCACTCCTCGCGCCGGGTGCTGCGCGCGACCTGGCTGGGCCTGGCCCTCGGCCTGCTCGTCCCCCAGCTCTTCGGCACCTTCACGGCGTTCGCGGCGCGCGCGGCCCTGGACTACGCCGGTCCGCTGGTGGACGCGGCGCCCTCCTGGTACCTGGTGCCGCTGCTGCTCGCCGCCTGTGCAGGCTCGGTCGGCAACGCGGGGCTGATGCTGTACTCCATGGGCCTGGACCTGGACGCCATCCTGCCCCGCGCCTCCCGGGCCACGGCCACCTGCGCGGTCGCCGTCGTCGCCACGGCCTGCGTCTTCGTCGGCCACTACGCCTCCAGCGCGCAGGACGCGATGACCTCGTTCGTCCTGCTGCTGACGGCGATCGGCACACCCTGGGCGGTCATCACCCTGATCGGCTTCGCCCGCTGCCGGGGCGGGTACGACGCCGAGGCCCTCCAGGTCTTCAACCGCCGCTCTCGGGGCGGGATCTACTGGTACCGGGGCGGCTGGAACATCGCGGCGACGGTGTCCTGGGCGCTGGGCGCGACGGTGGGCGTGCTCGCGGTGGCGCTGCCGTCGTACGAGGGGCCGCTGCTGGCGCTGACCGGCGGGGTGGACTGCAGCTTCCTGCTGTCGGGGCTGGTGGGCGGCGCGGCCTACCTGGTGTCGGTCCCGGGCACGGTTCCCGCGGAGGTGGGGGTTCCGGGGCGTCCGGTGCTCGAGGACGAGGCCGTATAGGCCGATGCGGGGCGGCGGCCCCTGGGCGCCCGCATCGGCGACGGTCTCGTCCGGAGCTCGACAGCGAGGCCGTACAGACCGAAGCGGGCGTCCGGAGGCGGCAGCCCCTTAACGCCCGCTTCGATGCCGCTCGTCTCAGTCGCCCAGGGGGTGCATCCAGCCGTGCCGGTCCGCCGCCGTGCCGCGCTGGATGTCCAGCAGGGCCTGGCGCAGCTTCAGCGTGACCTCGCCGGGCTCGCCGCCGCTCTGCTGCCACTGGGCGCCGGTCCGCTTGACCGTGCCGACCGGGGTGATCACCGCGGCCGTGCCGCAGGCGAAGACCTCGGTGAGGGAGCCGTTCTCCGAGTCGCGCTGCCACTGGTCGACGGAGATCCGCCCCTCCTCGGCCGTGTACCCGAGGTCACGGGCGACGCCGAGCAGGGAGTCGCGGGTCACGCCCTCCAGGATGGACCCGGTGAGCGTCGGGGTGACGATGCGGTCGCCGTAGACGAAGTACAGGTTCATGCCGCCGAGTTCCTCGACCCACGTGCGCTCGACCGCGTCGAGGTAGCAGACCTGCGCGCAGCCCTCGGCCGCCGCCTCCGCCTGCGCGAGCAGCGACGCGGCGTAGTTGCCGCCGGTCTTGGCGTCGCCCATGCCGCCGGGCACCGCGCGGACGTGGTCCTCGGAGACCCAGATGGAGACCGGCTTCACGCCGCCGGGGAAGTAGGCGCCGGCCGGGGAGGCGATCACCAGGAACAGGTACTCGTTGGCCGGCTTCACGCCGAGGCCGACCTCGGTCGCGATCATGAACGGGCGCAGGTAGAGGGACTCCTCGCCGCCGTGCGCCGGGACCCAGGCCGAGTCCTGCCTCACCAGCGCGTCGCACGCCTCGATGAACGTCTCCACCGGCAGCTCGGGCATGCCCAGGCGCCGGGCGGAGGCCTGGAAGCGCTTGGCGTTCTTGTCCGGGCGGAAGGTGGCGACGGAGCCGTCGGGCTGGCGGTACGCCTTGAGGCCCTCGAAGATCTCCTGCGCGTAGTGCAGGACCATCGTGGCCGGGTCGAGGGAGAGCGGCGCGTACGGGACGAGCTGCCCGTCGTGCCAGCCGCGGCCCTCGGTCCACTTGATCGTCACCATGTGGTCGGTGAAGTGGCGGCCGAACCCGGGGTCGGCCAGGATCGCCGCGCGCTGTGCGTCGGCGAGCGGGCTGGCGGAGGGCTTGAGCTCGATCGTGGGCGTCGTCATGTAAGTGTCCTTCGCTTCCTGGCGAACGGCTGGGCAGCGTCCGGTCGTCCGGCCGGGGGTCCGGGGGTCGCCCCCCGGGGAATGCGGTTACCGGTGGATGTGGCAGGGCCGCACACGCCCCGTACTGCCCGTGGCCAGTGCTAGGACGTCCGAGCATTCCCTCATTTCGCGGCTCCGCGTTCGATTATCGCGCGCGGCCTGCCGTGGACGAAACGGCGTGAATGCGGCCCAGGTGAAGATGGTGGCACCCGGCGGCGGACATGGGGAAGCCGCCGGGCACGAAGTGACCCGGCGGCTTGGAGCGCGGCAGGGTCAGCCGGCTACCCGTACGACGAGGGCGTCGCCGATCTCCGTGGTGGAGCGGGCGGGCTTGCCGGTGCGCTCGGCGAGGTCGGCGGAGACCGCCTCGTCGATGCGGGCCGCCTCGGCGTCGTAGCCGAGGTGGCGCAGGAGCAGGGCGACGGACAGGACCGTGGCGGTGGGGTCGGCCTTGCCCTGGCCGGCGATGTCCGGCGCGGAGCCGTGGACCGGCTCGAACATCGAGGGGAAGTCGCCGGCGGGGTTGATGTTCCCGCTGGCGGCGACGCCGATGCCGCCGGAGACGGCCGCGGCGAGGTCGGTGATGATGTCGCCGAAGAGGTTGTCGGTGACGATCACGTCGAAGCGCTCGGGCTGGGTGACCAGGTAGATGGTCGCCGCGTCGACGTGCATGTACTCGGTGGTGACCTCGGGGAACTCCTCGGCCACCTTGTTGAAGACGTTCGTCCACAGGTGACCGGCGAAGGCCAGCACGTTGTTCTTGTGGATGAGCGCCAGCTTCTTGCGCGGCCGCGCCTGGGCGCGGGCGAAGGCGTCCCGGACGACCCGCTCGACACCGAAGGCCGTGTTGACGGAGACCTCGGTGGCGACCTCGTGCGCGGTGCCCTTGCGGATGGTGCCGCCGTTGCCCGTGTACGGGCCCTCGGTGCCCTCGCGGACGACGACGAAGTCGATCTCCGGCTCGCCGGCCAGCGGGGTGGCGACACCCGGAAGGAGCTTCGACGGACGCAGGTTGACGTGGTGGTCGAAGGCGAAGCGCAGCTTGAGCAGGAAGCCCCGCTCCAGGACGCCGGACGGGACCGAGGGGTCGCCGATGGCGCCGAGCAGGATGGCGTCGTGCTTCTTGAGCGCGTCGAGGTCGGCGTCGGTGAGGGTCTCACCGGTGGCGTGGTAGCGCCGGGCGCCGAAGTCGTACTCCTCGGTCTCCAGCTTCACGTCCTGCGGCAGGACGGCGGAGAGGACCTTCAGACCTTCGGCCACGACCTCCTGGCCGATGCCGTCACCGGGGATCACTGCGAGATTGATGCTGCGAGACATGTCGGCGACCCTACTCCTCGTCCCATGGAATGACATGCGCTGTCCGCCATACGGACATCCGGTCCGCGGTCGCCCCATCGTGTCGGTCTCCGTTCACCCGTACGCCCCACGGGCGTTGGGCTTCGCTGGGAAGTTCTCCAGCATGGACCTCCCCGACATCGGCGTTCCGCCGCGGCTCGCCCGCCGGATGAGCATGGCCGAGCAGTACGAGTACGCGCGCACGAAGCTCACCCGGCGCCGGGCGCTGGTGACGGCGGGGGCGGTGGCGGGCGGCCTGCTGACCGGCTGCTCGGGGCCGGGGGCACCGGCGGCGGGGCCCACGGCCACCTCGAAGGTGCCGGGTTCGGCGGTCACGCCGTTCGGCCGTCATCTCGCCTTCGGCGCCGATCCGCGGACCGCGATGCGCGTCTCCTGGCAGGTGCCGGCCGCGGTGAAGCGGCCCTACGTGCGGATCGGCGCGCGCCCCGACGAGCTGGGCGCCAAGGTGGCGGCGGAGATCCGCGCCCTGCACACCCCGGGGGTGCGGGGGGTGCGCCTCGCGCTCGACCAGTACTACGTGCACGCGGCGCTGGACGACCTGCTGCCGGACACGACGTACTACTACGGCGTCGGCCACGACGGCTTCGACCCCGCCTCGACGGAGCACCGCGCGAGCGTCGTCCCCTTCCGCACCGCTCCGGCGAGCCCCGGTCCCTTCGTCTTCACGGCTTTCGGGGACCAGGGTGTCAGCGACGCGGCCGAGGCCGGCGACCAGCTGGTGCTGCGTCAGAAGCCCGCCTTCCATCTGCACGCCGGTGACATCTGCTACGCCAACGCCAAGGGCCGGGGCACCGAGGAGGACGGCTACGACCCCGGGTTCTGGGATCTGTTCCTGAAGCAGAACGAGCAGGTCGCGCGGTCGGTGCCGTGGATGGTGACCACCGGCAACCACGACATGGAGGCCTGGTACTCGCCGGACGGCTACGGCGGCCAACTGGCCCGCTTCAGCCTCCCGGACAGCGGCTTCGACCCGCGGACGGCGCCCGGGGTCTACTCCTTCGTCTACGGCAACGTCGGCGTCGTCGCGCTGGACGCCAACGACGTGTCGTACGAGATCCCCGCCAACCTCGGGCACACCGGGGGCCGGCAGACGAAGTGGCTGGCCGGGCGGCTGCGTGAGCTGCGCGCGACGGAGGGGGTGGACTTCGTCGTCGTCTTCTTCCACCACTGCGCCTACTCGACGTCGACGCACGCCTCGGACGGCGGGGTGCGCGCGGAGTGGCTGCCGCTCTTCGCCGAGCACCGGGTGGATCTGGTGATCAACGGCCACAACCATGTGTACGAGCGGACCGACGCCATCAGGAACGGCGAGGTGGGCCGCCCGGTGCCGATCGGCGGGGCCACGGATCCGTCGCGGGACGGGACCGTGTACGTGACGGCCGGCGGGGGCGGCAAGGACCTGTACGGCTTCCCGCCGGGCGTGGCGGAGAGCTACGAGGGCCGGGTGAAGGACCTGGAGTCGGTCGACACCTTCCACTGGACGCGGTCACGGAACGCCCGGAAGGAGACCGTGGAGTGGTCCCGGGTGCGCTACCGGGGCTTCTCGCTGCTCAAGGTGGAGGCCGAGAGCGGCGCGCGGCCCCGGCTGAAGGTGTCCGCGCTGGCCCACGACGGCAGGCGGGTCGACCATTTCGAGGTGCGGCGCGGCGCGTAGGGCCGCGCCGCACCTCGCGCGGGTCGCGGCTCCCGGCGCTGTGGGGACCGGCTCAGTGGCCGGTGGAGCCGCCGTTGTCACGGCGGTCGAGCGCGCGCTGGAGCGCGGCGGCGGCGTTCTTGCGGTCGGACTCGTTCGCGGGGGTGAGGTGACGCACTCGGCGGGCGGTCGTCTCGGCCATGGGAAATCGACTCCTTCGAAATCAGGGAGTGCGGAAGGGGGGTTACGAGACGCCGGGTGGGGCGGGGAGCGGTGCCGCAGGGGTTGCCTGCAAGGGGCCCGGCTCACATCCGCCGTTCGCTTGATCGAGCGACACGTTCGGCTCCTACAAAGTTAAGGGAGCCCACCGCTTCTGTCTCCACAATTACTCGGACTTCCTACTATCTGAGACGGTCCGCGCCCACACCTAACCTTTAAAAGTCACTTGACTGGTTAGATGCGGGCGGGTCACGATGCCCGTATGACCACCCACCGGGTTCACCACCGCTCCACCACCGTCCGCGGGTACGAGATCCACTACCGGGAGGCCGGGCCGAAGGACGCGCCCGTGCTCCTGCTGCTGCACGGCTTCCCCAGCAGCTCGCACATGTTCCGCGAGCTGATCCCGCTGCTCGCCGACGGCTACCGGGTGATCGCCCCGGACCACCTCGGCTTCGGCCGCTCGGCGACGCCGTCCGCCGCGGAGTTCCGCTACACCTTCGAGGAGCTGGCCTCGATCACCGGAGAGTTCACCGAGCGCCTCGGTCTCGCGCGGTACGCCCTCTACATCCAGGACTACGGCGCCCCGATCGGCCTGCGCCTGGCCCTGGCCCACCCCGAGCGGGTCACCGCGATCGTCACCCAGAACGGCAACGCCTACGAGGACGGCCTGGGCGCCGAGGCCTGGGCGCCGGTGCTGGCGCTGATCGCCGAGCGCAACGAGAGGACCGAGGCGGCCGTACGGGAGATCTCCAGCCCCGACGGCATCCGGTGGCAGTACCTGCACGGCGTGCCCGAGGACCAGCACGACCTGGTCAGCCCCGACGCCTACGAGCGGGACGCGGCCGACATGGCCCGCCCCGGCCAGTCGGAGATCCAGCTCGACCTGATCTCCGACTACGGCTCCAACTTCGCCCTGTACCCGGCCTTCCACGCGTACTTCCGCGAGAGCCGGGTGCCACTGCTCGCCGTGTGGGGCGGGCACGACGAGATCTTCGTCCCGGCCGGGGCGCTCGCCTTCCGGCGGGACCTGCCCAAGGCGGAGATCCACCTGCTGCCGACCGGCCACTTCGCCCTGGAGACGCACGGGGCGCAGATCGCCGCGCTGATGCGGGACTTCCTGGGCCGGACCGTGGGCGCGGGTGCCGGGGAGCAATGACCGCGTGGGCGCGGATCGCCCACACGGCTGATCCTCCCCGCGCCGCACCGCCCCCGGCGGCGACCGGGGAACACCTGACCTCATGACCGACACGCAGCAGGTGTTCCTCGAAGGCGGACCGGACGACCTCCCCGAGCGGATCGTCCCGGTCCCGGCCCCCGGCCCCGACGTCAAGATCGAGCTCCGCAACGGCTACGAGCACTTCCGCCCGACCTCGCGCTCGGCGGACACCCCCGCGGGCGCCCTCCCCGTCTACGAGTGGTGGGAGCGCACCGAGATGCCCGGGTGAGCCGGGCCCGCTACGCGTGAAACCGCCCCCGGTCCGGAGGGGGGATCCGGAGCGGGGGCGGGGTTCACGGGACGGGCGGGCGCCCGTCGCGGGGGGGGTCAGCCCATGTGCGGGTAGCCGTAGTCGGTCGGCGGGACCAGCGTCTCCTTGATGGCGCGGGTCAGCGTCCAGCGCATCAGGTTCTGCGGGGCGCCGGCCTTGTCGTTGGTGCCGGAGGCACGGCCGCCGCCGAAGGGCTGCTGGCCGACGACGGCGCCGGTCGACTTGTCGTTGATGTAGAAGTTGCCGGCCGCGTAGCGCAGCTTCTCCATGGTGTACGCCGTCGCCGCGCGGTCGGCGGAGATGACCGAGCCGGTCAGGGCGTAGTCGGAGACCGACTCCATCTGGGTCAGCATCTCGTCGTACTGGTCGTCCTCGTAGACGTGCACGGCGAGGATCGGGCCGAAGTACTCGGTGGTGAACACCTCGTTCTCCGGGTCGGCGCACTCGATGACGGTCGGGCGGACGAAGTAGCCGACCGAGTCGTCGTAGGTGCCGCCCGCGACGATCGTGCAGGCCGGGTCGGCCTTGGCGCGGTCGATGGCCGCCTTGTTCTTGGCGAAGGACCGCTCGTCGATGACCGCGCCGATGAAGTTCGACAGGTCGGTGACGTCACCCATGGTCAGGTAGTCGACCTCGGCCGCGAACTCCTCCTTGAAACCGGAGTTCCAGATGGAGGCCGGGATGTAGGCGCGGGAGCTCGCCGAGCACTTCTGGCCCTGGTACTCGAAGGAACCGCGGGTCAGGGCGGTCTTGAGCACCGAGCGGTCCGCCGACGGGTGGGCGACGACGAAGTCCTTGCCGCCGGTCTCACCGACCAGGCGCGGGTACGAGCGGTACTTCTCGATGTTGGTGCCGACCGTCTTCCACAGGTACTGGAAGGTCTTGGTGGAACCGGTGAAGTGGATGCCGGCCAGGTCGCGGTGGTTCAGGGCGACCTCGGAGACGGCGATGCCGTCGCCGGTGACCAGGTTGATGACGCCCTTGGGCAGACCGGCCTCCTCCAGCAGCCGCATCAGCAGCACGGCGGCGTGGGTCTGGGTCGGGGACGGCTTCCACACGACCACGTTGCCCATCAGGGCCGGGGCGGTCGGCAGGTTGCCCGCGATGGCCGTGAAGTTGAACGGGGTGATCGCGTAGACGAAGCCCTCCAGCGGGCGGTGGTCCATGCGGTTCCACACGCCCGGGGAGTTCGCCGGGGGCTGCTCGGCGAGGATCTGGCGGGCGTAGGCGACGTTGAAGCGCCAGAAGTCGACCAGCTCGCAGGGGGTGTCGATCTCGGCCTGCTGGGCGGTCTTGGACTGACCGAGCATGGTGGAGGCGGCGAGCGTCTCGCGCCAGGGGCCGGAGAGCAGGTCGGCGGCGCGCAGGATGATCGCCGCGCGGTCGTCGAAGGACATCGCGCGCCAGGCCGGGGCGGCGGCGAGGGCCGCGTCGACGGCGTCCTGCGCGTCGGCCTCGGTGGCGTTGCGGTAGGTGCCGAGCACGGCCTTGTGGTTGTGCGGCTGCACGACCTGGAAGGCCTCGCCGCCGCCCATCCGCTTCTCGCCGCCGATGGTCATCGGCAGGTCGATCGGGTTGTCGGCCAGCTCCTTGAGCTTGACCTCCAGGCGGGCGCGCTCGGGCGAGCCGGGGGCGTAGCCGTGCACCGGCTCGTTGACGGGGGTGGGGACCTGGGTCACAGCGTCCATGAGATCCGTAACTCCTTGTACGTGAGCGGGTGTTTCGGGCTCAGCCCTTGCTGACCATCGACCGGACGAAGCTGTGCTCTCCCGGGGGGCGCCCCCCGGACCTCCGGCGGATAGGCCTCTGCGTGAGCGTCATCTCTCAGCCTCGGGTGAGCATGCTGCGGGCGAAGAATCGGAGGTTCGCCGGCTTCTCCGCCAGCCGCCGCATACTGTGCCTTCCCGGGGGACGACCCCCGGACCCCCGGCCGAAAGGCCTCTGCGTGAGCGTCATCTCTCAGCCTCGGGTGAGCATGCTGCGGGCGAAGAATCGGAGGTTCGCCGGCTTCTCCGCCAGCCGCCGCATGAAGTAGCCGTACCAGTCGGTGCCGTACGCTGTGTACACGCGCATGCGGTGGCCCTCGGCCGCCAGGCGCAGGTGCTCCTCGCCGCGGATGCCGTAGAGCATCTGGAACTCGTACTCGTCGAGCTTGCGGCCGGCGCGGTGGGCGAGCTCCTGGGCGATGGAGATCAGACGGGGGTCGTGGGACCCGATCATCGGGTACCCGGAGCCCTCCATGAGGATGCGCATGACCCGGACGTACGCCTTGTCGATCTCACCCTTGTCCTGGTACGCGACCGAGGCGGGCTCCTTGTAGGCGCCCTTGACGATGCGGACGCGGCTGCCGTTCGCGGCGAGGCGGCGGGCGTCGTCCTCGGTGCGGAAGAGGTAGGCCTGGATGACGCAGCCGGTCTGCGGGAAGTCCTCGCGCAGCTCGTCGTGGATGGCGAACATCGAGTCGAGGGTGGTGTGGTCCTCGGCGTCCAGGGTGACCGTGGTGCCGATGGCGGCGGCGGCCTCGACGACCGGGCGGACGTTGGCGAGGGCCAGCTCGTGGCCGCCCTCCAGCGCCTGGCCGAACATGGACAGCTTCACCGACATCTCGGCGCGGGTGCCGAGGTCGAGGCCCTTGAGCCGGTCGATCAGCTCCAGGTACGCGTCGCGGGCGGCCTCGGCCTGCCCGGGCGTGGTGATGTCCTCGCCGACCACGTCCATGGTCAGTTCCAGACCCTTGGCCGTGAGGTCCTCGATGATCGGCACGATCTCGGCGACGGTCTCACCGGGGATGAAGCGGTCGACGACCTGCTTGGTGACCGGGGCCGCCGAGACCAGACGTCGCATCCGGTCACTGCGCGACGCGGCGAGAATCACGGGACCCAGCACGGGGCACCTCCACAAACCATCAGAAACAGGCCGCTTCCCCACGATTCGGGTACGGCACGGAGAACCACCGTGAAATCTAAGGATCCCTCCGATCCTCGGCCATCTACAGCTGTCACGCATCCGCGCCACGGATCTCATACATATGTATGAAGCGGTCGGCCGGATGAGGGAGAATGCCCGGGTGGCGACCGATTACAAGGGTGACTACCAGGAGCTGGTGGACGAGATCTCGGAGCTGCTGGGCGCCCCCGCGACACTGGAGAACCGCGACTTCGAGCTGATCGCCTTCGGCACCTACGACAGCGAGGACGCGCTGGACGCCTCGGCCCTGGACCCGGTGCGCACCCGCTCGATCCTGACCCGGCGCTCCACCGCCGCGGTCCGCAGCTGGTTCGAGGGGTTCGGCATCACCCGCGCGAGCGCCCCCGTCCGCATCCCGCCCACCCCGGAGGCCGGCGTCTACCGCGGCCGGATCTGCCTGCCGGTACGCCATCGGGGTGTCGTCCTCGGCTACGTCTGGCTCCTGGAGGACGACCCCGGCCCCACCGACCGCCAGCTCGCCGCCGCCATGGACGTCACCCCGCGGATCGGCGCCCTGCTCGCCGACGAGGCCCAGCACGGCGCCGACCTGACCCGGGAGCTGCGGGCGGTCCTCACCGCCGAGCGGGACTGGCAGCGGGACATGGCGGTCGCCGAACTCCGGGCGGCCCTGGGCGCGCGCGCCGACTCCCCGCACACGGTCGTCTGCGTGGCGCCCTGGCCGTCGGCCGACGCCGACGACGCCCCCTCGGTGCGGGCGGTGCCGGGCGCGACGGCGCTGTGCACGGTGCCGTGGGGGGCGGCGGGCCACGCCCTGGCCCTGCTGGTCAGGCTGCGCTCCCCCGAGGTGCTGACCCCGGCGACCGGCGCCGCGGGGCGGCTGCTGGAGCGCGCGGAGGGGGCGGGCGCCGGGATCGCGGCCGCCCGGGCCGGGCTGGCGGAACTGGGGCCGGCCTGGCGGGAGGCGTCCGCGGCGGCGCGCGCGGTGCTCGCCGAGCCCCGGCTCGGGCCCGTCGCCGAGTGGGCCGGCATCGGCCCGTACCGGCTGCTGGCGGCGCTGCCCCCGGGAGCGGCGCGGGACACCGCGGTGGCGCCGCTGCTCTCCCCCGCCCACCGCGAGCTGGCCCGGACCGCCGAGGTCTACCTCGACCGGGCCGGCCAGGCCGCCCGCACCGCCGCCGAGCTGGGCATCCACCGGCAGACCCTCTACTACCGCCTGTCCCGCGTCGAACAGCTGACGGGCCTCGACCTGGACGACGGTGAGCACCGGCTGCTGCTGCACATGGTGCTCAAGGCGGCGCGGCTGTAGGGCCTTCTGGCGAATCTCCGCGACGCCAGAGGGACCCCTAGGACTTGCCGGCGGCCGCGATCACCTGGCGCAGCCCCTCGGTGAGCTGCTCCGCGCCGGGGGCGGTCTGGGGGTCGAAGGTCCACTGGGCGATGAGGCCGGTCATCAGGGTCACGTAGAACATGCCGAGGGTGTCGGCGGTCTCGTCCGTGACGTCCTCCTCGCGTCCGCCCATCAGCAGCGGGATCAGCCCGCGTCCGGCCTCGCGCTGCGCGAGGGCGAGGTGGTCGCGGACCTCGGGCAGCTGGTCGCCCATGGCGATGATCTCCACGCTGAGCCGCCAGATCGACCCGGGCTCGCGCATGGTCGCGATGATGTTCGACCACACCTCCTCGAACCGCTCGACCGAGCCCGGCTCGGCGGTGATCCCGGCCTCCCCGTCGCCCTCGAACGCGTCGCCCATCCCCTCGACGAGCGCGATGTACGCCTGTGCGAGCAGGGCGTCCTTCGAGCCGTAGTGGTAGCCGATCGAGGCCAGATTGGTCCCCGACTCCTTGACGATGTCGCGCGCGGTCGTCCGCGCGAAGCCCTTCGCCAGCAGGCAGCTCTTGGCGCCTTCGAGCAGATCCTCACGGTGTCCCATGCGGGCCAGACTACCCCGATCCATACGCACGTCCCATACGTGCGTTCTAGACAGGCGTTTAATACGCGCGTACATTCACCGGCATGACGACGAACCCGACCCCTCCCCCGCGTGCCGGACGGCGCGAATGGACCGCGCTGAGCGTGCTGATGCTGCCGCTGCTGCTGGTCTCGATGGACGTCTCCGTCCTCTACTTCGCGATCCCGGCGATCGGCGCCGACCTGGAGCCGAGCGGCACCCAGCAGCTGTGGATCTTCGACATCTACGCCTTCGTCCTGGCCGGACTGCTGATGACCATGGGCGCGCTCGGCGACCGCGTGGGCCACCGCCGCCTGCTGCTGACCGGCGCCGCGGCCTTCGGCGCCGCCTCCCTGGTGGCGGCGTACGCGGACAGCGCCGAGACGCTGATCGCGGCCCGCGCGGTCCTCGGCATCGGCGGGGCGACCCTGATGCCCTCGACGCTGGCCATCCTGCGCACGATGTTCACCGACCCCGCCCAGCGGGCGAAGGCGATCGGCCTGTGGTCCGGGGTGATGACGGCCGGGATCGCGCTCGGCTCCGTCATGAGCGGCGTGCTCGTGGAGCACTTCTGGTGGGGCTCGGTCTTCCTGGTCAACCTGCCCGCCATGGCCCTGCTGCTGGTCCTCGGCCCGCTGCTGCTCCCCGAGTCGCGCAACCCCGCCCCCGGCCGCTTCGACCTGCTGAGCGTCCCGCTCTCCATGGCGGCCGTACTGCCCGTGATCTACGGACTGAAGGAGATCCCCTCCGAGGGCTGGAACGTCCGCTACGTCGTCTCGATCACCGTCGGCCTGCTCTTCACGGCCCTCTTCGTGCACCGCCAGCGCACGACGGCGTCACCGATGATCTCCCCCGCCCTGTTCCGCGGCCGGGGCTTCGCCCCCGCGGTCGGGCTGAACCTGGTCTCGGCGTTCGGGATCATGGGCTCGGCGTACTTCACCACGCAGTATCTGCAGTCGGTGCTCGACAAGAGCGCGCTGGAAGCGGCCCTGTGGGCGCTGCTGCCCTCGGTGCCGATCGGCGCGGCCGCACCGTTCGCCACCCAGCTGGTGCACAAGGGCGTCGAGCGGGCCCATGTCGTCGCCGCCGGCCTGCTGATCTCCGCGTCCGGCTTCGGGCTGCTGTTCCTGGTCGGGACGGACTCGCTGGGGCTGCTGCTCGCCGGGTGCGCGGCGCTCGCGGTCGGCGGTGTCGTGGCGATGTCCCAGATCATGGACCTGACGATGGGCCTCGCCCCGGTGGAGCGGGCGGGCTCGGCGTCCTCGCTGATGGAGACGGGCTCGGAGTTCGGCGGCGCGCTGGGCATGGCCCTGCTCGGCTCGATCGGTACGGCGGTCTACCGCCACGAGATGCCGGCCTCGGCACCGGAACCGGCCCGCGAGACGCTGGGCGGGGCCCTGGCGGTCGCCGACTCCACGCCGGGCCTCGCGGCGGTCGCACGGGAGGCGTTCACCAGCGGGATGCACGGGGCGGCGGTCGCCGGGGCGGTCGCACTGACGGGGGCGGCGGTGCTCGCGGTGATGTACCTGCCGCGGGAACGCACGAACGCCGGTCGGACCGAGCTGCTCGGTCCGACCGGCGTTCGATGACGGGGGCCGTCCCGGGGGCCTCGGCCCCCGGGCGGCGGGTCAGGCCAGGTTGACCGCTCGCGCGGACGTCGCGCCGATCTCCTCGGCGACCTCGGCCAGCACGGAGGCCGGCACCGTGTCGTCCACGGTCAGCACCGCGAGCGCCTCGCCGCCGGCGACCGCGCGCGAGACCTGCATACCGGCGATGTTGATGCCCGCCTCGCCGAAGACCCGGCCGACGGTGCCGACGACACCGGGACGGTCCTCGTAGCGCAGCACCACCATGTGGTCGGCGAGGGCGAGGTCGACGTCGTACTCGCCGACCGCGACGATCTTCTGCAGGTGCTTGGGGCCGGCCAGCGTGCCGGAGACCGCGACCTCCTCGCCGTTGCCCAGGGTGCCGCGCACGGTGACGACGTTGCGGTGGTCGGCCGACTCCGAGCTGGTCGTCAGCCGCACCTCGACACCGCGCTCCTGCGCGAACAGCGGGGCGTTGACGTAGGAGACCGTCTCGTCGACGACGTCCTCGAAGACACCCTTGAGCGCGGAGAGTTCGAGCACCTTCACGTCGTGCTGGGTGATCTCGCCGTAGACCTCGACGTCGAGGCGGACCGCGACCTCGCCGGCGAGCGCGGTGAAGATCCGGCCGAGGCGCTCGGCGAGCGGCAGACCGGGCTTGACGTCCTCGGCGATGACACCGCCCTGGACGTTCACCGCGTCGGGCACGAGCTCACCGGCGAGCGCGAGGCGCACCGAGCGGGCGACGGCGATGCCGGCCTTCTCCTGCGCCTCGTCGGTGGAGGCGCCGAGGTGCGGGGTGGCGACGACCTGGTCGAACTCGAAGAGCGGGGAGTCCGTGCAGGGCTCCTTCGCGTACACGTCGAGACCGGCGCCGGCGACGCGGCCCTCCTTGAGGGCGGAGTACAGCGCCTCCTCGTCGACGATGCCGCCGCGGGCGGCGTTGACGATGCGCACGCTCGGCTTGACCTTGCGCAGCGCCTCGTCGCCGATCAGACCGACCGTCTCCGGGGTCTTCGGCAGGTGGACGGTGATGAAGTCGGAGACCTCCAGCAGCTCGTCCAGCGACAGCACCTTCACACCCATCTGCGCGGCGCGCGCGGGCTGGATGTAGGGGTCGTAGGCGACGACCTTCATGCCGAAGCCGGACATGCGCTGGGCGACGAGCGCGCCGATGCGGCCGAGGCCGACGACACCGAGGGTCTTCTCGGCCAGCTCCACACCGGTGTACTTGCTGCGCTTCCACTCGCCGTTCTTCAGCGCGGCGTTGGCCTGCGGAATGTGGCGGGCGGTGGCGACGAGCAGACCGCAGGCCAGCTCGGCGGCGGTCACGATGTTGGAGGTGGGGGCGTTGACGACCATCACGCCGGCCTTGGTGGCGGCGGAGACGTCGACGTTGTCGAGGCCGACGCCGGCGCGGGCGACGACCTTCAGCCTGTTCGCGGCGGCGATGGCCTCGGCGTCGACCTTGGTGGCCGAGCGGATCAGGATCGCGTCCACCTCGGCGATGGCCGGGAGGAGTTCCGCCCGGTCGGCGCCGTTGCAGTGGCGGATCTCGAAGTCGGGGCCGAGCGCGTCGACGGTCGCGGGCGACAGCTCTTCAGCGATGAGTACGACGGGTTTCGAGCTCACGTGAGTCCTCACAGTTGCGATGCGGACGGCCGTCCCGACGGCCGCAGGCGGTGGAGGGGGAGCGGCGCCGTGGAGGTCTGCCTGGCATCCCACGGTGTCGCTTGGCCGCGTGGAAGACGCACGACGCTGTGGGCCTGACGCGTATGTTGTGCAGCAGTGTAGTGGCGCCGCGAGCGGCGCTTTGCGCCACTGCGTAAGGATCACCCGTCCGTGGCTGGACAGGCTGGACAACGGGGCCGGAGCGATGTGCTCCGACCCCGTCGCGGAGGGCTTACGCGTCCTCGTTGACCCACGACATGAGCTTGCGCAGCTCCTTGCCGGTGGTCTCCAGCAGGTGCTCGGAGTCCTGCTGCTTGTACTCGTTGTACTTCTTCAGGCCGCCGTGGTACTCGTCCATCCACTGCTGGGCGAAGGTGCCGTCCTGGATCTCGGCGAGGACCTTCTTCATCTCGGCCTTGGTGGCGTCGGTGATGATCCGCGGGCCGGTGACGTAGTCGCCCCACTCGGCGGTCTCGGAGATCGACCAGCGCATCTTCTCCAGGCCGCCCTCGTACATGAGGTCGACGATGAGCTTCAGCTCGTGCAGGCACTCGAAGTACGCGATCTCCGGCTGGTAGCCGGCCTCGGTCAGCGTCTCGAAACCGGCCTTGACCAGGGCGGCGGTGCCACCGCAGAGGACGGCCTGCTCACCGAAGAGATCGGTCTCGGTCTCCTCGGTGAAGGTGGTCTTGATGACGCCGGCGCGGGTGCCGCCGATGCCCTTGGCGTAGGACAGGGCGAGCGCGAAGGCGTTGCCGGTGGAGTCCTGCTCGACGGCGGCGATACACGGAACGCCGCGGCCCTCCTCGTACTGGCGGCGGACCAGGTGGCCCGGACCCTTGGGGGCGACCATGCAGACGTCGACGCCGGCCGGGGGCTTGATGAAGCCGTAGCGGATGTTCAGGCCGTGGCCGAAGAACAGCGCGTCGCCGTCGTTGAGGTTGGGGGCGATGTGCTCCTCGTAGACCTGGGCCTGGATCGGGTCCGGGACCAGGATCATGATGACGTCGGCCTCGGCGGCGGCCTCGGAGGGGGTCACCACGCGCAGGCCCTGCTCCTCGGCCTTCGCCTTGGACTTGGAGCCCTCGTGCAGACCGACGCGCACGTCGACACCCGAGTCACGGAGCGACAGCGCGTGGGCGTGGCCCTGGCTGCCGTAACCGATGACCGCGACCTTGCGGCCCTGGATGATGGACAGGTCGGCGTCGGCGTCGTAGAACAGCTCGGCCACTTTGGGTTCTCTCCTTGTGTGCAGGTGTTGCGTCCCACCGTATGACGGCGGGCGGAAGGGAAGGTCTGGGGTCTCGGCATGCGGGCGGCCGGTGTGTCCCGGCCGCCCGGATCCGTCGTTATGCCGACCGGTCGAGTGCGCGCAGCGACCGGTCCGTGATCGAACGCGCACCACGGCCGATCGCGATGGTGCCGGACTGGACGAGTTCCTTGATGCCGAAGGGCTCCAGCATCTTGAGCATCGCCTCCAGCTTGTCGCTGGAACCGGTCGCCTCGACGGTGACGGCCTCCGGGGAGACGTCGACGGTCTTGGCGCGGAACAGCTGGACGATCTCGACGATCTGGGAGCGCGTCTCGTTGTCGGCGCGCACCTTCACCAGAACGAGTTCGCGCTGAACGGCCGAACCGGGCTCCAGCTCGACGATCTTCAGCACGTTGACGAGCTTGTTGAGCTGCTTGGTCACCTGCTCCAGCGGCAGGTCGTCCACGCTCACCACGATGGTGATGCGGGAGATGTCGGGGTGCTCGGTGACGCCGACCGCGAGCGAGTCGATGTTGAAGCCGCGGCGGGAGAACAGGGCGGCGATCCGGGCCAGGATGCCGGGCGTGTTCTCCACCAGGACCGAGAGCGTGTGCTTGGACATGTTCTGTACGTCTCTCTCGCTCAGTCGTCTTCGTTGTCGCCGAAGTCGGGGCGGACGTCCCGGGCGGCCATGATCTCGTCGTTGGAGGTGCCGGCGGCGACCATCGGCCAGACCATCGCGTCCTCGTGGACGATGAAGTCGACGACGACCGGGCGGTCGTTGATCGAGTTCGCCTCCTCGATGACCTTGTCGAGGTCGGCCGGGTCCTCGCAGCGGATCGCGTAACAGCCCATGGCCTCCGACAGCTTGACGAAGTCGGGGACCCGGGTGCCGGCGCTCGGCTGCTTGCCGTCCGCCTCCGGGCCGCTGTGCAGCACGGTGTTGGAGTAGCGCTGGTTGTAGAAGAGGGTCTGCCACTGGCGGACCATCCCGAGGGCGCCGTTGTTGATGATCGCGACCTTGATCGGGATGTTGTTCAGGGCGCAGGTGGTCAGTTCCTGATTGGTCATCTGGAAGCAGCCGTCGCCGTCGATCGCCCAGACGGTGCGGTCCGGGGCTCCGGCCTTGGCACCCATCGCCGCCGGGACCGCGTAGCCCATGGTTCCGGCGCCGCCGGAGTTGAGCCAGGTGGCCGGCTTCTCGTAGTCGATGAAGTGCGCGGCCCACATCTGGTGCTGGCCGACGCCCGCCGCGAAGATCGTGCCCTCGGGGGCGAGGCGGCCGACGCGCTCGATGACCTGCTGCGGGGAGAGCGAGCCGTCCTCGGGCTGGTCGTAGCCGAGCGGGTAGGTGTCGCGCCAGCGGGAGAGGTCCTTCCACCAGGCCTCGTAGTCGCCCCGGTGGCCCTCGCTGTGTTCCTTCTGCACGGCCTGGATCAGATCCGCGATGACCTCGCGGGCGTCACCGACGATCGGCACGTCGGCGGCGCGGTTCTTGCCGATCTCCGCCGGGTCGATGTCGGCGTGCACGATCTTGGCGAACGGCGCGAAGCTGTCCAGCTTGCCGGTGACGCGGTCGTCGAAGCGGGCGCCGAGGGCGACGATCAGGTCGGCCTTCTGCAGACCGGTCACGGCGGCCACCGAGCCGTGCATACCGGGCATGCCCAGGTGCTGGGGGTGGCTGTCGGGGAACGCGCCGAGCGCCATCAGGGTGGTGGTGACGGGCGCTCCGGTCAGCTCCGCGAGGACCTTCAGCTCCGCGGTGGCCGACGCCTTGAGGACGCCGCCGCCGACGTAGAGGATCGGGCGCTTCGCGGAGGTGATCAGCTTCGCGGCCTCGCGGATCTGCTTGGCGTGCGGCTTGGTCACCGGGCGGTAGCCGGGCAGGTCCATGGTGGGCGGCCAGGAGAAGGTGGTCTGCGCCTGGAGCGCGTCCTTGGCGATGTCCACCAGGACCGGGCCCGGGCGGCCGGTGGAGGCGATGTGGAACGCCTGCGCGATCACCCGCGGGATGTCCTCGGCCTTGGTGACCAGGAAGTTGTGCTTGGTGATCGGCATGGTGATGCCGACGATGTCCGCCTCCTGGAAGGCGTCGGTGCCGATCGCCTTCGAGGCGACCTGCCCGGTGATCGCCACCATCGGCACGGAGTCCATGTGCGCGTCGGCGATCGGGGTCACCAGGTTGGTGGCGCCGGGTCCCGAGGTCGCCATGCAGACGCCGACCTTGCCGGTGGCCTGCGCGTAGCCGGTGGCGGCGTGGCCGGCGCCCTGCTCGTGCCGGACCAGGACGTGGCGGACCTTCGTGGAGTCCATCAGCGGGTCGTACGCCGGGAGGATCGCACCGCCGGGAATGCCGAACACGGTGTCGGCGCCGACCTCCTCGAGAGAGCGGATGAGGGACTGCGCACCCGTCACGTGCTCGGGCGTGGACTGCTGTCCTCCGGAACGGGGCCGCGGCTGCGGATGATGGGCCCCGGTGGCCTGCTCGGTCATCGGCATTCTCTTCTCGATGCTGAGGGTTTTTGCGAAGTTTGTACGGTGTACGACTGGTGCTGGTGCAACAAAAAACCCCTCGTGCCGTAAGGCAAGCGAGGGGAGCGCGCCGGAGTGGGAAGCTGAGCGGTCAAGGGGCTCAGCGTCAGCCGACGCGCTTTCCAAGTACGAGAATTCGGGTGCGCATGGCACTGACCCTCCCCCCGGCACGCACCGCGTGTCAAGGTGGTGGGACGGGAGTCTCAACATGTGGGCGACGCCGCGGCCCGCCCGGGCATGCCGTGGGCACACCCGGGGCGGACCCAACCGCCCCGGTCCCGTGCGAGATCGCCCTCACCTCCCGGGCGCCGCGGTCGGGGTGGAGGCCACGATCGCGCTCAGCCCGTCGGGCCTGCGCGGGCCCGTGCCGTCGCCGTCCGCGGAGCGTGCCGAGCCCCATCCGCCCTCGATGGCGACGCGCGCCTTGGGCTCGCTCGCGAGGCCGGCGAAGGCGGGCTCCACCGGTCCGTGCGGGACCGGATACCGGCCGGATCCGAGCGCCCTGCGCAGCCGGTACTCGTCCAGCGGGCCGGAGAACGCCATGCCCAGTCCATGGGTGCAGCCCATCGCGCGCAGCGCCACCACCTGCTCGGGCAGATCCACTCCGTCGGCCACCGAGAGGAGCCCCAGATCGCCGGCGATCCGCAGCAGACCGCTGGTGATCTTGTGCAGCCGGGCCGACTCCACGACTCCCTCGACCAGCCCGCGGTCCAGCTTGAGGACGTCGACCGGGAGCCTGCGCAGCGCGACGATCGCCGCGCTGCCGGTGCCGAAGCCGTCCAGCGCGATCCGGACGCCCATTCTGCGCAGCGCCGCCAGCCGGCGCTCCAGCTCGTCCAGTCCGACCCGTACGTCGGTGTCGGCCACCTCGATGACCAGCGAGCCCGACGGCAGGGCGTGCCGGGTGAGCAGGGCCTCGATCGAGTCCAGCGGCATCCCGCGGTCCAGCAGCCGGCGTGCGGTCATCCGGACGCTCACCGGCATCGTGAGCCCCGTGGCGCAGCGCTCGGCGGCCTGCTCGACGGCCTCGTGGAGCATCCACCGGCCCAGCTCGGCGGTCCGGTCGCTGTCCTCGGCCACCCGCAGGAACTCGGCCGGTGTGTACAGCACGCCTTGCGAGGACCGCCAGCGCGCCTGCGCGGACACGGCCGTGATCCGGCCGTCGTCGAGACGCACCACCGGCTGGTGCAGCAGCGCGAACTCGCCGTCGTGCAGCGCGGCCCGCAGCCGGGTGACCAGCTCCGCCTTGCGTACGACGTCCTGCTGCATCTGCGGCTTGTACAGCTCGACCCGGCCCTTCCCGGCGGCCTTGGCCCGGTACATCGCGAGGTCGGCGTTGCGCAGCAGCTCGCCCGCGCCGAGGCCGGGCTCGGCGAAGGCGACGCCGATGGAGGCGGCGACCCGGACATCGTTGCCGTCGATGACGTACGGCTGGGAGAGCGTGACCCTGAGACGGTCGGCGAGTTCCAGGATGTGCCGTTCGCGGGCGGTGCGGTCCCGGGTGCCGTCTCCGACGATCAGGGCGGCGAACTCGTCGCCGCCGAGTCTGGAGGCGGTGTCGCCGTGCCGCACCGCCTCGTGGAGCCGTCGGGCGGCCTGCACGAGGAGTTCGTCCCCGGCCTGGTGCCCGATGGTGTCGTTGACGGCCTTGAAGCCGTCGAGGTCGATGAAGAGGACGGCGGTGCCGCGCAGGGCGGCCCCCCGGTCGGAGGCGCGGCGGCCGGAGAGGGCCTGCTGCACCCGCTTGGTGAACAGGGCGCGGTTGGGCAGGTCGGTGAGCGGGTCGTGCTCGGCGTTGTGCTGGAGCTGCGCCTGGAGGCGCACCCGCTCGGTCACGTCCCGGCTGTTGAAGATCAGGCCGCCGTGGTGCCGGTTGACGGTGGACTCGACGTTCAGCCAGCCGCCGTCGCCGGAGCGGAACCGGCACTCGATGCGCGTGGTGGGTTCCTCGGGTGGGGCGGCGGCGAGGAAGCGGCGCACCTCGTGCACCACGCAGCCCAGGTCCTCCGGGTGGATGAGGTTGGCGAGTTCGGTCCCCACCAGCTCCTCCGCGGGGCGGCCGTAGACGCCGGCCGCGGCCGGGGAGACGTAGCGGAGGATGCCGTTCGGGGCGGCGATCATGATGACGTCGCTGGAGCCCTGCACCAGGGAGCGGAAGTGGTTCTCCTTCTGCGCCAGTTCCTGGGTCAGGGTGATGTTGTCGAGCAGCATGATGCCCTGGCGCATCACCAGGGCGAGCACGACGGTGCCGCCGGTGATGAGCACGACGCGGTCGACGCTGCGGCCGTTGAGGACGTTGTAGAGGATCCCCAACGTGCAGACGGCGGCGGCGAGATAGGGCGTGAGGGCGGCGAGCGAGCCGGCGATCGGGCGGGCCACCGGGTACCGGCCGTGATCGCCTCCCGGCGCGGGCGGATGCGGGTGGTCGCCGCCGCGCTCGCCCGGCGGGTGCTCGCGGGCCGCGCGCGCGTACCGCTCGCCCTCCTGCCGCTCGCCCTCCTGCCGCTCGCTCTCCTGCCGCTCGGCCTCGTCGGCGCGGGGTGTGGCCCAGGGGGCGTAGGCGAGCAGCAGCGAGCCCGCGAACCAGCCCGCGTCGAGGAGTTGGCCGGAGCGGTAGTCGTTGTGCATCAGCGGCGAGGTGAACAGGGCGTCGCACATCACGGTCAGCGCGAGGGCGCCGATCGCGGTGTTGATCGCGGTGCGGTTCACCGAGGAGCGCCGGAAGTGCAGCACGAGCACCATGCTGACCAGGGCGATGTCCAGCATCGGGTAGGCCAGCGACAGCGCGGTGTGCGCCACGCTCGCCGCCTCCGACTGCGCGGCGGTCTGCGCGAGGGCCAGGCTCCAGGAGAGGGTGAGCAGGGAGCCGCCGATCAGCCAGGCGTCCAGGCCGAGGCAGACCCAACCCGCCTTGGTCACCGGGCGTTTGGCGAGCACCAGCAGCCCCACGATGGCCGGCGGGGCGAAGCAGAGGAAGAACCCGTCCGCGTAGCTGGGGCTGGGCACGGGCTGCCCGAGGACGACCTCGTACCACCCCCAGACCAGATTGCCGAGGGCCGCCATCAGCGAGGAGAGGCCGAACAGCAGCCAGGCGGGACGGAAGCGGATACGGCGGTCGCGGGCGTAGAGGAAACAGGACACGGCGGCGGCGCCCGCCGCGACACTGAGCCCGAAGTCCCCCATGACCAGGGCGGCTTGCTCCGAACCCCAGCCGAGCGCGGAACCGACGGCGTATCCCGCGCAGACCAGGGCCAGGACGAGTTGGGGCAGCACACCGGTCCCGCCGCCCGAGGACGGGCGCCCGGTCCGCACGCCCGGTACGGGCCGGGCCCGGAACGCCCCGTTGAGGGTGGTCGTGGGGGGCGGCGAGCTCACCGGGCCCTCCCGGTCCGCGCCGCTCCGGGGTCCCGCGGGTCCCGGGGCGCTGGGTGCGTCTGCCTCCGGCGGCCGCCGTGCCTGCGCTGCTGGTGGTGATGGCCGCCGTGCTGGCCGTGCTGGCCTCGTCTGCGCGCGCTGGTGCGCCAGGGTCGTCGGCGGCCCCGCCGCGTCGGATCGTTGGTCCATAGGCCGTGCATCGCCCGTCGCCCCCCTCACAGTCTCACATGTCCGTCCCCGGCGCCGAACGGTGCGCGGCGCAGCCCCTGTCGGGACGATACACCAGTCTCGTCACTCAGGGACATAGGTTCTCTACGCTCCGTGACGACCAGCGAGGATGCGGGTACGGAAAGCGTTCGAGCGGTCGCGGAGGGTACCCGAACCGGATTACGGGGCTGCCGCGTCGGTCGGCGGGCCGCCGGGGGCGCCCGTCGTAAGGATCACGTTGCGCAGCGGCTCCCGGTTCACGAATCGGCTCAACTGATCCGCCAGCAGTCGCTTGGCCCGCGGCGCGAAGGCGGACGTGGGGCCGCCGACGTGCGGGCTGACGAGCACACCGGGCGCCTGCCACAACGGGTGCCCCGGGGGCAGGGGTTCGGGGTCGGTGACGTCCAACGCGGCGGTGATGCGCCCGGTTTCCACCTCCGCGAGCAGGGCCTTCGTGTCCACGACGCCGCCCCGGGCCACGTTGACCAGCAGCGCGCCGTCCTTCATGCGTGCCAGGAAGCCGGCGTCGACGAGGTGCCGGGTGGCCTCGGTGAGGGGCGTGGACAGGACGACGACGTCCGCTTCCGGGAGCAGGGCGCGCAGTTCGGTGAGTGGATGCACCACACCGCGCGCCGTGGTGCGCTCGGAGCGCGCGACGCGCGCCACCCGCGCCACCTCGAAGGGCACGAGCCGGTCCTCGATGGCGGCGCCGATCGACCCGTACCCCACGATGAGGACGTTCTTGTCGGCGAGCGCGGGCCGGAAGCCGCCGAGCCACTCCCCCTTGTCCTGGGCGCGCACGAAGTCCGGGATGCCGCGCAGCGAGGCGAGGATCAGGGCGAGCGTGAGTTCGGCCGTGCTCGCCTCGTGGACCCCGCGGGCGTTGCACAGCGCGACGCCGGGGCGCAGGTGCCGCAGTCCCGGCTCGATGTGGTCGGTGCCGGCGGACAGGGTCTGGACGACCTCGACGGAGCTCATCTTGGGCAGCGGGCGCTGCCCGACGGCCGGTGGCCTCATGTAGGGGACGACGTAGAACGCGCAGGCGGCGGGGTCCGCGGGGAACTCCTCGGCGCCGTCCCAGAAGACATAGTCCGGCCCCTCGGGAAGGCCCTCGATCTCTTCCGGGGGGATGGGAAGCCACACGTCAGCAGTCATGCCCAGGAGGCTATGTCAGGCCGCCGGGACGGCAGAGGTTAGGTTGGGGTGGCGGAAGAGGGAGGGTTACGGCCAGGTGGAGCGCAGGACGATCGGCGCGGCGGCGCTCGCGGTGGGGGCTGTCGGACTCGGATGCATGCCGATGAGCTGGGCGTACAGCGGATCACGGCAGCGTGGGAACGAGTCGCTGAGGGCGGTGCACCGGGCGCTGGACCTGGGCTCGACGCTGCTGGACACGGCGGACATGTACGGGCCGTTCACCAACGAGCTGCTGCTGGGGCGGGTGTTGAAGGAGCGCCGGCCGGAGGCCTTCGTGTCGACCAAGGTCGGACTGCTGGTCGGCGAGCAGCACATCGTGGCCAACGGCCGCCCCGGCTACGTGAGACGGGCCTGCGACGCCTCGCTGCGGCGGCTCCAGACGGACGTGATCGACCTGTACCAGCTGCACCGCGCGGACCCCGAGGTTCCGGTCGAGGAGACGTGGGGTGCGATGGCGGAGCTCGTCCAGGCGGGAAAGGTACGGGCGTTGGGCCTGTGCGCGGTGGGCGCGCGCGGCGGGCGCCGGTCCGGTGCCGGGCTGCACGACTCCACGCTGCGGCAGTTGCGGCGGATGCAGCAGGTCTTCCCGGTCGCCGCGGTGCAGGCGGAGCTGTCGGTGTGGTCCCCGGAGGCGCTGGACGCGCTGCTGCCGTGGTGCGCGGCGCGCGGGATCGGGTTCCTGGCCGCGATGCCGCTCGGCAACGGCTTCCTCACCGGCACGCTGACGCCGGGCGAGGGCTTCGAACCCGACGACCTGCGCGCCCGGCACCCCCGTTTCACGGCGGAGATGATGGCGGCCAACCAGCCGATCGTGGCCGGGCTGCGCCGGGTCGCCCGCCGGCACGGGGCGGAGGTCGCGCCGGCGCAGGTGGCGCTGGCCTGGGTACTGGCCCAGGGGCCGCATGTGGTGCCGGTGCCCGGGGCGAAGCAGGAGCGGTGGGTGGCGCAGAACGCGGGGGCGGCGGGGCTGCGGCTCACGGCGGAGGATCTGGCCGAGCTGGGGGCGCTGCCGGGGGCCCGGGGGTCTTGGGACTGAGGGGCTTGGGGTCTTGGGGTCTTGGGGTCTTGGGGTCTCGGGACTGAAGGGCTTGGGGTCTTGGGGTCTTGGCGTCTTGGGACTGAAGGGCTTGGGGTCTTGGGACCGAAGGGCTCGGGGTCTTGGGACTGAGGGGGCGCCGGGGGCGGGTTCTCGTCGGGACCTCGTCCGGCGCCCGCCCGGAACCGGCCCGCTCGGAACTCGTCGGTCGGCGGGACCGGGGCCGGCCGTGGCCGGGGGCTCGTCGGGGCGATCGCGGTTCGGTGTGCGGTGATCGGGAACCTGTGGGGCGCGGGCGGTGTATGACAGGTAGAACTCGCCGCGTCGAAGGGACCAAGATCGTGCAACGTCGAGCTGTGACGGCCGTGTGGGCCGCGGCCGCGCTCCTGCTGGCGGCCGGGTGTTCCTCCGACGGGGAAGGGGAGCCGTCCGCCTCGGGCGGCGCCACCGCGTCGAGCGGCTCCTCCCCGGCGGCGCCGCCCCCGTCCGGGGCGGCGGCCGAGGAGACCCCGCCCGCGAAGGGTTCGGCCACCGTCGTGCGCACGGTCGCCGAGGGGCTGAAATCCCCCTGGGGCCTGGCCCCGCTCCCCGACGGCGACCTCCTCGTCTCCTCGCGCGACGAGGGCACCGTCACCCGGGTCGACACGGAGACCGGGAAGAAGACCGAACTGGGCGAGGTGCCCGGGGTGTCCCCGGCCGGCGAGGGCGGCCTGATGGGCCTCGCGCTCTCCCCCGACTACGCCTCGGACCGCATGGTCTACGCGTACTTCACCTCCGCCTCGGACAACCGCATCGTCCGCATGCTCTACGACACGGACAAGCCGGCCGGTGAGCAACTGGGCGCTCCCGACACGGTCTTCCGAGGCATCCCGAAGGGCTTCGTCCACAACGGCGGGCGGATCGCCTTCGGCCCCGACAAGATGCTGTACGCGGGCACGGGTGAGAGCGGCGAGGAGGGGCTGTCCCAGGACAAGGAGTCCCTGGGCGGCAAGATCCTGCGGATGACCCCGGAGGGCGAGCCCGCGCCGGGCAACCCGTTCCCCGACTCCCCCGTGTACTCCTACGGGCACCGCAATGTGCAGGGCCTGGCCTGGGATCCCGAACAGCGCCTGTTCGCGGCCGAGTTCGGCCAGGACACCTGGGACGAGCTGAACGCGATCAAGCCGGGCGACAACTACGGCTGGCCCGAGGTGGAGGGCGATTCGGACGATCCGGCGTACCACGACCCGATAGCCCAGTGGGCCACGGACGAGGCGTCGCCCAGCGGTATCGCCTACGCCGAGGGCTCGGTCTGGATGGCGGGGCTGCGGGGCGAGCGTCTGTGGCGCATCCCGCTGAAGGGCACGGAGAGCTCGGCGGAGCCCCAGGCGTTCCTGGAGGGCGACCACGGCCGGCTGCGCACGGTGGTCGCGGCCGGCGGCGACAGGCTGTGGCTGGTGACGAGCGAGACGGACGGACGGGGCTCCCCGGAGGGCGGGGACGACAAGATCCTGGAGGTGCGGGTGAAGTAGCGGGGCGGGTCGTGCGGGAGCGGCGCTCAGCCCGCCGGTGCCCGTTCGCCCTCCTCCTTCTCGAACAGTCCCGTCCGGTGGGCCACCGCCGCGGCCTCCCCGCGCCCGGCGACGCCCAGCTTGGCGAGGATGTTGGAGACGTGGACGCTCGCGGTCTTCGGGGAGATGAAGAGCTCCTCGGCGATCTGGCGGTTGCTGCGGCCGGCGGCGACCAGGCGGAGGACGTCGTGTTCGCGGGTGGTGAGGCCGAGGGTGCCGTCCGGGGGCCGGCGGGCGTCGGGCACCAGGGGCAGCCGGGCCCGCTGGGCGAGCGAGGCGGTCTCCTCGGCCAGGGGGCGGGCGTCCAGGTGGTCGGCGACGGCGTGGGCCAGCCGGAGCAGCTCCGCCGCCGAGGCGCGGTCCTCGTCGCCGCCGGTGGCGAGGAGGGCCTGGGCGAGGCGGTGGCGGACCTGGGCGAGGTCGTGCGGGCGCTGGAGCTGCTCGAAGGCGGTGACCGCCGTCCACCACAGGTCCGGGGACGCCTGGCCCTCGGCGCGTGCCAGTTCGGCGCGGACCCAGTGGTCGTAGGCGCGCCAGACGGGGACGTCGGTGGTGAGGGTCTTCGTCGCCCGGTGGATGCTCCGCAGGGTCTCGGCGCGGCCCTCGGCGAAGGCGGGCAGGTCGCGGGCGTCGGCCTCGGCGACTGCGGCGGCCAGCAGCAGGGGCCAGGCGTAGCGCTGGGTGCCGGGCTGGAAGCCGTGGTCGAGGATGCGGGCGAGTTCGGCGCGGGCGTCGAGGAGGCGGCCCCCGTCGGCGGCGAGGGCGAGGGCGAGGCGGTCCAGGGGGAGGTTGTTCTGCGGCATGGGGTCGTGGTCGCCGTAGGAGGCGCGGCCCTCGGACAGGTGGCGGGTGGCCTCGTCGTGGTGCCCGCGGGCCAGGGCGACGAGGGCGAGGCAGCGGGCGGCGCAGCCCCACGGCTTGGCGACCTGCCCGGTGCGCTGTGCGGTGAGCGCGGCCTCGATGCCCTCGTCCCAGCGGCCGAGTGAGATCAGGGACTCGGCGAGGTTGGCCCACAGCCATGCCTCGGAGTCCTTCAGGCCGCGGGCCTGGACGAGGCTGAGGCCCGCACGCAGGACGTCGACGGCTTCCTCGGAGCGGCCGATTCCTTCGAGGACGGAGGCCAGGTTGATGTGGACGCGGCCGAGCACGGACGGCAGCCCCAGCGGGACCGCCTCCTCCCGGACGCCGTGCAGCAGGGCGAGCCCGGCCTCGGCGCCGCCGGCGTCGACCAGGAGGACCCCGAGGGTGAGGCGGGCGTTGAGCTCGATGTCGGTGGCGCCCACCATGCGGGCGTACTCGACGGCGCGCTCGGCCGCGGTCACCGCGTCGGGGCCCGGCGCGCGGACCATGGCCCAGGAGGCCACGGTGGCCAGTACCTCGGCGTGCACCTCGGACGGGGGCAGTCCGCGGACGAGTTCCTGTGCGGTGGCGATCTCGTCCCAGCCGTCGCCGCGGGCCTGTGCCTGGACCAGCCGGGAGCGCTGGATCCAGAACCAGGCGGAGCGCAGCGGGTCGCCCTCGGTCTCCAGCAGGTGCAGGGCCCGCTTGGTGATCTTCAGGGCGCGTTCCCGTTCGCCGCAGAGGCGTCCGGCGACGGCGGCCTCGGCCATCAGGTCGAGATAGCGCAGGGGGGCGGTGGCGGGGTCGCAGCCGCAGGGGGGATAGACCTCGGTGTAGTCGACGGGCCGCAGGGTGGTCCGTACCTCGGCGGGGGCGGCCTCCCACAGCTCCATGGCGCGTTCCAGGAGCCGCAGTTGTTCGGAGTAGGCGTGCCGGCGGCGGGCGGTGACGGAGGCGTCCAGGACGGCGGGCAGCGCCTTGGCGGGGTCGTGGGCGTGGTACCAGTAGCTGGCCAGCCGCATGACCCGTTCGTCGGCGGGGACGAGGCCGGGGTCGGATTCGAGGGCCTGGGCGTAGGCGCGGTTGAGGCGGGAGCGCTCGCCGGGCAGCAGGTCGTCGCCGACGGCCTCGCGGACCAGGGAGTGGCGGAAGCGGTAGCCGTCGCCGTCCGGGGCGGGGGTGAGGATGCTGGCGTTGACGGCGGCCCGCAGCGCCTCGATCAGGTCGTCCTCGGCGAGCCGGGCGACGGCGGCCAGCAGTCGGTGCTCCACGGTGGAGCCGCCCTCGGCGACGATCCTGGCGACCCGCTGGGCGGTGTCGGGCAGCGCCTCCACGCGGACCAGGAGCAGATCGCGCAGGGAGTCGGTGAGGCCGGTGCGGCAGCCCTCGTGGGCGGCGACGGCGAGTTCCTCGACGAAGAAGGCGTTGCCGTCGGAGCGTTCGAAGATCGCGTCGACCTGGTCGGGGGCGGGTTCGGCGGCGAGGATCCCGGCGATCTGGCGGCCGACCTCGGCGTGGTTGAAGCGGCCGAGTTCGATCCGGCGGACGGTGCGCAGCCGGTCGAGTTCGGCGAGCAGGGGGCGCAGCGGGTGGCGGCGGTGGATGTCGTCGGAGCGGTAGGTGGCGAGGACGACCAGCCGGCCGGAGCGCAGGGTGCGCACGAGGTAGGCGAGGAGGTGGCGGGTGGAGGCGTCGGACCAGTGCAGGTCCTCCAGGGCGAGGACGACGGTGCGGTCGGCGGTGACGCGTTCCAGCATGCGGGCGGTGAGTTCGAAGAGGCGGGCGGTGCCGTGCTCGTCGTAGCGTGCGGAGCCGGTCTCGCCGAGTTCGGGCAGCAGGCGGGCGAGTTCGTCCTCCTGGCCGGCGGCCGCGGCGGCCAGTTCGGCGGGGAGGGCGCGGCGCAGGGCGCGCAGGGCGGTGGAGAACGGGGCGAAGGGCAGTCCGTCGGCGCCGATCTCGACGCAGCCGCCGAGTGCGACGACGGCTCCGGCGCGGTCCGCCCGGGCCGCGAACTCCTCGACGAGGCGGGTCTTTCCGACGCCGGCCTCGCCGCCGATGAGGAATGCCTGCGGCTCTCCGGCGGCGGCGCGGGCGAGCGCCTCGTTCAGGGTCTGCGACTCGTCGGTGCGGCCGACGAACACCGGGCTGACGGACTGGCTCTCCACGGGCCAGAGCATGGCACGCGGCCCGGCCTGCGGGGCACCGGTTTTCGGGAGTGCGGCGGGCTGGTTGCCCCGTCGCACTCCCCCGGCGCTCACGCGGTGCGGGCGGAACGGAGCCGTCCGCGGAGGGAGGTATGCACCTCGCCCTCGGCGGCGCGTCGTGCGGCTTCCCGGCGGGCGGCGCGGCGGCCGCGGAGGGCCTCGCGGACCAGCCGCTGGTTCTCGGCCTCGCGAATCAGGTCGGCGGAACGGACGTGGTGGAGGTGGTGCTCGAACATGGTGTCCCCTGCGGAGAGTCGGTGGTGTGGTGCTCGCTTTCTGCGATGGCTCCACTCTCGTTTCCCAGGGGGGTCCGCCACATCGGGAGAGTTCCGCATCTTCGGCGGCGCCGGGGGCCTTAGATGCGACGAAGGGGCCCCAGGGCGTCCGTAAGGTGCTTACGGACGCCCTGGGGCCCCTTGTGAGCTGCGGTGATTCAGCCGGCGGAGGGCAGGCTGAGCAGGACGTCGGTGTACTTGAGGACCGCGAGGAGCAGTCCGACGACGCCCAGCGAGACGCCGGCCCAGGAGACGGACTTGATCCACGCCGGCTGCGGCTTGCCCGGGGCGCCGAAGGCGGGGCGGGCCAGGACCACGACGCCGACGATCAGCGCGACGAGGGCGAAGACGCCGCCCCACAGCGCGGTGGCCTGCCAGGCGTCGCCGTAGACGGCCTCCAGCTGCGTGGCGACGGTCGCGTTGGTCGCGGCCTGCATCTCCAGCTGGCCGGTGATCTCCTCGCGCGCCGAGGCCACCGTGCCGACCCAGCCGCCGGTCAGCGACACCACGCCGAGGGCCGCGGCGACGATCGCCGCGGCGCCCTGGCCGACGAAGGAGGAGTTCTCCGTGCCGGCCGGCTTGGCGTCGAAGCCGTCGTCGGTGTCCTCGCCGCCGTTGTGGAGGACCTCGGCGTCGTGCTGGTCGACGTCCTGGGGTTCGGTGGCCTCGACGGCCTTGTGCTCCGGGGCGGTCTTCGTCTCGTCCACTGTCTTCGTTCCCATGTCTCGCACCGTACGGACGCTGTCTGAGAGGTTTCTTAATGATCGTTGTGAGCGGTGTGCTCGCGTGCGGCCTGCCACTCGGGGGCGAGGATCGCCCAGATCTCGGTGTCGTGGCGGACGCCGCGGTGCGGCCAGTTCTCGCGCAGCACGCCCTCGCGGGTCATGCCGAGCCGCCGGGCCACGTTGAGGCTGGGCTGGTTCGCCGACGCCGCGTGCCATTCCACGCGGTGCATGCCCCGGGGCCCGAAGGCGAAGTCCAGGAGCACCCGCATCGCGCGGGTGACGAGCCCGCGTCCGGTGCCGGCCGGTTCCAGCCAGCAGCCGACCTCGCAGTTGCGGGCGGTGGCGTCGACGTTCAGGAAGAGCACCCCGCCCACCAGCCTGCCGTCCAGCCACAGGCCGTGCAGCGAGCCGGTGTCGGCGGCGCGCATGTCGGCGTAGCGCTGGAGGACCTCGCGGGCGCCGGCGGTGTCCTGGGCCTTGGAGGCGAAGGGCACGTACTGGTTGATGAAGTCCCGGCCCCGTTCCAGGTGCGCGAGGAACTCCTCGGCGTGCCAGGGTTCCAGCGGCCTGAGTTCGGCGCCGTCGTCACCGAGCGGTATCGCGTACATCGTCCCGTCGCTCCTGTTCGAACTCCTCCACGACGTCGGCCAGCCTCTCATGGCCGGCGCGGACTTCGGGCGCCTCGATGCTGATCCTCGGCAGCCGGGCGTCCAGCCAGCGCGGCAGCCACCAGTTGGCGCCGCCGAGGAGGTGCATCAGGGCGGGGACGAGCAGGGTGCGCAGGACGAAGGCGTCCAGGGCGACGGCGGCGGCGAGCGCGATGCCGAACATCGCGATGACCCGGTCGCCGCTGAGCACGAAGGCGAGGAACACCGAGATCATGATGACCGCGGCGGAGTTGATCACCCGGCTGGTCTCGGCCAGGCCGACGCGGACGGCCCGCCGGTTGTCGCCGGTCTCCAGCCACTCCTCGTACATCCGGCTGACCAGGAAGACCTGGTAGTCCATGGAGAGCCCGAAGAGGACGGAGACCATGATCACGGGAAGGAAGGGCTCGATCGGTCCGGCCCGGCCGAGGCCCAGCAGTTCGCTTCCCCAGCCCCACTGGAAGACGGCGACGACGATCCCGAAGGACGCGGCGACGGCGGCGATGTTCATCGCGGCGGCCTTCAGCGGGATGCCGATGGACCGGAAGGCGAGCAGGAGCAGCAGACAGCCGAGGCCGACGACGGCGCCCACGAACAGGGGCAGCTTGCCGACGATGACGTCGGCGAAGTCGTCGTAGCCGGCGGTCACGCCGCCGACCTGCACGTCCAGGGAGGTGCCGGTCTCGGCGCGGGGCAGCACCTCGGAGCGGAGCCGCTCGACGAGGTCGCTGGTCCGGTCGGACTGCGGGGAGGAGTCGGGGACGAGCGTGAGGTAGGCGGTGTCACCGGCGGTGTTGAAGGTGACCGGGGTCACCGAGGCGACGCCCTCGGTGGCACGGAGCGTGGCGTCGAGGTTGTCCAGGGCGAGCCGGTCGTCGCCGCCGTCGACCTGCGTCACCAGGGTGAGCGGGCCGTTGACGCCGGGCCCGAAGCCCTCGGCGAGCAGGTCGTAGGCCTGGCGGGTGGTGCTGGTCTGCGGGTTGTTGCCCTGGTCGGAGGTGCCCAGGCGCAGGGAGAGCGTGGGCAGGGCGAGGATCGTGATGACGAGCAGGGCGAGGGCGCCGAGCAGCTTGGGGTGGCGTTCGACGAACGCCGACCAGCGGGCGGCGAGACCGGTCGGCAGCTCCGGCTGCGGTCCGTGCTCGGCGAGCCGGCGCCGCTCGCGGCGGCTGAGGGCGCGCATGCCGATGAAGGACAGCAGCGCGGGCAGCAGGGTGACGGAGGCGGCGACGGTGAGCACCACGGTCAGCGACGCGGCGATGGCGACGCCGTTGAGGAAGTTCAGCCGCAGGATCAGCATGCCGAGCAGGGCGATGCAAACGGTGGCACCCGCGAACACGACCGCGCGTCCGGTGGTCGCGACGGCGTTGGTGATGGACTCGGTGACGGGCAGGCCGCGCTTCAGGCCGCGCCGGTGCCGGGTGACGATGAACAGCGCGTAGTCGATGCCGACGCCGAGCCCGATCAGCATGCCGAGCATGGGCGCGAAGTCGGCGACGGTCATGACGTGCCCGAGCAGCACGGTCCCGGCGTAGGCGGTGCCGACGCTGACCAGGGCGGTGGCGATGGGCAGCAGGGAGGCGGCGAGGGAGCCGAAGGCGAGGAAGAGGACGACCGCGGCGACGGCCACGCCGACCACCTCGGCGAGATGCCCGCCGGAGGACTCGGTGAGCCCGAAGGCGGTGCCGCCGAGTTCGACCCGGAGCCCGTCGGTCTCGGCGTCCTTCGCCGTGTCGACGACGGCCTGCGCCTCGGCCCGGTCGATGTCCTCGGCGCGGTCCTCGAAGGTGACGGTGGCGTAGGCGGTGTGTCCGTCCGCGCTGATCAGGGCGGTGCCCCGGCCGTCGTACGGGCCGGTGACGGAGGCCACGCCGGGCAGTTCGGCTATCTCGTCCAGGGTCCGGGTCATCGTCTGCTGGACGTCGGCGGCGCGGACGGTGCCGTGGTCGGTGTGCCAGACGACGGTGTCGCTGTCCCCGCCGAGGTCGGGGAATCCGTCCTGGAGGAGTGCGGTGGCGCGGCCCGACTCGGTGCCGGCGACCTCGTAGTCGTTGGAGTAGGCGCTGCCCGCGGCGAAGGCCGCGGCGCTCACCCCGCCGAGGGCGAGGAGCCACAGCAGTACGGCGACGAGGCGGCGCTGGACACACCAGCGGGCGAGGGCTGCCACGAACCTTGCTCCCAGGGTGGATGTGTGGATCTTTGACCGGGAACAGTGACCCTTGGAAGGAACAGCCCGCAAAGAACGCATGAGCAATGCAAAGCCACTGTTACAAACGAAAGTGATCGTTTGCCGCGTTCGTGGGCTTATTCACAGGACTGCGAGGCAGATCACAGGACAGTAACGGCCGCGCTGTCACCTCAGTCGAACTGGTCTCCGAGAGCCATCACGGCCACCCCGGCGATCAGCAGCCACAGCGCCCTGCGGGTGCGGCCCCGGGCGCCCAGGAGGGCGGCAAGGACGCAGACGGCGCCGCCGAGGGCGTAGGCGGCGGGGACGAGGGCGGGCGCGGCGCCGGTGACGCGGAGCGCCGCGGCGGCGAGGCCGGCCAGGGCGAGCAGCGCGCCGGCGGCCACCGCCGCCCAGCGGGCGCGGCGGGCGTCGTACTCCTCAAGGCCCTCGGGGTCCTCGGGCTCGTCCGGCTCCGATCCCTCCGGCTCCGGCCCGCCCGGCTCCGATCCGCCCGGCTCCGATCCGTCCGGCTCCGTCCCGGGCACGTCGGCCGCCTCGGCTATGTCCGCGGGGTGCTCGGAATCGGGGCGTCCACTCATGGCGGGCGAGCGTACCGGGTCCGGCGGAAAGCGCTTCTGAGTGTCCGGCCCGGCTGCTGCGTATCCCCTTCCGCTTCCCCGGATCAAGGAGCCCGTTCACCGATGCCAGACATCACCCCGCCGCCCGCGTCGGGACCCTCGGACGAGGACCTCGCCGCACGGCTGGCCCACGCCCGCCACCCCCGCAGCAACCACTACGACGCCCGCTGGGTCGTGGCGAACCAGATGGGCCCGAACGCCCTGTGGCTGCTGGAGTGGCTCGCACCCGCGCTGGGCCTGGACGCCCTGCGCCCCGGCGCCCGCGTCCTGGACCTGGGCTGCGGCCGGGCCATGACCTCCGTCTTCCTGGCCCGGGAGTACGACGCCCAGGTCACCGCCGCCGACCTGTGGATCGCACCCGACGACAACGCCCGCCGGATCGCCGAGGCGGGCTTCGCCGACCGGGTGCTGCCGGTGCGCGCCGAGGCCCATGACCTGCCGTTCGCCGAAGCCGGCTTCGACGCGATCGTGAGCATCGACGCCTACCAGTACTTCGGCACCGACGACCTCTACCTGCCCACGCTGACCCGGCTGCTGAAGCCGGGCGGACGGATCGGGGTGGTGGTGCCCGCCCTGCGGGAGGAGTTGGCGGGCGACGAGCCGCCGGAGCATCTCGAGCGGTGGTGGGAGCCCGACTGGTGGTGCTTCCACTCCGCCGGCTGGTGGCGCCGCCACTGGTCCCGCGGCGGGGCCGTCGAGGTCGAGGCGGCGGACTGGCAGCCGGACGGCTGGCGGGACTGGCTGCTGTGGTGCGAGGTGATCGCCGAGGAGAGCCCCGAGCAGTGGCACCGCGAGTCGGCCGCCAAGGTCGCCGAGGCGCTCCGGGCCGACGGGGGACGCACCCTCGGGTTCGTACGGCTCGTGGGGCGCCGCACGTAGCCCTGCGCGGCTCGCGGGCCGCCTCCGGCCTGCGCCCGAGCTCGCAGGCTCCCGGACAGCACCACGGCCCCGGAGGACAGGTCCTCCGGGGCCGTACGCGCGTTCGGGGCTCAGCCCTCGCTGACGCCCAGCTTCTCCAGGATCAGCTCCTTGACGCGGGCCGCGTCGGCCTGACCGCGGGTCGCCTTCATGACCGCGCCGACCAGGGCGCCGGCCGCGGCCACCTTGCCACCGCGGATCTTGTCCGCGATGCCCGGGTTGCCGGCGATGGCCTCGTCGACGGCCGTGCCGAGCGCGGAGTCGTCGGAGACGACCTTCAGCCCGCGCTTGTCGACGACCTCGTCCGGGGTGCCCTCGCCCGCGAGGACGCCCTCGATGACCTGACGGGCCAGCTTGTCGTTCAGGTCGCCCTTGGTGACCAGCTCGGTGACCCGGGCGACCTGCGCCGGGGTGATCGCCAGCTCGTCGAGCGAGGTGCCCGACTCGTTGGCGCTGCGCGCCAGTTCACCCATCCACCACTTGCGGGCGGAGGCCGCGTCGGCACCGGCGTCGATCGTGGCGACGATCGAGTCCAGGGCACCGGCGTTGAGGATCGCCTGCATCTCGGTGGTGGAGATGCCCCACTCGGCCAGCAGCCGGGTGCGGCGGGCCAGCGGCAGCTCGGGGAGGGCCGCGCGGATCTCCTCGACCCACTCGCGCGAGGGCGCCACCGGGACGAGGTCGGGCTCCGGGAAGTACCGGTAGTCCTCGGCCTCCTCCTTCACGCGGCCCGAGGTCGTGGACCCCGTGTCCTCGTGGAAGTGGCGGGTCTCCTGGATGATCGTGCCGCCGGAGGACAGTACGGCCGCGTGCCGCTGGATCTCGAAGCGGGCCGCGCGCTCCACGGACCGCAGCGAGTTGACGTTCTTCGTCTCCGAGCGGGTGCCGAACTTGGCGGTGCCGTTCGGGCGCAGCGACAGGTTCACGTCGCAGCGCATCTGGCCCATCTCCATCCGGGCCTCGGAGACGCCGAGCGCCTTGATGAGCTCGCGCAGCTCGCGGACGTACGCCTTCGCGACCTCCGGAGCACGCTCGCCCGCGCCCTCGATCGGCTTGGTGACGATCTCGATCAGCGGGATGCCGGCGCGGTTGTAGTCGAGCAGGGAGTGGGACGCGCCGTGGATACGGCCGGTGGCGCCGCCGACGTGCGTCGACTTGCCGGTGTCCTCCTCCATGTGGGCGCGCTCGATCTCCACGCGGAAGGTCTCCCCGTCCTCCAGCTGCACGTCGAGGTAGCCGTTGAAGGCGATCGGCTCGTCGTACTGGGAGGTCTGGAAGTTCTTCGGCATGTCCGGATAGAAGTAGTTCTTCCGGGCGAAACGGCACCATTCGGCGATCTCGCAGTTGAGCGCGAGGCCGATCTTGATGGCGGACTCGACGCCGGTCGCGTTGACGACCGGGAGCGCGCCGGGCAGGCCGAGGCAGACCGGGCAGGTCTGGGTGTTGGCGTCCTGACCGAGCGCGGTCGAACAACCGCAGAACATCTTGGTCTTGGTGCCGAGTTCGACATGGACCTCAAGGCCCATGACGGGGTCGTACGACGCCAGCGCGTCCTCGTACGACACCAGGTCGGTCGTGGTGGTCACGGTGAAACTTCCCTCTCAGCCCAGCAGGACGTCGTCGTCGCCCAGCCGCTTCAGCTCGCGGTACAGGATGGCCAGACCGGTGACGACGGCGACCGCGGAGACGGTGGCGTCGATCAGCCGGAGCGTGTCCTGCTCGGCACGGGCCTTCTTGATCTGCTTGGCGACACCGATCGCGCCGAACGCGGTGGTGGCGATCGACAGATAGGTACCGGACTTGGACCTCTTGAAGTCCTTGGCCTTGGACAGCTTGCTCACAGCGACGGAGCCTCCTCGAGAAGCGGGTGCCCCCACCTTTCCACGAAGGCCGCCTCGACCGCGGCGCCGACCTTGTAAAGGCGCTCGTCCTTGGTCGCCGGCGCGATGATCTGCAGGCCGACCGGAAGGTTGTCCTCCGGCGCAAGACCGCACGGCAGCGACATGGCCGCGTTGCCCGCGAGGTTGGTCGGGATGGTGCACAGGTCCGCGAGGTACATCGCCATCGGGTCGTCGGCGCGCTCGCCGATCGCGAAGGCGGTGGTCGGGGTCGTCGGGGAGACGATCACGTCGACCTGCTCGAAGGCCTTCTCGAAGTCGCGCGTGATGAGCGTGCGGACCTTCTGGGCGCTGCCGTAGTACGCGTCGTAGTAGCCGCTCGACAGGGCGTAGGTGCCGAGCATGATGCGGCGCTTGACCTCGGGGCCGAAGCCCGCCTCACGGGTGAGGGAGGTGACCTCCTCGGCCGAGCGCGAGCCGTCGTCGCCGGTCCGCAGGCCGTAGCGCAGGCCGTCGAAGCGGGCGAGGTTGGAGGAGCACTCGGACGGCGCGATCAGGTAGTACGCCGACAGGGCCAGGTCGAAGGACGGGCAGTCCAGCTCGACGATCTCGGCGCCGAGTTCCTTGAGCAACTCGACCGACTCGTCGAAGCGCTGGATGACACCGGCCTGGTAGCCCTCGCCGCGGAACTGCTTGACCACGCCGACGCGCATGCCCGCGACGCTGCCGTTGCGGGCGGCCTCGACGACCGGCGGGACCGGGGCGTCGATGGAGGTGGAGTCGAGCGGGTCGTGGCCGGCGATGACCTCGTGCAGCAGGGCCGCGTCCAGGACCGTGCGGGCGCAGGGGCCGCCCTGGTCGAGGGAGGAGGAGAAGGCGACCATGCCGTAGCGGGAGACCGCGCCGTACGTCGGCTTCACACCGACGGTGCCGGTGACGGCGGCCGGCTGGCGGATGGAGCCGCCGGTGTCGGTGCCGATGGCGAGCGGTGCCTGGAAGGAGGCGAGGGCCGCGGAGGAACCGCCGCCGGAGCCGCCGGGGATCTTGGTGAGGTCCCAGGGGTTGCCGGTGGGGCCGTAGGCGCTGTTCTCCGTCGAGGACCCCATGGCGAACTCGTCCATGTTGGTCTTGCCGAGGATGACCACGTCGGCGGCCTTCAGCCGCTTGGTGACGGTGGCGTCGTACGGCGGGATCCAGCCTTCGAGGATCTTGGAGCCGACGGTCGTCGGGATGCCCTCGGTGGTGAAGATGTCCTTCAGCGCGAGCGGCACACCGGCGAGCGGGCCGAGCTTCTCGCCGGCCTCCCGCTTGGCGTCCACGGCACGCGCCTGGGCCAGGGCGCCCTCGCGGTCGACGTGCAGGAAGGCGTGCACCTTCTCGTCGACGGCCTCGATCCGGGCCAGGTGGGCCTCGGTGACCTGGACGGCCGTCAGCTCGCCGGAGGCGATCCTCGCGGCGGTCTCGGCGGCGGTGAGCTTGATGATGTCCGTCATGACTTCTTAGTCCTCCCCCAGGATCTGCGGCACCTTGAAACGCTGCTGCTCCTGGGCCGGGGCGCCGGAGAGCGCCTGCTCGGGGGTGAGCGACGGACGGACCTCGTCCGCCCGCATGACGTTCGTCAGCGGGAGCGGGTGCGAGGTCGGCGGTACGTCTTGGTCGGCGACCTCGCTGACGCGGGCGACCGCGCCGATGATGTCGTCCAGCTGTCCCGCGAAGTGTTCGAGCTCTTCGGGCTTCAGCTCCAGACGCGCCAGCCGGGCGAGGTGGGCGACCTCCTCGCGCGTGATGCCAGGCATGCAGCGATCCTCTGGGGTGAGTGAGTGTGGTGTGAGCCCAATCCTATGGGGCGCCGACCCATGCCCGTGAAACGGTTTCCCCCACACGCGGAGAAGCCGACGCGGGCGGCAAGGCCCCGACACCGGCCAGGCCCACCCACCCAGGGGCGCGGGACCGTATCGATTTGCGGCTCCGCCGCAGGGGCGCACCCCGCGGGGCCCAAGCGGACGGCACGATCCCGACACCGGCCAGGCCCACCCAGGGGCACGGGGAACTGCGCGACCAGCCGCCACGGCGCCGCAGCCGAACGCGTACCGTCAGCCGATCAGCCCGGGATCGTCCGCCGAGGCGGCCGGCAACGCCGCGGCGGGCCGCTGCCACCCCCGCGACCCCCGCGCCAGCAGCCACGCCGTGGTCTCCTCCGGCGGCATCGCCGCCGCGACCAGCCAGCCCTGTACGGCGTCACAGCCCAGGTCCCGCAGCCGCTCCCAGGTCTCGTCGTCCTCGACACCCTCGGCGACGACCAGCAGCCCGAGGGAGTGCGCGAGGTCGACCGTGCAGCGGACGATCTCCGCGTCCTCGGTGTCGACGGCGAGCCGCGCCACGAACGAGCGGTCGATCTTCAGCTCGCTGACGGGCAGCCGGCGCAGATGGACGAGGGAGGAGTACCCGGTGCCGAAGTCGTCCAGGGACATCTTCACGCCGTGCCCGGTCAGCCCCGCAAGGGTGTCGGCGGCGCGCTGCGGGTCCTCCAGGAGGACATGCTCGGTGATCTCCAGCTGGAGCGACCCGGCCGGGACGCCGTGCCGGGCGAGCCGCGCGGCGACGGAGCCGGCGAAGCCCGGGGTGTGCACGTCGCGCGGCGAGACGTTGACGGCGACCGGGACATGGAGGCCCTGCGCCCGCCACCTGGCCACCTGGGCCAGCGCGGTGTCCAGGACGTACTCGGTGAGGTAGGGCATCAGCCCCGAGGACTCGGCGATCGCTATGAACTCGTCCGGCGGGACCTTGCCACGCTCCGGGTGCACCCAGCGCACCAGCGCCTCGAGGCCCGCGACCTGGCCGTCGAAGCGGACCTTGGGCTGGTAGTGCAGCTGCACCTCGTGGGCGTCCAGGGCCCGGCGCAGATCGCCGAGGAGCCCGAGCCGGTCGGGGGTGTTGGAGTCCCGCTTGGACTCGTAGACCTCCACGCCGGTGCGGTCCCGCTTCGCCTGGTACATCGCCACGTCCGCGCGGCGCAGCAGGCCCTCCGCGTCCAGCGCGTGGTCGGGGAAGACGGCGACGCCGGCGCTGGCCTCCAGGACCAGGGTGAGGCCGTCGAGGTCGAGCGGGGAGCTGAGGTCGGCGACCAGGCTGCGGGCGACCCGGGTGGCGGACGTCGTGGAGTCGGCGACCGGCAGTAACACGGCGAACTCGTCACCGCCCAGGCGGGCGGCCTCGGCGCCGCGCGGCAGGGCGAGCCGGAGCCGGTCGGCGATCTGGAGCAGCAGCCGGTCGCCGGCGAGATGCCCGAGGGTGTCGTTGACCGAGCGGAAGCGGTCCAGGTCGATGAGCATCAGGGCGGAGCGGGCCTCGATGCGTTCGGCGTCGTCGAGGGCGGTCCAGATGCGTTCCAGCAGCCACTGCCGGTTGGGCAGGCCGGTCAGCGGGTCGCGCAGTTGCTCCTCGGCGCGGGCCCGGGCCATCCACAGCGTGGAGTCGAGGGCGATCAGCGGGACGGCGAACAGCGGGAGCAGTATCGGCTCGGCCATGGCGACGACGCAGACCAGCGGGGCGATGCCGAGCAGGGCGACGGCGACCAGGCCCTGCCGGACCAGGGCGGTGCGGGCCACGGTGGGCAGGCCCTTGCCGCGCGGGGCGTGCAGGTACCAGAGCAGGGTGCGGCTGACCAGGAGGTAGGCGGCCGCGGCCAGCACCACGCCGGGGACGGTGTAGAAGGTCCAGGTGGCGGGGGACCAGGGGTCCTCGACGGACGGCACCCGGCCGAACGCGGCGAGCACGAGCGCCCCGGCGGCGATGCCGAGGATGTCCACCGAGCCCTGGAGGGCGCCCTGTCGCCAGCGGTGGCGTCTGGCCACGCCGACGAGGACGACGACGGTGAGGCTGACCATTCCGGCGGGCACCCAGCCGAAGAGCAGCAGGACGGCGAGGGTGAGGGCGGCGCCCGATCCGGTGCCGCCCCACCAGCGGGCCCGGCCGAGGGCGACGAGGTGGCCGACGATGATGCCGGTGAGCACGGCCAGCGCCCAGCCGACGGTGCCGGACGGGAAGAGGGCGTGGCTGCCGGTGAAGGCGCGGTAGAAGCCGGCGCCGAGCACGAAGCCCGCCGCCGCGACGACGGCCGCGGGCAGGGCGGGCCAGGACAGGTGCCGTTCGGACTCGTGGTCCGTCAGGCCGGGCACGTGGTCGGCGGTGAGCTGGGCGGGGCCTCCTCGGCCGTTCACGGCGGCGAGCGGCCCCAGGGCGCACCCGGGACCACCGGGACGCCCTCCGGCCGGTCCGGGCCGACGGCTCGCCCACCAGGCGCCGGTGACCCGGCGCAGGCGCAGCCGTGAGTCCGGAGCGGCGCTCTCGGTCGGTTCCATTCCCGTCCCTCTCACAGCCGGCGGTGCCCACGCCACGCGGTCCGGTGCCCGGCAGTCCCGGTCACCGCCGCGTCGAAAACCCTTGCCCCGGCTCGTCAGGAGCAAGGGAATGCCCCGACCGCAGCTGGGCACGGCAGGCGCACATCTCAACAGTAGGCGGCGGAAGGCTTCCACGGGCAGCGGTCGTCGACGGTTGCCCGTTTACGCCCTGGCCACCCGTATGCATCTGATATGCGCCGATCGGGTGGCCTTCAACCGCCGTTGTCCGCTACTCCTCGGCGGGGAGCGCGGCTTCGGCGGCCGCTTCCGGACCCTGTTCCAGCAGGACGACGAAGCCGTCCTCGTTCAGAACCGGCACCTTCAGCTGCATCGCCTTGTCGTACTTCGAGCCGGGATTGTCACCCACGACCACGAACGACGTCTTCTTGGAGACCGAACCCGTCACCTTGGCCCCACGGAGTTGGAGCGCCTCCTTCGCGCCGTCCCGGGTGAAGTGCTCCAGGGTGCCGGTGACGACGACGGTGAGCCCTTCCAGCGGGCGGGGGCCCTCGTCCTCGCCGGCGCCCTCGTCCTCCATGCGGACCCCGGCCGCCCGCCACTTGCGGAGGATCTCCTGGTGCCACTCCTCGGCGAACCACTCCTTGAGGGAGGCGGCGATGATCCCGCCGACCCCGTCGGTGGCGGCCAGCTCCGCCTCACTGGCCTGCTCGATCCGCTCGATGGAGCGGAACTCACGGGCCAGCGCCTCGGCGGCGACCGGGCCGACGTGCCGGATCGACAGGCCCGTCAGGATGCGGGCGAGCGGGCGCTCCTTGGCCGCCCGGATGTTCTCCAGCATGGCGAGCGCGTTCTTCCTGGGTTCGCCCTGCTGGTTGGCGAAGATCAGGGCGATCTTCTCCTCGCCGGTCTTCGGGTCCCGCTTGGGCAGGCCGCTGTCCTTGTCCAGGACGTACGCCTTGATGGGCAGCAGTTGCTCGATGGTGAGGTCGAACAGGTCGCCCTCGTCGACGAGCGCGGGCTCGGCGGGCTCCAGCGGCTTGGTGAGGGCGGCCGCGGCGACGTCGCCGAAGTGCTCGATGTCCAGCGACTTGCGGCCCCCCAGGTAGGACAGGCGCTCGCGCAACTGGGCCGGGCAGCTACGGGCGTTGGGGCAGCGCAGGTCGACGTCGCCCTCCTTCATCGGCCTGAGCGCCGTGCCGCACTCGGGGCACTCGGCCGGCATCACGAACTCGCGCTCGGTGCCGTCCCGCAGGTCGACCACGGGGCCGAGGATCTCCGGGATGACGTCCCCGGCCTTGCGCAGCACGACCGTGTCGCCGATCAGGACGCCCTTGGCCTTGACCACGTCCTGGTTGTGCAGGGTGGCGAACTCGACCTCGGAGCCGGCCACGGTCACCGGTTCGACCTGGGCGTACGGCGTGACCCGGCCCGTACGGCCCACGCCCACGCGGATGTTGACGAGCTTGGTGTTGACCTCCTCCGGCGCGTACTTGTACGCGATGGCCCAGCGCGGGGCGCGGGAGGTGGAGCCGAGGCGGCCCTGGAGGGGGATCTCGTCGAGCTTGACGACGACGCCGTCGATCTCGTGCTCCACGGAGTGGCGGTTCTCGCCGTAGTGGGCGATGAACGCGCGGACGCCGTCGAGGTCGCCGACGACCTCGTTGTGCCGTGAGGTGGGCAGGCCCCAGGTCCTGAGCAGGTCGTACGCCTGGGAGAGCCGGCCCAGGCCCTCGAAGCCCTCCAGGGCGCCGATGCCGTGGACGACCATGTGCAGCGGGCGGGTGGCGGTGATCCGCGGGTCCTTCTGGCGCAGTGAACCGGCGGCAGCGTTGCGGGGGTTGGCGAAGGGCTTGTCGCCGGCCGCGACCAGGCGGGCGTTGAGCTCCTCGAACGCCTCCATCGGGAAGTAGACCTCGCCGCGGATCTCGACGAGGTCGGGGACGCCGTCGCCGGCCAGCCGGTCGGGGATCTCCGCGATGGTGCGGACGTTGGGGGTGATGTCCTCGCCGGTGCGGCCGTCGCCGCGGGTCGCGGCGCGGGTGAGCCGCCCCCGCTCGTACGTCAGGTTCACGGCGAGGCCGTCGACCTTCAGCTCGCACAGGAAGTGGTGGGCGGAGGCGCCGACGTCGCGGTGGACGCGCTCGGCCCAGGCGGCGAGTTCCAGGTCGTCGAAGGCGTTGTCCAGGGAGAGCATGCGCTGCCGGTGCGTGACGGAGGTGAACTCCGTCTCGTAGGCGCCCGCGACCTTCTGGGTCGGCGAGTCGGGGGTGCGCAGTTCCGCGTACTCCTCCTCCAGCGCCTCCAGGGAGCGCAGCAGCCGGTCGAACTCGGCGTCGCTGACGACGGGGGCGTCCTTCACGTAGTACCGGAAGCGGTGCTCCTCGATCTGCTCAGCGAGCTTGGCGTGCTTGTCCCGCGCCTCGGCGGGCACCGTCGTCTCCGCTTGCTTGTCGCCGGCCACCGTGTGGTCCTCCCGTTACTCAGGGTTGTCCGCGAGGGATCTCGCCGCCCGGACGCAGTGGGCGAGGGCCTTGCGGGCGTAGTCGGGTGAAGCGCCCGCGAGACCGCACGCCGGGGTGAGCGTGACGGACTCCGCGAGGAGCCCGGGTCGCAGCCCCAGCCTGCGCCACAGCGTTCTGACACCCATGACGCTACCGGCAGGGTCCGACAACGGGCCGTCCGTGCCCGGGACGACACCTGCGAGGAGGCGGGTGCCGGACTCGACCGCCTCGCCGATCACGTCGTCGTCACGCTCGGTGAGAAGGGAGAAGTCGAAGGAGACGGCTGCGGCGCCCGCGCGGCGCAGCAGGGCGAAGGGGACGTCCGGTGCGCACGAGTGGACCACGACGGGGCCCTCGGCGTGCACCCCGACGACGTCGCGCAGGGTGGCCTCGACGATCTGGCGGTCGACGGCGCGGTGCGTGCGGTAGCCGCTGGCGGTCCTGACCCGGCCGCGCAGGACGGCGGTGAGGGAGGGTTCGTCGAGCTGGAGGACGAGCTGGGCGCCGGGGATGCGGCGGCTCACCTCCGCGAGGTGCTGGCGCAGGCCCTCCTGCAGGGAGGCGGCGAGGTCGCGGCAGGCGCCGGGGTCGGAGAGGGCCGCCTGGCCGTTCCTCAGCTCCAGGGCCGCGGCGAGCGTCCACGGGCCGACGGCCTGCACCTTGAGCTGCCCCTCGTAGCCCTGGGTGAACTCCTCCAGTGCGTCGAGGTCCTCGCCGAGCCAGGAGCGGGCCCGCTTGGTGTCGCGGCCCGGATGGTCGCCGATGCGCCAGCCGCTGGGTTCCACCCGGGCGTACAGCTCCACGAGGAGGCCCGCGGTTCGGCCGATCATGTCGGCGCCGGGGCCCCTCGCGGGGAGTTCGGGGAGGTGGGGGAAGTCCTCGAAGGAGCCGGTGACCGTTTTGGCGGCCTCGCGGGCGTCTGTGCCGGGCATGGAGCCGATGCCGGTGGCGGGGGCGAGGCTGAAGTGTGCGTTCACCTGGTGAAGCCTACGTAGGTGGGGGGCGGGGGGTTTCTCGCCCCCGCCGCCCCTTCCCGTCCCGACCCCGGGGGCTGCGCCCCCGGACCCCCGCTTCGGCCCTGAAGGGGCCTTGTCCTCAATCGCCGGACGGGCTGGGGGTACGCCGGACGGCCTGGAAGGACTAGCAACCCGGTCGGACTGTCAGGTCGTTGATTTCGGCGTCTCTCGGGAGGTCCAGGGCCGTCAGGATCGTGGTGGCGACCGATTCGGGGTCGATCCACCTCGACTCGTCGTACTCCTTGCCCTCCTGCTGGTGGACCTTCGCCTGCATCGGGCTGGCGGTGCGGCCGGGGTAGACCGAGGTGACGCGGACGCCGGCCGCGTGCTCCTCGTGGCGCAGGGAGTCCGCGAGGGCCTTCAGGCCGTGCTTGGAGGCCGCGTAGGCGGACCAGTCGGCGTGCGCGTTGAGGCCCGCGCCCGAGTTGACGAAGACCACGTGGCCGCGGGCGGCCCGCAGTTGCGGCAGGAGGTGCCGGGTCAGCTCGGCCGGTGAGATCAGGTTGACGTTCAGCTGGTGGCGCCAGGACTTGGGCGTCAGGTCGCCGACGCGGCCGAGGTCGACGACGCCGGCGATGTGCAGCAGGGAGTCCACCCGGTCCGGGAGCGACTGGTGGGAGAAGGCCCAGGACAGCTTGTCGGGGTCCGCCAGGTCACCGACCAGGGTCCGCGCGCCCGGGAACCGCGCCGCCAGCTCCTTGGCCCGCCCGGCGTCGCGCGCGTGGAGCACGAGTTCGTCCCCGCGCGCGTGCAGCCGCCGCGCCACGGCCGCGCCGATTCCGGAGCCGGCCCCGGTGATCACATGAATAGCCATGCCCGCCATCGTCGCACCCGCCGGCGGTCACTCCACGCCCTGGCTCTCCTCCAGGTACGCCAGCGCCCCCACCGGCTCCTCGGCGAAGAACACCAGGTCGGTCAGCGGCCGGGGCAGGAAGCCCTCGTCCTCCATCCGGCGGAACTGCTCCTTGAGCCCGTCGTAGAAGCCCTCGGTGTTGAGCAGCACGACGGGCTTGTCGGTGTGTCCGTGCTTCTTCAGTTCGAGGATCTCGGTGGCCTCGTCGAGGGTGCCGGTGCCGCCGACCATGACCACCACCGCGTCGGCCTTCTCCAGCAGCAGCCGCTTGCGCTCGGCGAGGTCCTTGGCGAAGACCATCTCGTCGGCGTCCGGCCGGGCCTTGGCGGCGAGGAAGTCCACCGACACGCCGAGCAGTCGCCCGCCGGCCTGCTGGACGCCGTCCGCGACGACCTTCATCAGCCCCGTGTCGGAGCCGCCCCACACCAGCGTGTGGCCGCCCTTGCCCAGCAGGGTCGCGAACTCCCGCGCGGGGCGGGTGTAGCGCTGGTCGAGATCGGCGGCGGAGAGGAAGACACAGATTCGCATGCGGCCACCGTACGCGGGAAGAACGGACGGCCCGCGGGCGCTGCAACCACCATGGCTGAAGGACACACGATCACGATCGAGCGGGGCACCCGGCGGGTCCGGGCCGTCCACGGCGAGCAGGTCCTCGCGGAGAGCGACCGGCCGCTCGTCCTGCGGGAGACGGGCTGTCCGGCGCGCTACTACATCCCGGCCGAGGACGTGCGGCTCGACCTGCTGACCCCCTCCGACACGCACACCTACTGCCCGTTCAAGGGCACGGCCTCCTACTGGTCGCTGCCGGACGCCGCGGATCTGGTGTGGGCGTACCCGGACCCCAAGCCGGACGTCGCGGAGATCAAGGGCCACCTGTGCTTCTACGAAGTAGAGGTGTTGTGACCGATTAGTTCCGTATGCGATGGCAGGCTGTCGGGCATGGGACACAAGACCAATTCGCAGGACGGCACCTCCCTCGCGTACGACGTCACCGGTGACGGGCCGGCGGTCGTCCTCGTCAGCGGCGCGATGTCCACGGGCGCGACCCTCGCGCCCCTGGCCGAGTCCCTCGCGGGGCACCGGTTCACCGTCGCCGTCTACGACCGCCGGGGCCGTGGCGCGAGCGGCGGTTCCGAGCCGTACGAGGTGGCGCGGGAGGTCGAGGATCTCGCGGCGCTGATCGAGGCGGTGGGCGGGGAGGCGGCGCTGTGCGGGGTCTCCTCGGGCGGGGCGCTGGCCCTGGAGGCGGCGGCCGCCGGGCTGCCGGTGCGTCAGGTGGCCGTGTACGAGACGCCGTTCGTGATGGACGAGGGCGGCCGGGCGCAGTGGGCGGAGTACACCGAGCGGCTGGCCGAGGCGCTGGGCGCGGGCCGGCGGGGGGAGGCGGTGGAGCTGTTCCTGAGGCTCACCGGGCTCGCCGAGCCGATGATCGAGGGGGCCCGCCAGTCCCCCATGTGGGCCGGTATGGAGGTCGTCGCGCCGAGCCTCGCGCACGACGCGTCCGTGCTGGGCGACGGGCGGGTGCCGCAGGCCCGGATCGCGTCGGTCGAGGTGCCGGTGCTGGCGGTCGCGGGCGGTGCGAGCCCGCTGTGGATGCGGGAGGCGGCGCAGTCGGTCGCGCGGGCCGCCGCGCACGGCACCTACCGGTCGCTCGCGGGCCAGACGCACATGGTGGACCCACAGGTCCTCGGGCCGGTGCTGGCCGAGTTCTTCGGCGGCTGAGCGCCGCGCCGCCGCCGGTGTGCCGGACCGGTCAGACCGCGCCCGCTGTCGCGCGCGTGGTCGTCGAGATCGTCGCGGAGCCCACCACGCGCGTGCCGTCGTACAGGACGATCGCCTGGCCGGGGGCGACCCCGCGGACCGGCTCGGTGAAGGAGACCTCCAGCGTGCCGTCGACGAGTTCCGCGCGGACCTCGGTCTCGCCGCCGTGGGCGCGCAGCTGCGCGGTGTACGTGCCGGGTCCGGTGGGGGCTGTGCCGCACCAGCGGGGCCGGATCGCGCGCAGGGCGGTGACGTCTAGGGCGGCGGCGGGGCCGACCGTGACGGTGTTGTCGACCGGGGAGATGTCGAGGACGTAGCGCGGCTTGCCGTCGGCGGCCGGGTTGCCGATGCGCAGCCCCTTGCGCTGGCCGATGGTGAAGCCGTACGCGCCCTCGTGGGTGCCCAGCTTGGCGCCGGACTCGTCGACGATGTCGCCCTCGGAGCGGCCGAGCCGCTTGGCGAGGAAGCCCTGGGTGTCGCCGTCGGCGATGAAGCAGATGTCGTGGGAGTCGGGCTTCTTGGCGACCGCGAGCCCGCGGCGCTGGGCCTCGGCGCGGATCTCGTCCTTGGTGGTCACCGTGTCGCCGAGCGGGAAGAGGGCGTGCGCGAGCTGCCGGTCGTCGAGGACGCCCAGGACGTACGACTGGTCCTTGGCCATGTCGGAGGCGCGGTGCAGTTCGCGGCTGCCGTCGGGGAGGGTGACGACCTGCGCGTAGTGGCCGGTGCAGACCGCGTCGAAGCCGAGCGCGAGCGCCTTGTCCAGCAGCGCGGCGAACTTGATCTTCTCGTTGCAGCGCAGGCAGGGGTTCGGGGTGCGGCCCGCCTCGTACTCGGCGACGAAGTCCTCGACGACGTCCTCGCGGAAGCGGTCGGCGAGGTCCCAGACGTAGAAGGGGATGCCGATGACGTCCGCGGCGCGGCGGGCGTCGTGGGAGTCCTCGATGGTGCAGCAGCCCCGCGCGCCGGTGCGGAACGACTGGGGGTTCGCGGAGAGCGCGAGGTGGACGCCGGTCACGTCGTGGCCGGCCTCGGCGGCGCGGGCGGCCGCGACGGCGGAGTCCACGCCTCCGGACATGGCGGCGAGGACGCGGAGGGGGCGCTGCGGGGTGTCAGTCATAACTCCTCAAGAGTACGGGGCCGCGGGAACCGGGGCCGCCGGGTATCCGTTGACGATCACATGGGGGCGAGGAAGGCATCCAAGGACACGGACCGGCGCATCGGGCGGCGGGCGCTGCTGATCGGTGGCGCCGCGGCCGCGGTGGGCACCGGTGTGCTGGCGCGGGACGAGCTGGGGCGGCTGTGGTGGCGGCTGCCGGGCGTGGAGAAGCCGCGCAAGGAGGGCGAGGTGGACTTCGCCGGCGCGCGGTGGGTCGCCGCGTCGGACGCGAACTGGCGGCGGGCGGACCGCCCGGACGACTACGGCGTGGACATGGTGGTCATCCATGTCACCCAGGGCAGTTTCGACAGCGCCGTGCAGGTGTTCCAGGATCCGGGGCACGGCGCGGCCTCGCACTACATCGTCCGCAAGGACGGCCATGTCACGCAGATGATCCGTGAGCTGGACGTGGCGTACCACGCGGGCAACCGCGACTACAACGAGCGCAGTGTCGGCATCGAGCACGAGGGGTTCGTGGACCGTCCGGAGGGCTTCACGGACGAGATGTACGCCGCCTCGGCGCGGCTGACGGCCCGGATATGCGCGCGCTACGGGATACCCGTCGACCGCGAGCACATCATCGGCCATGTCGAGGTGCCGGGCACGGACCACACCGATCCCGGCGAACACTGGGACTGGGAGCGCTACATGAAGCTGGTCCGCAGGGCCCGTACGGCGATCGCCTGACTCAGGTCAGCCCGGCCGCCCTGGCGCGTTCCACCGCGGGGCCGATCGCCTTGGCGACCGCTTCGACGTCGGCCGGTGTGGAGGTGTGGCCGAGGGAGAAGCGGAGGGTGCCGCGGGCCAGGTCCGGGTCGGTGCCGGTGGCCAGCAGGACGTGGCTGGGCTGGGCGACGCCGGCGGTGCAGGCGGAGCCGGTGGAGCACTCGATGCCCTGGGCGTCGAGCAGGAGCAGCAGGGAGTCGCCCTCGCAGCCGGGGAACATGAAGTGGGCGTTGGCCGGCAGCCGGTCGACGGGGTCGCCGCCGAGGATCGCGTCGGGGACGGCGGAGCGGACCGCGGCGATCAGTTCGTCGCGCAGGGCGCCGATCTCGCGGGCGAACCACTCGCGCCGTTCGGCGGCCAGCCGGCCGGCGACCGCGAAGGAGGCCACGGCGGGGACGTCGAGGGTGCCGGAGCGGACCTGGCGTTCCTGGCCGCCGCCGTGCAGCACGGGTACGGGGGCCTGGTCCCGGCCCAGGAGCAGCGCGCCGATGCCGTAGGGTCCGCCGACCTTGTGGCCGGAGACGGTCATGGCGGCGAGCCCGGAGGCGGCGAAGTCGACGGGGAGCTGGCCGAACGCCTGGACGGCGTCCGCGTGCAGCGGGACGCCGAACTCGGCCGCGGTGTCGGCGAGTTCACGGACCGGCTGGACGGTGCCGATCTCGTTGTTGGCCCACATGACGGTGGCCAGGGCCACGTCGTCGGGGTTGCGGGCGATGGCTTCGCGCAGGGCCTCGGCGTGGACCCGGCCGTGGTGGTCGACGGGGAGGTACTCGACGGTGGCGCCCTCGTGTTCGCCGAGCCAGTGCACGGCGTCGAGGACGGCGTGGTGTTCGACGGGTGAGGCGAGGACGCGGGTGCGGGCCGGGTCCGCGTCGCGGCGGGCCCAGTACAGGCCCTTGACGGCGAGGTTGTCGGCCTCGGTGCCGCCGGAGGTGAGGACCACCTCGCTGGGGCGGGCGCCCAGCGCCTCCGCGAGGGTCTCGCGGGACTCCTCGACGGTGCGGCGGGCGCGGCGGCCCGCCGCGTGCAGGGAGGAGGCGTTGCCCGTGACACTCAGGTGCGCGGCGAGCGCCTCCACCGCCTCGGGAAGCATCGGCGTGGTCGCGGCGTGGTCGAGGTAAGCCATGGTGAGGCGATTCTACGGGGCCTCGTGGCAGGCCCGGGCTGCGGGCGGGGCTGTCGGCCCCGGCCGCCCCGGACCGCCCACCGCGGCCGGGGCCCGGGCGGGGGCTGACGCCGGTGCCGGACCGGGAGCCGTCAGAAGCTCCAGGACACCGTGCCGTCCGCCTGCATGAAGGCCAGGAGGACCACCAGGTCGGCCACGCCGAGTCCGAGCCCCAGGAAGGCGCGGCCCCGGCGGGCGGTGCCGCGCCAGAGGGCGACGGCGGCCAGCGTGATGGCGATCGGCCCGAGGAGGAGGTTGAGGACGAGCAGGCCGACCAGTCCGAGGATGAAGGAGGCAACGGCCATGCCGTCGGCGTCCCGGACGGCCGGGCGGCGGGTTGTCGGGGCGGTGAGCTGCATGTGGGTCAACTCCCTGAGCGGGGCGGCGGGGCGGTCAGTGCGGGGTCGGCCGGCGGCGGGCGTGGCGCTCGCGGAGCGCGAAGACGGCCAGCCAGACGGCGATGACGAGGGCGGCGACGACGGTGAAGCCGAGCGGCGCGTGGGCCACGGTGCCCATGACGACACCCAGCAGCAGGAGCGCGGCGACGAGGAACAGCATGGGACGGGATCCCCCTCCGGAATGCGTTTCGCGACGTTTCGGTGAACGGTTGTAGTTACAGTTGTCCACTGACTTGTGAGTCTAACCTGTCCGACGGCTTTTCAATTCCGGAGAACAGTTGTTAACTGCATGGCATGAGTCACACCCTCGGTATCCGGCAGGCGCAGAAGCAGAAGACCCGACAGGCGCTCCTGGACGCCGCGTTGGCGCTGCTGGAGGAGCAGAGCCTGAGCAGTCTGGGCCTGCGTGAGGTCACCCGCGCCGTCGGTGTCGCCCCCACCGCCTTCTACCGGCACTTCCGTTCGACCGCGGACCTCGGGATCGCCCTGGTCGAGGAGGCGCTCGGCAGCCTGCACGCCATGATCCGCGTCATCGTGACCTCCGACGGCGATCCCGACGAACGGATCGCCCGGGCCGTCGAGTTGATCGCCGGTCATGTGGCCGCGCACCCCGCGCACGTCCGCTTCATCGCCCGCGAGCGGCACGGCGGGGTCCAGCCGGTACGGGAGGCGATCCAGGACCAGCTCGCCCGGTTCGGCGAGGAGTTGAGGCAGGAGCTCGCCAAGGACCCGCTGTCCGGGGGCTGGAGCGACGACGACCTGCTGATGCTGGCCAACCTCTACGTCGACCAGATGCTCATGACCGCCTCGCTCTTCCTGGACACGCTGGAGGAGGGCGCCGAGAGCGAGCGGGAGCGGGTCACGAGGATCGCGGTACGGCGGATGCGGCTCATCAGCATCGGCCGCCGGCACTGGCTCGGCTGAACCGCGGGAGCGCCGACTCCTCGCCGTACGCACGCACTTGGGCGGCGCCCCGGTTCCGGATGCGCCGCCCCTGTGTCACCTACGCCGCGCGCGTCAGCCCTGCTGAGCCTGCCCGCCCTGGCCGCCGCCGGGCCCGCCGCAGCCGCCCTGGCCGCCCCCGCCGGGGCCGCCGCCCGGCATCCCGGAGGGCGCCCCGGACGGCATGCCCGACGGCATCCCGCTGGGCATCCCCGAAGGACCACCGCTCGGCATCCCCGATGGCGCCCCGCTCGGCATCCCCGAAGGCCCGCCGCTCGGCATCCCGGACGGCCGTTGGCAGTTCTCGGCGGAGTCGCCCGTGCCGGAGGACGACGAGGAGTCACCGGAACCGCAGGCCGCCAGCACCGGCAGGGCCAGCACGAACAGGGCCACCGCGGGGACGAGACGCGCACGCATCATGAAGGACAGCTCCAGGAACGATGAGGGAGTGCTGAGATGCGGCACTCAACCAATCGCACTTAGGGCCCGCTTGGGGCTCGGCTGTCCTCAACCTGTCAGCAGGGCAAAGGGAGTTCCAAGTCAGCCGAGGCGGACCCGGGCCAACTGCCGGGACTGGGCGACCAGACGGTCCGCGCTGTCCCAGACCTCGGCGTCCTCCTCCAGGAAGCCGCCGGCCAGGTTGCGGGTCGTGACCGAGATCCGCAGCGGGCCCGGGGCCGGGCGGGAGCGGACGTGGACCGTCAGCTCCACGGTCGGGACCCAGCCCTTGATGCCGAGTTCGAAGGCGGTCGGCGGCAGCGCGTCCACCGCCAGGAGCAGCGAGAGGGGGTCGGCGTCCCGGCCGTCGGCGAGCCCGAACCAGGCGCGCATCTCGCCCTTGCCGGAGGGGGCGCCGAGGGCCCAGCCCAGAGTCGCGGGGTCCAGTTTGATCATCAGGCGGTCGGTGATGGCCGAGCTGCCGGGGATGGGGGCGGGGCTGTCCTGCGGGCCGAAGCACTGGCCCATCGGCGGGATCGCGGGCGGCAGGGCCGTCGTACGGACGTCGTCGGGCAGGGCGTCGAGGTCGCCGTAGGAGGCGAGGACGCGGATGCGTTCGACCTCCCGGCCCTGCTCGTCGTACTGGAGGAGCGAGGCCTGGCCGGTCGACAGGGTGCGGCCGGAGCGGAGCACGGAGGTGCGCACGACCGCCGGGCCGGGCTGGGAGGCGGTCAGGTAGTGCGCCGAGACGGTGAAGGGGTCGGCGTGCGGCAGGGCGTCCGCGAGCGCGCGACCGAGGACGGCGAGCAGATAGCCGCCGTTGACGGCGTTGATGATGGTCCAGCCGTCGGACAGGTCGATGTCGTAGACCCCGGGCTCGCGCCGGGTGAGGGCGGTGTCGCGGTCGAACTCGCTGTCACCGATCGTGGCCTGCGTGGGCGCTGCTTCTGGCATGGATGAACCGTACAACAACCACCTACTAAGCGGTAGCTTTTTTAGCCCGGCACTCCCCCGCCACCCGCGGACGAGGGACGGCTACTCCTCGCGGACCGTGGAGCGCCGGTTCCAGGCCCGCGGCGCCCGCCAGTGGTAGCGCATCGCGAGCAGCCGCAGCACGAACGCCGTGACCACCGCGATCCCGCTGGTGACCGGCGTGAGCGCGTCGTAGCGGATGCACAGGGCGGTCATCGAGGCACCGACGATGGCCGGCACGGCGTAGAGGTCGCGGTCCCAGCGGAGCAGCGAGGGCACCTCGTTGGCGAGCACGTCGCGCAGCACACCGCCGCCGACCGCGGTGGCCAGCCCCAGGGCGGCGGAGGCGGTGAGGCCGAGGCCGTAGTCGTACGCCTTGGTCGTGCCGGTGACGCAGAAGAGGCCGAGGCCGGCCGCGTCGAAGACGTTCACGCCGGTCTGGATGCGCTCCACATGCGGGTGCAGGAAGAAGACGAGGAGGGCCGCGAACATCGGGGTCACGAAGTAGCCCAGGTCGGTGAAGGCGGCGGGCGGCACGGCGCCGATGACCAGGTCCCGGAAGAGGCCGCCGCCCAGGGCGGTGACCTCGGCGAGGACGGCGATGCCGAAGACGTCGAAGTTCTTCCGGACCGCCAGCAGGGCGCCCGAGATGGCGAAGACGAAGATGCCGATCAGGTCGAGCGTGTGCTGGACGGACGGGGTGAAGAGTTGCTGGAGCACCCCGCCATTCTCACCCGAGACCAAACCCCCGCCTTGCAATGCAAGGCGGGGGCCGGGTCTCACTTGTATTACTGGTCTTACTTGTCGGTCTTGCCCGTGGCTTCCGGCTCCTCGGAGGACGTCTCGGACGACGTCTCGGCGGACGCGCCCACCGGCTCCTCGGTGGCGGAGTCAGTGGCGGAATCCGTCCCGGACTCCTCCGCGACCGCCGCGGCCACCGCCGCCGAGGTCTCCGCGGACTCCGCGAGCACCTCGTCGGCCACCAGCTCCGCGGCCTTCTTCGCGGCGCTCAGCAGGACGGTGTCCTGCGGGGCCTGGTCCTCGAAGCTCTCCGGGTGGTGGCAGGCGACCTGCTGGCCGGGGCGCAGCTCCAGGAGCGGCGGCTCGGTCGTCTTGCAGATCTCCGTGGCCTTCCAGCACCGGGTGTGGAAACGGCAGCCGGAGGGCGGCGCGATCGGCGAGGGCACGTCACCGCGGAGCAGGATGCGCTCGCTCTTGGCGCCCCGGCGCTTGGGGTCCGGCACCGGCACCGCGGACATCAGCGCCTTGGTGTACGGGTGCATGGGGGACTCGTACAGCGAGGTGCGGTCGGCGAGCTCGACGATCTTGCCGAGGTACATCACCGCGATCCGGTCCGAGACATGGCGGACGACGGACAGGTCGTGCGCGATGATCACGTACGTCAGGCCGAGCTCCTGCTGGAGGTCGTCCATCAGGTTCACGACCTGCGCCTGGATCGACACGTCCAGCGCCGAGACCGGCTCGTCCGCGACGACCAGCTTCGGCTTCAGGGCGAGCGCCCGGGCGATGCCGATGCGCTGGCGCTGACCGCCGGAGAACTCGTGCGGGTAGCGGTTGTAGTGCTCGGGGCTCAGGCCCACCAGCTCCAGCAGACGCTGGACCTCCCGCTTCACCCCGCCCTCGGGCTCCACGCCCTGGAGCCGGAAGGGCGCCGAGACGATCGAGCCGATGGTGTGCCGGGGGTTCAGGGAGCCGTACGGGTCCTGGAAGATCATCTGGATGTCCCGCCGCAGCGGACGCATCCCGGCCGGGCTCAGCCGTGTGATGTCCTTGCCCTCGAAGTGGATCGAGCCGCCCGTCGGGTCCTGGAGCCGGGTGATGACACGGCCCATCGTCGACTTGCCGCAGCCCGACTCGCCGACGACGCCCAGGGTCTCGCCCTTGCGCACCTCGAAGTCGATGCCGTCGACCGCCTTGACCGCGCCGACCTGGCGCTGGAGCACGCCCTTGCGGATCGGGAAGTGCTTCTCCAGGCCCTGGACCTTGAGGAGCACGTCACGCTCGGCGAGGGGGGCCGACGCCTGTGCCGGGACGGTCACGTCCGATTTCTTCGTCTCACTCACAGCTTCGGCGCAATCTCTTCGGTCCAGATCCGCGTGCGGTCCTCCGGCGAGAGGTGGCAGGCGGAGAAGTGTCCGGTGGCGACCTGCGCGAGCTCGGGGCGCACGGTACGGGTGACATCGCCCTTGGGGACGTCCGCGTACGGGCAGCGGGGGTGGAACGCGCAGCCCGAGGGGACGTTGATGAGGCTCGGCGGCTGGCCCTTGACCGGGATGAGCCGGTCGGAGGTCTCGCGGTCGATGCGGGGCATCGAGCCGAGCAGACCCCAGGTGTAGGGGTGCTGCGGCCGCTCGAAGATGTCCTCGACCGGGCCGCGCTCCACGCACCGGCCGCCGTACATCACGAGCACGTCGTCGGCGATCTCGGCGACGACGCCGAGGTCGTGGGTGATGATGACGACCGCGGAGCCGAACTCCTTCTGCAGGTCCCGGATCAGGTCGAGGATCTGCGCCTGGACGGTGACGTCCAGGGCGGTCGTCGGCTCGTCCGCGATGAGCAGTTCGGGGTTGTTCACCAGCGCCATGGCGATCATGGCGCGCTGGCGCATACCGCCGGAGAACTCGTGCGGGTAGCCGTCGATGCGCTTGGCGGGCTCCGGGATGCCGACGCGGTCGAGCATCTCGATGGCCCGGGTGCGCGCCACCTTCTTGCTGACGTCGTTGTGGACGCGGTACGCCTCCACGATCTGGTTGCCGATCGTGTAGTACGGGTGCATCGCGGACAGCGGGTCCTGGAAGATCATCGCCATCTCGCGGCCGCGCAGCCGGCGCACCTCGTCCGGGTCGGCGGAGATCAGTTCCTTGCCGTCGAGCCAGATCTCGCCGGACATCTGCACGTTCTTGCCGCGCGCGCCGAGCCGGTGCAGACCCATGATCGCCAGCGAGCTGACCGACTTGCCGGAGCCGGACTCGCCGACGACGGAGAGCGTCTTGCCCTTCTCCAGCTTGAAGCTGAGCCCGTCGACGGACTTGACCAGGCCGTCGTCGGTCGGGAAGTGCACCTTGAGGTCGCGGACTTCGAGGAAGGCCGTGGGCGCGTCGGAGGGGCCCTTGACGGGCTCCCCCACGGCGGCAGCGGTCTTGGACAGTTCGGTCACGAGAGCCTCACCCGCGGGTCGGCGGCGGCGTACAACAGGTCCACCAGGAAGTTTGCGAGCACGACGAAGAAGGCGGCCAGCAGGGTCACGCCGAGGATCGGCGGCAGGTCGTTGTCCCGGATGGACTGCACGGCGTACTCGCCGATGCCGTGCAGCGAGAACACGGTCTCCGTGATCACCGCGCCGCCCAGCAGCAGACCGAGGTCCATGCCGAAGACGGTGATGATCGGAGTCAGCGCGGCTCGCAGCCCGTGCTTGACCACGACGTTCCGCTCACGCAGGCCCTTGGCGCGCGCGGTGCGGATGAAGTCCTCGTTCATCGTCTCCAGCATGCCCGAGCGGGTGAGCCGGGCGTAGATGGCGGAGTACAGCAGCGCCAGCGAACACCACGCAGGGAACAGCGTGTTGGCCCACTGCGAGGGGTTCTCCATGAACGGGACGTACTCGCGGCCGAAGATCGGCCACTGGAACGTGAAGAGGAACAGCGCGAGCTGCCCGGTGAAGAACATGGGCAGGGAGACACCCGCGAGGGCGATGCCCATGAACGTGCGGTCGGCGAGCGAGCGGGGCTTCAGCGCGGAGATGACACCGGCCGTGACACCGCCCAGCAGCCACATCACGGCGGCACCGGCGGCCAGCGACAGCGTCACCGGCAGACGGTCGGTGAGCTGCGGCCACACCTCGACGTGCGTCTTGAAGGAATAGCCGAAGCACGGCGCGTTGCACTGCGCCGTGGTGGGGCCCAGGTCATAGGTGGTGCCGGAGACGATCCCCTTGATGAAGTCCCAGTACTGGACGTACACGGGCTGGTCGAGACCGAGGTTCTGCTTGACCGCTGCGATGTCGGCCTTCGTGGGGCTCTTCCCGATGTACTGCTGAGCCAGCTGGTCGGCCGTCTGGCCGGCGAGCCGGGGCAGCAGGAAGAAGATCGCGAAGGTGACCGCGGTGACGACCAGCAGCAGGATCACCGCTGCGACCGTCCGGCGGAGGATATACGAGATCACGGGGATCGGCGCTGGCGCCCGTGGGCCGCGAGGCCCACGGGCACCAATGCCTTCACCTGCCTTCCGGGGCTACTTCTTGGTCGTGCCGATGTTGAGGTAGTCGTACTGACCGCTGAAGGCCGCCGTGGAGACCAGGTTGGTGAAGCCGGCCGGGCGGTACAGCAGGACCTTGAAGTAGGTCAGCGGAACGAGGGCCGCCTCCTCCATGGTCTTCTTGTCGATCTCGGCGTAGAGGGCGTTGCGCTTGGCGGCGTCCTCGGTACCGATCGCCTCCTCCAGCATGGAGTTGACGTCCGCGTTGTTCAGCTGCGACAGGTTGGTGTTGCCGGACTCACCGATCGCGTCACCGTGCAGGATCTGCTGCAGGAAGCCGTAGCCGGACGGCCAGTCGGCACCCCACTGCATCATGTGCAGGCCGATGTTCTCCTTCTTGTTGAACTTCGGCACGCCCGCGCTGTCGGTGAAGTACTTGCCCGACGGGTACTGCTTCAGCGTGGCCTCGATGCCGGCCGACTTCAGCGAGTTGATGATCGCGGTGGCGGCGGCGATCTCCTGCGGGCGGTCGCTGCGCGCGGAGATGTTGGTCTTGATGGTGTCCTCGCCGCAGGCCTTCAGCTCTTCCTTGGCCTTGGCGGCGTCGCCCTTGCTGTCCTTGGTGGCGTAGGCGTCGGACTTCTCGTAGCCCGGGATGTCCGGCGGCAGGACGGTCGTGGCGATGTCACCGCGGATCGGGCCGCCGAGGGCGGTCTGGACCGAGACCTTGTCGACCGCGTACTGCACGGCCTTGCGGCACTCGACCTTGTCGAACGGGGCGAGCTCGGTGTTGATCGCCATGTAGACCAGACGGCCACCGTAGGTGTTGTCCGTGTTGGCCTTCAGGTCGGCGGAGTTGACGACCTTCGCCTGCGTCGCGGCCTGGACGCCACCGCCACCGAGGTCGATGGCCGTGCCGGCCATGACGTCCTGGTCGATGGTCTCGGAGTTGACCTTCAGCTTGACGACGATCTTGTCCGGGTACTGCTTGCGCAGCGGGTCGGACGCGGCGTCCCAGTTCTCGTTACGGACGAGGGTGACCTGCTTGCCCTCTTCGTAGCTCTCGAACTTGTAGGAGCCGGAGGAGACGATGTTCTTGACGTAGTCGACGCCGGTGTCCTTGGCCTTCGGGACCGGAGCCGTCTGCGGGCTGGCGACCAGGTAGTCGAACTCCTGGAAGGCCTGGTTGAGCTTGAAGACGATGGTGGTGTCGTCCGGCGTCTCGATGGACGAGATGCCCTTGTCGCTCTTGTCCTTGTAGGGGCCCTTGTACTTCTCGCCGCCCTCGAGGAACTGCTGGAAGTAGCTGGGGCCGAGGGAGAGCACGTCACGCGCGAAGTTCGAGCGCTCCACCGCGTACTTGACGTCCTTGGACGTGATCGGCGAGCCGTCCTCGTACTTGAGGCCCTCGCGCAGCTTGTACGTCCAGGTCTTGCCGCCGTCGCTGGGCTCGCCGGGGCTGGCGGCCAGGTCGGGGACGAGCTCGTTGCCGGCGTCGCCGGCGGCGGGCTTGAACGTCATCAGCGGACGGGCGTACAGACGGCTGAGGTTGAACATGTAGCCGTAGTAGGTGTTGCCCGGGTCGAAGGAGTCCGGCACGTCCGAGTACTCGTACGTGACGGTGCCCCCCTTCGCGGTGGAGGCGTTGACGACACCCTTGGTAGCCGCGTCGGCGCCGGCCGACTTGTTGCTGCCGTCGCCGTTGTCCTTGTTGTCATCGGCCTTGCTGCAGCCTGAAAGAACCAGGCTCACGGTGCCGATGGCCGCGATGGCGGCCAGCGCTGACCTTCGCATGATGGTCTGCTTCCCCTCCATAGTTGGAAACTTGATGGGCTCTTGACGCGGCCGCACGTCAGCGGCTGCGCGGGTCGAGAGCGTCACGGAGTCCGTCGCCGAGCAGGTTGAAGGCCAGGACGGTGACGAAGATGGCGAGGCCGGGCACGATCATGAACTGCGGGTCGACCTCGTAGAAGTCGACCGCCTCGTTGAGCATGCCGCCCCACGACGCCTGCGGGGGCTGGATGCCGACGCCGAGGAAGCTCAGGCTGGCCTCGAAGAGAATGTTCGTCGGGATGAGCAGCGTCGAGTAGACGATGATCGGGCCGACCAGGTTCGGCAGCAGTTCCCGGAAGAGGATGTACGGCCCCTTGGCGCCCATGCCGCGGGAGGCGTCGACGAACTCGCGCTCCCTGAGTGCCATGGTCTGGCCGCGGACGATGCGGCCCAGGTACGGCCAGTTGAAGAAGCCGATGATGAAGATCAGCACGGTGATGTGGAGCGGCAGGCCCTCCAGGCCGAACGCACCGCCCTGCAGCGTCGCCGAGATGGAGATGGCGAACAGCAGCAGCGGGAAGGCGAGGAAGGTGTCCATCAGCCGGCTGATGATCGCGTCCACGCGTCCGCCGTAGTAGCCGGCGATCACACCGAGGACGGTGCCGATGGTGTTCGACAGGATGGTCGCCCCGAACGCCACGACCAGGGAGACCCAGGAGCCTTCCAGGATGCGGGTGGCGATGTCGCGCCCGAACTTGGGCTCGACGCCCAGCGGGTGGTCCATGCTCATCCCGCCGAAGTCACCCGTCGGCAGGGAGGTGTTGGGGTCGATCAGGTCCTGGTTGAAGGCGTTGGGGTCCAGACCGAACATCGCCTGGATGGGTCGGGACAGCACCGCGAGGAGCACCAGGAGGACCACGATGACGCCGCCGACCACGGCGGCCTTGTCCTTCTTGAACCGGGTCCAGGCGATCTGTCCAAGGGAACGGCCCTCGATCTTCGCCTTGTCGGCGCCGACGAGCACAGCCTCCGGCTGCGCCTCGGCTGTCCCGGTGGTCTCGATCGGTGCGGTCACAGTGACCCGACCCCTCTCGCCGGTGGTGACCGGCCTACGCCTGCCGCTGTCAGCGGCTTTGTTTCATTCAGTGGGCCGGGCGGCGGTCGCAGATGATGCGCCCCGCTGGCCCGGCTGCAGTTCGACTCGCGTCGATCACAGGATCACTAATCCTATGTACGAATCGGGAGTCTTCAGCGTCATTGCGATCACCCGCCAGATCTGACGGCGAAAGTATGCGCAACCGTGATGCTTAAAGTGGGATTCCGTTATCCGAACGGCAGACAACGATGGGCGGACGTGGGGGAGTTATGAGATTTCGGACATTTGCCGATTTTCACCGTCATCTACGCGCGCAGAAATGTGCGGGGTGCGTGGAGACCTCAAGGTGTTCGCTTCACCGCCGACGGCTGGTTTCACACCGTCAGTAACCGCCGTGCACGGGTGGGTAGCCGTAGCCAGCGGCGGGCGCCTGGGCCGCGTGTGCCTCACGGTCGTAGAACGGCCGGGCGCTCGCCCGCATCCACAGGGCGACCGGGTCGAACTCGTCGGACATGGCCACGGTCGACACCGGCAGCCCGTCCGGGACGGCGCCGATGGACTGCTGCATCATCGCGCGTACCGAGTCCACGGCCTGCGGGCTGGTGTCGTACACCTCCAGGCCGATGGCGAGATACGGCGCCCCGAGCGCCGGCTGCACCCAGGCGCGGCGCAGGGCGCGCACGGCGGGGGTGCGGTGGGCGTTCTGCGCGAGCAGGGCGTAGAAGTGCGGGATCTCGATGCCGGGCTCCGAGAGGCGGAGCGGGCCGGCGGGCTGGCGGTCGAGGCCGGTGGCGATCCGGCGCAGATCCAGCCACGGGATGCCGACGCCGCCGCCTTGGGCGTGCGGGTTCAGCCAGAGGCCGAAGTGGTCGGGGTAGAGGGTGCGGGCGACGTCGAGTCCGTCGACGACCTCGTAACTGCGGTTCCAGCCACTGGCCGACAGCTCCTGCGCGGAGGTGACACAGGGGGCGTAGCCGTGGCCGTCGACCTCCATGTTCCCGTACTGGGCGTCGGGGGAGCCGGACTGGCCGTGCCAGAGCAGCATCCAGATCTGACCGGAGTGAGGGGTCGCGAGCGCGCGCAGGAGCGCCTCGTAGGCGTCGTACCGCCCGGGCGTGACCTGGCGCAGCATGTGCTCGACCTGCCCGGCCGCGATGCCGCTGGCGCTCACCTGTACCGCCCCTTCATTTTTCTCCGACCGAGCCGTTGGCCTAGCTTAAGCCCGCCTACGGGGGTGGGAGTTGCTCCGGTGCCGCGTCCGCGGCTTCGCGCCCGCGCGGCACAGCCGCACATCGACGCGGCCCCGCGCCCCTTCCAGGGCGGCTCCGCTAGCCCCGTGTGTAGAAGGGGCGGACGTTCTCGCGCATCCAGATCGACACCGGGTCCTGGGCCGCCATGTCCAGCAGGATGAGGTTGACCTGCCAGTTCGTGGGGACCCTGCCCAGGGCTCGACCGAGGGCGTCCATGGGGGCCGTGCGCAGGTCGCCCTCCCAGTCGGAGAGTTCCACGCCCACGAACATCACCGGATCCGCCGTCTCGACGGCGGCGAGGCAGCGGCGGGCGGTGGTGACCACACCGGTCGCCGAGAACTCCGCCGAGGCCGCGGCGAGGAAGTCGACGGGATCGTCCTGCCAGTCCGGTTCGTAGAGCTTGACCCGCCCGCCGCTCGCGGGACCGTCCAGGGGCGTACGGCCCACCCGGCACAGCTCCGCCACCGCCGGGGGCGGCAGGGGGATGCCGACCACGCCGTCCGGATTGAGGGCGATGCCCACCTGCGGGGGCAGGCCCCGCGCGAACTCCACCGCCGGGGCGATCGTGAACGACATGTGGGAGCCGACGACCTGGCGGAACTGCTGCTCGGAGCTGAAGACCGGCACGAACGCCTGGCCCTGGATCTCCAGTGTGGGCAGGTCCAGCGGGCCGCTGTCCGGCCCGCCCCCCGAGGGCAGCGGGACCCAGAGGTAGCTGCGCCCGAGGACCTCGATGATCCGGCCGCCCGCCGAGGGCACGCCGAGGGAGGCGGAGAGCACCTCCTCCAGCTCGTTGCCGGGCCATCCGCCGTGCGGATGGGGGTGCGCCTGTGCCGGGAAGTCCGCGGGGAGATCCGCCGGGAAGTCCATCTCTTCGACCGCCTGCCGTGAACCGCTGTTGTGGCTCAAAAGGCTAGCGCCTGCCGGGCGCCCCCGGATCAGCCCGTGAACGCGATCCGCCGCAGCGCGCTCGCCGCCTCCCGGTCGACCAGCACCGCCGACCCGCACCCCGGGGGCAGTTCGCCCTCCTCCACCGCGCGCAGCATCCGCCCCGCCGCCGAGCGGTGCCGCAGGAAGGCGTACCGCGAGACGCCGCGTCCGCGCTCGCGCTGGCCCTGGAGCGCCTGGTCGGGGGTGACGTCGAGGAGCAGCAGGTGCAGGGTGCCGCCGCGGCGCCGGGCCTCGCGGGCGAGCCAGCCGCGCACCCAGGCCTGGGTGCCGCAGTCGTGCACGACGACGCCCTCGCCGGAGCGCAGGGCGCGCCAGAGGCCGGCGTAGTGGGCGAGGCGGACGAGGGGGCGGTAGACGGCGTAGGGCAGGCGGGCGGGCATCCGGGCGTCCCAGCGGTCGCGGGTGTCCTGGGAGTCGATCCGCGGGCCCTTCACGGTGCGCCGCATCAGGGTGGACTTGCCGCTGCCGGGCAGGCCGGTGATCACCACGAGGTCCTTGGGGCCGAAGAGCAGGGCGTGCGGGCTGCGGCCCGCCCGCTCCCGCAGGTCGCGGACGACGCGGGCGGGGACCGCGCCGCGGGCCTCGGCGGACGGGGCCGCGGTCTGCTCGGGCAGTGCGATGCCCGAGGTCGTCGCACAGGCCGTGGTCCTGTTCACCGTCATCGTCCTCCTCCGGGGTCGGGAGCCCCCTTCCCATCGAACGTAAAGAGAAGGTAATGGGCGATCTTCAGCGATTTCGTGTGCGTACCGCCACAAGCCGGTTACAGATGCGGCCTGCCCCGATACCCCTCGGCCATGCAATGATGTCCGCGCCAACTGCATACCGGCCGTTCGAATCCGCGCGGGAGAGTTCCCAGCCTTCTGCTGGGACGCCGAAGGAGCAAGTCCCTCCCTTGAATCTCTCAGGCCCCCTTACCGCGCGGGCGAGGCACATCTGAAAAGCGGGCCCCTCAAGCGGTGGCCCCACCCAAGGTGCAAGCCATGTCCAGACGGTCATGGCGAACCTCTCAGGTTCCGATGACAGATGGGGAGGAAAGACCTCGCCCTCGCCTGTCATGCCCTGGGAGACGACCGACCGATGAGCAGTACCGAACCCCGCCGTACCGCCCTCGACGCCCTGCACCGCTCGCTCGGCGCGACGATGACCGACTTCGCCGGCTGGGACATGCCGCTGCGCTACGGCTCCGAGCGCGACGAGCACAACGCCGTGCGCACGCGGGCCGGCCTGTTCGACCTCTCCCACATGGGTGAGATCACCGTGACCGGCCCGCAGGCCGCCGAACTGCTGAACTTCGCGCTGGTCGGCAACATCGCCACCATCGGCACCGGCCGCGCCCGCTACACCATGATCTGCCAGGCCGACGGCGGCATCCTGGACGACCTGATCGTCTACCGGCTGGCCGGGACCGAGGCCGGTTCCCCCACCTACATGGTCGTCGCCAACGCCTCCAACGCCCAGGTCGTCCTGGACGCGCTGGTGGACCGTGCCGCCGGTTTCGACGCCGAGGTCCGCGACGACCGGGACGCCTACGCGCTGCTCGCCGTCCAGGGCCCCGAGTCCCCCGGCATCCTGAAGTCGCTCACCGACGCCGACCTCGACGGCCTGAAGTACTACGCCGGGCTCCCCGGCGAGGTCGCGGGCGTCCCGGCGCTGATCGCCCGCACCGGCTACACCGGCGAGGACGGCTTCGAGCTGTTCGTGAAGCCCGAGCACGCCGTCGAGCTGTGGCAGGCGCTGACCGAGGCGGGCGCGGGCGCCGGCCTGGTCCCCTGCGGCCTGTCCTGCCGGGACACGCTGCGCCTGGAGGCGGGCATGCCGCTGTACGGGCACGAGCTGACGACCTCGCTGACGCCGTTCGACGCCGGGCTCGGCCGGGTGGTCAAGTTCGAGAAGGAGGGCGACTTCGTCGGGCGCGAGGCGCTCACCGAGGCCGCCGCGAAGGCCGAGCAGAACCCGCCGCGGGTCCTGGTCGGGCTGATCGCCGAGGGCCGCCGGGTCCCGCGCGCCGGGTACCAGGTCGTCGCCGACGGCCGGGTCGTCGGCGAGATCACCTCCGGCGCCCCCTCCCCCACCCTGGGCAGGCCGATCGCCATGGCCTACGTCGACGCCGCGCACGCCGCGCCGGGCACCGCCGGGGTCGGCGTGGACATCCGGGGCAGCCACGAGCCGTACGAAGTCGTGGCGCTGCCGTTCTACAAGCGCAAGAAGTAGTAGCCGTAGGTGATGCTGAGCACATCACCGCTGCTCACGCACGCCCACGGCGGTCCCCCCTTCATCAGCACCTCCCCGCGTACAGGAGAATTCAGGCCATGAGCAACCCCCAGCAGCTGCGGTACAGCAAGGAGCACGAGTGGCTGTCGGTCGCCGAGGACGGCGTCTCGACGATCGGCATCACGGAGTTCGCGGCCAACGCGCTCGGTGACGTCGTCTACGCCCAGCTCCCCGAGGCCGGCTCCACGGTGATCGCGGGCGAGTCCTGCGGCGAACTGGAGTCCACCAAGTCGGTCAGCGACCTGTACTCCCCGGTCTCGGGCGAGGTCACCGAGATCAACGAGGACGTGGTGAACGACCCGTCGCTGGTGAACTCGGAGCCCTTCGAGGGCGGCTGGCTGTTCAAGGTCCGCGTCGCGGAGGAGCCGGCCGACCTGCTCTCCGCCGACGAGTACACCGCTTTTTCCGCCGGCTGAGGAGTCGTAGACGCATGTCCGTCCTGAACACGTCCCTGCACGAGCTCGACCCGGACGTCGCCGCCGCGGTCGACGCCGAGCTGCACCGCCAGCAGTCCACGCTGGAGATGATCGCCTCCGAGAACTTCGCCCCGGTCGCGGTCATGGAGGCGCAGGGCTCGGTCCTCACCAACAAGTACGCCGAGGGCTACCCCGGCCGCCGCTACTACGGCGGCTGCGAGCACGTCGACGTCGCCGAGCAGATCGCCATCGACCGGGTCAAGGAGCTGTTCGGCGCCGAGTACGCCAACGTCCAGCCGCACTCGGGTGCCTCCGCCAACCAGGCCGCGCTCTTCGCGCTGGCCAAGCCGGGCGACACGATCCTCGGCCTGGACCTGGCGCACGGCGGTCACCTGACCCACGGGATGCGCCTGAACTTCTCCGGCAAGCAGTTCGACGTGGTCGCCTACCACGTCGACGAGGCCGGTCTGGTCGACATGGCCGAGGTCGAGCGCCTCGCCAAGGAGCACCGCCCGAAGGTGATCATCGCCGGCTGGTCGGCGTACCCGCGGCAGCTGGACTTCGCGGAGTTCCGCCGGATCGCCGACGAGGTCGAGGCGTACCTGTGGGTCGACATGGCCCACTTCGCCGGTCTGGTCGCGGCGGGGCTGCACCCGAACCCGGTGCCCTACGCCGACGTGGTCACCTCCACCACCCACAAGACCCTCGGCGGCCCGCGCGGCGGCATCATCCTCGCCAAGCAGGAGTTCGCGAAGAAGCTGAACTCCTCGGTCTTCCCGGGCTTCCAGGGCGGTCCCCTGGAGCACGTGATCGCGGCCAAGGCGGTCTCCTTCAAGGTCGCCGCCTCGGAGGAGTTCAAGGAGCGCCAGCGGCGTACCGTGGACGGTGCGCGCATCCTCGCCGAGCGGCTGACGGCGGACGACGCCCGCGAGGCCGGGGTGAACGTCCTGTCCGGCGGCACGGACGTCCACCTGCTCCTCGTCGACCTGCGCGAGTCGGAGCTGGACGGCCAGCAGGCCGAGGACCGCCTCCACGAGGTCGGTATCACGGTCAACCGCAACGCCGTCCCGAACGACCCGCGTCCGCCGATGGTGACGTCCGGTCTGCGGATCGGCACGCCCGCCCTGGCCACCCGAGGCTTCCAGGCCGAGGACTTCGCCGAGGTCGCGGACGTGATCGCCGAGGCGCTGAAGCCGTCGTACGACGTGGCGTCCCTGAAGGCCCGGGTCAAGGCCCTGGCCGACAAGCACCCGCTGTACCCCGGTCTGGGCAAGTAGTAGTTCCCTGGTGGGGGCGCCCAAGGATGTGTGCCCCCACCCTTTTTTGAGGAGTTCCCGTGGCCATCTCGGTCTTCGACCTGTTCTCGATCGGCATCGGCCCGTCGAGCTCCCACACGGTCGGCCCGATGCGTGCGGCCCGTATGTTCGCCCGCCGACTGCGCAACGAGGGTCTGCTGCCCTCCGTCGCCTCGGTCCGCTCCGAGCTGTACGGCTCGCTGGGCGCGACCGGACACGGCCACGGCACACCGAAGGCGGTGCTGCTGGGCCTGGAGGGCTCCTCACCGCGCACGGTGGACGTGGAGACGGCGGACGAGCGGGTCGAGTCGATCAGGTCGTCCGGCAGGCTCGTGCTGCTGGGCGAGCACGAGATCCCGTTCTCCTTCGACGACGATCTGGTCCTGCACCGGCGCGAGACGCTGCCGTACCACGCCAACGGCATGACGATATGGGCGTTCGACGCCTCGGGGGCCGAGCTCCTGTCGAAGACGTACTACTCCGTCGGCGGCGGGTTCGTCGTGGACGAGGACGCGGTCGGCGCGGACCGCATCAAGCTCGACGACACGGTGCTGAAGTACCCCTTCCGCACCGGTGACGAGCTGCTTCGGCTGACGAAGGAGACGGGTCTTTCGATCTCGTCCCTGATGCTGGAGAACGAGCGGGCCTGGCGGACCGAGGAGGAGATCCGGGCCGGTCTGCTGGAGATCTGGCAGGTCATGCGGGCCTGCGTCTCGCGCGGCATGTCCCGCGAGGGCATCCTGCCGGGCGGGCTGCGGGTGCGGCGCAGGGCCGCGATGTCGGCGCGCCAGCTGCGGGCCGAGGGCGATCCGCTCGCGCACGCCATGGAGTGGATCACGCTCTACGCGATGGCGGTCAACGAGGAGAACGCGGCGGGCGGCCGCGTGGTGACCGCGCCGACGAACGGCGCGGCGGGCATCATCCCGGCGGTGCTGCACTACTACATCGACTTCGTGCCGGGCGCCGACGAGGACGGTGTGGTCCGCTTCCTCCTCGCCGCGGGCGCGATCGGCATGCTCTTCAAGGAGAACGCCTCCATCTCCGGCGCCGAGGTCGGCTGCCAGGGCGAGGTGGGCTCGGCGTGCTCGATGGCGGCGGGCGCACTGGCGGAGGTGCTCGGCGGCTCGCCGGAACAGGTGGAGAACGCGGCCGAGATCGGCATGGAGCACAACCTCGGCCTGACCTGCGACCCGGTCGGCGGCCTCGTCCAGATCCCGTGCATCGAGCGCAACGGCATGGCCGCGGTGAAGGCGGTCACCGCGGCGAAGATGTCGATGCGCGGCGACGGCTCGCACATGGTCTCCCTGGACAAGGTCATCAAGACGATGAAGGAGACCGGCGCCGACATGAGCGTCAAGTACAAGGAGACCGCGCGGGGCGGGCTGGCGGTCAACATCATCGAGTGCTGACGTATCGGCCGCGCGGCACCGGGTAATGAACAACTCCCGTCCCCCCACACACGGATCAGGGAGTCCCCCACGATGCTGCGCGGCATTGACGTGAGCGCCTACCAGCCCTCGGCGTACGAGACCGACGGTCTCTCCTTCGTCTTCGTCAAGGCGACGGAGGGCCGTTCGTACGTCAACCCCAAGCTCTCCGCACAGACCGCACGGGCCCGCGAGGCCCACCTGGTCGTCGGCTTCTACCACTTCCTGTGGCCGGGCAATCTCACCGCCCAGGCGGAGTATTTCGTCCGGCACGCGCCCGAGAAGGCGGGCGACATCCTCGCGGTCGACTGGGAGTCGACGAGCGAGGGCACCCACGCGAGCAACGCCGAGAAGGACCGCTTCATCCGCAAGGTGAAGGAGCTGCGGCCGAACCACCGGGTCGTCCTCTACTGCAACCGCGACTACTGGCTCAACGTCGACACCACGTCCTACGCCGGCGACGGCCTGTGGATCGCCGACTACGTCCCGGCGGGCGAGCCCCGTATCCGGGCGAAGTGGCGCTTCCACCAGTACACCGACGACCCGCTGGACCGCAACGTCGCCGACTTCGGGAGCAGGGCCGCCCTGCGCGCCTGGGCGCGCAAGGACTGACCGGCCCCGGCAACAGCGAGAGGGGCGCCCGTCCGCGGTGGACGGGCGCCCCTCTCGCGCGGGCGTCACTTGCCCAGGTGGGCCCAGAACTCGTCGAAGGACAGCACCTTGTCGCCGTTGAGGTCACGGGACTTGATGATGGCCTCGGCGACCGTCTCGGTGACGTTCCAGTCGCCGCCCTGGGCGAGCGCCGTCTTGAACTCGGCGGCGGTGATGTACCCGTCGCCGTCCGTGTCGATCCGCTCGAACTGCTTGCGTGCCTCGTCGATGTCGGCCACCGATCCGCCCCTTTTCTCACACCACTGGTCGTACTGTCGCAGGTCAGATTAACCGGCCGTCCGAGCAGCCGGTGCGGCGACCACCCTCGCCGGTGCCGGGTGGACGAAATGACGAAATCCCGAGGAGTGACGCGGTGGAGACCTTGCGGGACATTCTGGACGCGGCCGGGCGGGGCGCCTTCCCGCGCCCCGACGGCGGCACCACGGTTGTGGGACAGCCCGCCGCCCGGGACGCCGGGGTCTTCGCGTTCACCGCGCACTCCGTGATCGCCCTCGACGAGGATCCCGAGTGGGTGCGCGCCGCTCTGGCCGCGACCGGGTGCGACGCCCTCGCCGCCCCCATGAACCCCCGCTTCCTGACGGCGCTGATGGACCGCACGGGCCGACGCTGCGACACCGTCGACGTGATGCTGACCGGCGCCCCGCTCCCCGGTGGTCCGGGGCCGGACCTGCGGGAGATCCACGACCCGGCGCATCCGCGGGTGGTGAGTTCGCGGGCCCGGCGCGACGAGGTGCGGGTGTGGACCGTGGACGGCGCCGTGCTGGTGCTGGGACGCGGGGTCGCCGGGCGGCTGGAGGTCGCGGTCGAGGTGCCCGAGGAGGTACGGCAGCGGGGGCTGGGCCGGGAACTGCTGCGCGCGGCGCGGCGGTTGTCGGGGGGCGAGCCGGTATGGGCGCAGGTCTCTCCGGGCAACGCGCGCAGTCTGCGGGCGTTCGAGGCGGCCGGATACCGGGCGGTGGGCTCGGAGTTGCTGCTCAGACGCTGAGCGGTCGGCGGGGTGTCACGGCGCTCAGCGGTCCGCGACCCTCATCTCGAACCAGGTGGTCTTGCCCCGGGGCAGCAGGTCGACGCCCCAGCGGTCGGCCAGTTTGTCCACCAGGAACAGGCCCCGGCCGCTGACGTCCGTCTCCTGGACCGGCATCAGACACGGCAGGCCCCTGGACGGGTCGCGGACCTCGACGCGGATCCAGCCCCGGCGGCGGCGCATCCGCAGACCGAAGACCCTGGCGCCGGTGTGGCGCACGGCGTTGCCGACGAGTTCGGAGACGAGTAAGACCGCGTCCTCGGTCAGTTTCGGGCTCAGTCCCCACTGGCGCAGGATCACCACCTGGGCCAGTCGTCGGGCCGTGGCGGCGGACTCGGGGCGGGACGGGAGCGGGACCTCGTTCTCCGTGGGATTGCCGAACAACTCCAGTGCTCTCAGCGCGTGTTCGTCCTCGACCGCCGGCGACCAGCGCGCCGCGGCCGCACGGCTGTGTCCCCGCGGCTGTTCGATGCCTTCCAGCCCCGCCATGCCCCCATCATGGCCGTCCACCGCGCGCTCCGGGGCCGTTCCGGTGGAATACGCCCCCCGGAATCCATCATTCCGCGAGCGTCGATCGGCATATGCCGCAGGCAGTTCGGAGCTCGGCGCAGCCCGTCCTACCTGCGATGGAGGCTCTATTGAGGGCAAGCGACGGGCCTCCTCGACAAGACAGGCTTAAGGCTGCGTTAAGGCTGCCATAAACCGTCCCATCGAGGGACCCGGATCAGACATCGCGTCAATTGCAAGAGGCTCGGGGCGATTCGGGGCGGCGAATCAGAGGAACTTCGCCTTGCCCGGACCCTCCTCGACGAAGCTGCGCATCCCGGTCTCGCGGTCCGCCGTGGCGAACAGACCGGCGAACCAGTTCCGTTCGATGGCGAGGCCGGTGTCGATGTCCGTCTCCAGACCGGCGTCGACCGACTCCTTCGCGGCGCGCAGCGCGAGGGCCGGACCCTGCGCGAGCTTCGCGGCCCAGGCGTGCGCGGCGGTGTACACCTCGTCGGCCGGGACCACCCGGTCCACCAGGCCCAGCGTCAGCGCCTCGTCCGCCCTGACCATCCGGCCGGTGAAGATCAGGTCCTTGGCCCGGGACGGCCCGACCAGCCGGGACAGCCGCTGGGTGCCGCCTGCGCCCGGGATCAGACCGAGCAGGATCTCCGGCTGGCCCAGCTTGGCGTTCTCCGCGGCGATCCGGAAGTCCGCGCACAGCGCCAGCTCGCAGCCGCCGCCGAGGGCGTAGCCGGTCACCGCCGCGACCACGGGCTTGGGAATCCGGGCCACGGCGGTGAAGGAGTCCTGCAGGGCGCGGGAGCGCACGACCATGGCCGCGTGGTCCATGGCCTGCATCTCCTTGATGTCCGCGCCGGCCGCGAACACCTTCTCGCCGCCGTAGATCACCACGGCGCGCACGTCGTCGCGGCGGGTGGCCTCCTCGGCGAGTTCCTTGAGGCGGTCCTGGGTGGCGATGTCCAGCGCGTTCATCGGGGGGCGGTCCAGGCGGAGCGTGCCCACGCCCTCGGCGACTTCGAGATTCACGGTCATGCCCCGCAGGTTAACGCCGGCTAACGCCCTCGCAGAAGGGCGGCCCCCGCTACTTGGTCCACTCCGCCCAGGACATGTTCCAGCCGTTCAGGCCGTTGTCCGGGGCGACCTGCTTGTCGGCGGAGTTCTTCACGACCACCACGTCGCCGATCATGGAGTTCTTGAAGAACCAGGCGGCCGGGGTGGAGCCGTCCCAGGCGCCCTTGACGTCGCGCAGGCCCACGCAGCCGTGGCTGGCGTTGTAGTTGCCGAAGGCGTCGCCGCCCCAGTAGTTGCCGTGGATGAAGGTGCCGGACTGGGTCAGGCGCATGGCGTGCGGGACGTCGTCGATGTCGTACTCGCCGTCGTAGCCGACCGTGTCGCCGTTCATCCGGGTCTGGACGAACTTCTCGGTGATGACCATCTGGCCGTTCCAGGTGTCGTACCCGGGCTTGCCGGTGGTGACCGGGAGGGTCTTGACGACCTTGCCGTCCTGCATGATCTTCATCTTCTTGGTCTTCACGTCGACGACGGAGACCTGGTCGCGGCCGATGGTGAAGGAGACGGTCTTCTTCTGCTCGCCGTAGACGCCGTCGCGGCCCTCGACGCCGTCGAGGTTGAGCTCGACGGTGACCTCGGTGCCCTCCTTCCAGTACTCCTCGGGGCGGAAGTCCAGGCGGTCGTTGCCGAACCAGTGGCCCTCGACGTCGACGGCGGGCTCGGTCTTGATCGTGACGGCCTTCTCGACGTCGTCCGGGTTGGTGATGCCGCGGTCGAAGCGGAGCGAGAAGGGCATTCCGACGCCGACCTTCGAACCGTCCTCGGGGGTGAAGTGCCCGGTGAAGAAGTTCTGCGGCGTCAGGGTGGTGAAGCTGGAGTCCTCGGTGGCCGCGCGCCCCTCGGAGTCCTTGGCGACCGCGCGCACCGTGTACTCGGTGGAGGCGGACAGATGGGTGGACGGCGTCCAGGACGCGCCCCCGTCGGTGATCTTCCCGGGTATCTCGCGGCCCTTGCCGTCCTTGACGACGACCTCGGACAGCTTGCCCTTCTCGGCGCCGATCTTCAGGGCGCCACTGGTGCTGACGGACTTCGCGCCGTCCTTCGGGGCTATGGAGACCACGGCCTCGGACCGCGTGCTCCCGGGCTTGGCGGAGCCCTTTGCGGCCCCGCCCTTGGGGTCCTCGGAGCCGGAGCCCGAGTCCGAGCCGCCACCGCACGCAGCGGTGGCCAGCAGTACTCCGCCGGCCAGTACCGCCATCAGCCTGCGCCGCCCGCGCACCCCCGCGCGTGCGTCAACCGACGCCCCCGATATCGGTCGCACGTTCAAGTCCTTCTTCTCCCCTCGCCGGGCCTGGCCGGGCCCCGCCCCCGCGCGTCAGATGCGCGCACTCGGCGCATATTAACCACAAGGTCATCCGGCACGGCGCCCTGCGTTTGTCACCGTTCCGTACCGAGTTCACCGAGGGGTTTACGGGCGGACCGCGGCAAGGGAGCGCGCCGAGCGGTCCGCCCGTCCGGGCTACTTCAGCGCGCTCCCGGCCTTCCACGCCTTCCAGCCCATGTTCCAGCCGCCGAGGCCGTTGTCCGGGGCGACCCGCTTGTCCTTGCTGCGCACCACCTCGACGACGTCCCCGACCAGGGTGCGGTCGAAGAACCAGCCCGCCGGAGTGTCCGAGCCACCGCCCTTGACGTCCCGCAGACCGACGCAGCCGTGGCTGACGTTGGCGTTGCCGAAGACGCCCTCGGCCCAGTAGTTGCCGTGCAGGAAGGTGCCGGAGTCGGTGAGCCGCATGGCGTGCGGGACGTCGGGGATGTCGTACTCGCCCTTGCCGTCGGCGTCCTTGAAGCCGACGGTCGCGCCGTTCATCCGGGTCACCTCCAGCATCTCGGTGACCACCATCTTCCCGTTGTAGGTGGTGGTCTTCGGGGCGCCGGCCGTGATCGGCACGGTGGCGAGCAGTTCGCCGTCGCGCCGGACGTCCATGGTGTGCGCCGCCGCGTCGACGGTGGAGACCTGGTGGCGGCCGACGGTGAAGGAGAACGTCTTGTGCTGGAGTCCGTAGACGCCGGGCGCGCCCTCGACGTCGCGGAACTTGAGGGAGACCGTGACCTGGGTGCCGGGTTTCCAGTACGTCTCGGGGCGGAAGTCCAGGCGGCCGTCGCCGAACCAGTGCGGGCGGATCTCCACCGGCGGGCGGGCGGTGACCTGGACGGCGCGCTCCACGGCGGCGCGGTCGGCGATCTCCCGGTTGAACTCCAGGGAGACGATCATCCCGGTGCCGACCGTGGAGCGGTTCTCCGGGGAGACGTAGCCGATGAACCGCTCCTCGGGGACGTGGGTGGTGAAGGTGGTGTGGCGCGCGGAGCGGCGGCCGTGTCCGTCGAGGGCGACCACGTCGACGGTGTACCGGGCGGCCAGCGCCAGCCGCCGGTCGTCGGGTTCCCAGCGCAGTCCGTCGGCGGAGATCTGCCCGGGGACGGGCGTGTCCTGCGCGTCCTGGGACCTGACCACCTTCACGGACTCCAGCCTCCCGCCGGGCACCCCGATCCGCAGTCTCTCCTCGGGTCCCACCCCGCGGCTGCCGTCGTCCGGGGAGATGCGGATGACGTCCTCGGCGGCCGGTCTGCCCAGTCCGCCCAGTCCGGTTGCGCCGGTGCCGTCCGCGGTGCAGCCGGCGGCTCCCGCCAGCAGTCCCACCCCTAGCAGTACGGCGGCCAGCGTGGCCCTCGCGCGCCGCGCGCGCCCTTGTGCATGCCTCACGGGGAGCCCAACGAGCGGGCACGCTCCGGGGAAACGTGAGTGCGAGCCAAGCGCTGGGCAGAACAGTGGGGAGGACGACACGACGGGGAGCCGCTGCCGGGATCCGGTATGCCCGTCCACGTCGGTCCGCGAGCCGTGGGAGGCCGAAGGTGTCGAGCAGCGCAGCCGAGCGGGAGGCGGTGGCCCCGGACCGGGCCACCGAGCGTCCGGGAGCGGTACGGAACGGAACTCCGCGCCGGACACCGGGCATGGCCGTGTGGCCCGGTGCGCCGACCCCGCTGGGCGCCCGCTTCCGGGTCGGCCCCGACGGGGCGGCCGGTACCAACTTCGCGCTGTGGGCGGGCGGGGCGGAGGCGGTGGAGCTGTGCCTGTTCGACGGGTCGGGCAAGGAGACCCGGGCCCGGCTGACCGAGCTGACGCACGAGATCTGGCACGGCTTCGTACCGGGGGTGATGCCGGGCCAGCGGTACGGCTACCGGGTGCACGGCCGCTGGGACCCGTGGACCGGCGCCCGCTGGAACCCGGCGAAGCTGCTGCTGGACCCCTACGCCCGCGCGGTGGACGGCGACTTCGTCCTGCCGCCCGAGGTGTACGGCCATGTCCGGGACTGGCCGCAGCAGCAGGTCGCGGACACCGTCCGGGACGACCGGGACTCGGCGCCGTACGTGCCCAAGGGTGTCGTGGTCCATGACGACGACGACTGGACGGACGACCGGCGGCCGAAGACGCCGTGGGCGGACTCGGTCATCTACGAGCTGCACGTACGGGGGTTCACCAAGCTGCACCCGGGCATCCCCGAGGAGCTGCGCGGGACCTACGCGGGGCTCGCCCACCCGGCGGCGATCGAGCACCTGGTCGGGCTGGGGGTGACGGCGGTGGAGCTGCTGCCGGTCCATCAGTTCGCGCACGAGGACCATCTGCTGCGCCGGGGCCTGCGGAACTACTGGGGCTACAACTCCATCGGCTACTTCGCCCCGCACGCCGGGTACGCGGCCTCCGGGACCGGGGGGCGGCAGGTCGGCGAGTTCAAGCGGATGGTGCGCGCGCTGCACGAGGCGGGGATCGAGGTCATCCTCGACGTGGTCTACAACCACACCGCGGAGGCGGGCGAGCTGGGCCCGACGCTGTCGATGAAGGGCATCGACAACCGCGGCTACTACCGGCTCCAGTCGGACGCGCGCCGGTACGCGGACTACACGGGCTGCGGCAACACGCTCCATGTGGTGCAGCCCCATGTGCTGCGGCTGATCACCGACTCGCTGCGCTACTGGGTGACGGAGATGGGGGTCGACGGGTTCCGTTTCGACCTCGCCGCGGCGCTGGCCCGGTCCATGCACGACGTCGACATGCTCTCGCCGTTCCTCGCCGTGATCGCCCAGGACCCGCTGCTGAGCCGGGTGAAGCTGATCGCCGAGCCGTGGGACGTGGGGTCCGGCGGCTACCAGGTCGGCGCGTTCCCGCCGCTGTGGACCGAGTGGAACGACCGCTACCGCAACGCCGTGCGGGACTTCTGGCGGGGCGCGCTGCCGGACGTGCGGGACCTCGGCTACCGGCTGTCGGGGTCGAGCGACCTGTACGCGTGGGGCGGGCGCAGGCCGTACGCCTCGGTGAACTTCGTGACGGCGCACGACGGTTTCACCCTGCGCGACCTGGTGTCCTACGAGCGCAAGCACAACGAGGCGAACGGCGAGGGCAACCGGGACGGCACGGACGACAACCGGGCGTGGAACTGCGGCGCCGAGGGCGAGACGGACGACGAGCGGGTACGGGCGCTGCGGCGGCGGCAGCTGCGGAACATGCTCACCACCCTGCTGCTGTCGACGGGGGTGCCGATGCTGGTCGCGGGCGACGAGATGGGGCGGACCCAGCACGGCAACAACAACGCCTACTGCCAGGACAACGAGATCGGCTGGCTGGACTGGGGGCTGCTGGACGACCCGGAGTGGAAGGCCCTGTTCGAGCTGACCTCGCGGCTGATCGCGCTGCGCCACCGGCATCCGGTGCTGCGCCGCCGGGCGTTCTTCTCGGGGCGCGCGCACTCGGCGGACGGGCTGCGGGACCTGGCCTGGTTCACCGCGCGGGGCACCGAGATGACGGAGGGGGACTGGTACGCGCCCGCCGCGACGCTGGGCATGTACCTCTCCGGGCGGGACATCCCCGGGCGCGACGAGCGGGGCGCGACGATCGTGGACGACAGCTTCCTCGCGGTGCTGCACGCCGGGCACCGCCCGGAGAACTTCACGCTGCCGGCCCCGCCGTGGGCGGAGGAGTACGAGGTGGTCGTCGACACCTCGCGGGAGGAGCAGCTGGGGGCGCCGGGGGTGGTGCACCGGGCGGGCACGGCGATCACGGTGCCGGCGCGGTCGGTGCTGCTGCTGCGGGTGGTGGGGTGAGGGGGGCGAGGTGAAGGGGGCGGGGTGAGGTTCGCGGGCCGAGGTCCGGCCGAAGTGGTTGACCGCGGCAACGTTGCAAGCCCGTGAACTCCCCGCCGGATTCCTGGCCCCGGTGTCCGGCCTGCTGATCGACTGAGGCGCATGCCCGAGATATCCCGCCGCGCCTTCGGTGGTCTCGTCGGCGGCGGCGCCGTGTCCGCCGTCGCCGCGACGACCGCCACGGCCGAAGCAGCCGAAGCAACCGCCGCCGAACGCCCCTTCGAGGCCCGCCCGGCCGCCTCCGGCCGGCGCCCCAACATCCTGGTCGTCCTCGGCGACGACCTGGGCTGGGCCGATCTGTCGTCGTACGGCGCCCCGCACATCCGCACCCCCCACCTGGACCGGCTGGCCCGGCAGGGCGTGCGCTTCACCGACGCCTACTCCGGCTCGGCGACCTGCTCCCCGACCCGGTTCAGCCTCTACACCGGCCGCTATCCGGGCCGTACGCCGGGCGGGCTCGCCGAGCCGATCGCCAACCGGTCGCAGGGGCTGGACCCCACCCACCCCACGCTGGCCTCCCTGCTGAAGAAGGCGGGCTACTCCACCGCCCTGATCGGCAAGTGGCACTGCGGCTGGCTGCCGGACCACAGCCCCACCAAGTCGGGCTGGGACGAGTTCTTCGGCAACTTCGGCGGCGTGCTGGAGTACTTCTCCAAGCTCGGCCAGCTCGGCACCCACGACCTCTACGAGGGCGACGCCGAGTACCGGGACCTGCGCTACTACACGACCGTCCTGACCGAGCGCGCGGTGGAGTACGTCGGCCGCGACCACCGCTCCCCCTGGCTGCTGAACCTCAACTTCACCACCCCGCACTGGCCCTGGCTGGCGAAGGGCGACGAGGAGGCCGGCGCCGCGATCGCGGCGAAGATCCGGGCCGCCACCTCACAGGCCGAGGTCAGCAAGGCGCTGTTCCACTACGACGGCGGCTCGGTCGCCAAGTACGTCGAGATGGTCCAGGACCTGGACGCCGCCGTCGGCGAGGTCCTCGACGCCCTGCGCCGCTCCGGGCAGGAGGAGAACACGGTGGTGCTGTTCGCCAGCGACAACGGCGGCGAGCGCTTCTCCTACAACTGGCCGCTCAGCGGCGCCAAGTCCGGGCTGCTGGAGGGCGGCATCCGGGTGCCGACGATCCTGCGCTGGCCGGCCCGGATCGACGGCCGCCAGGTCAGCCACGAGCCGAACTTCTCCCCGGACTGGACGGCGACCCTGCTGGAGTTCGGCGGCGCCCGGCCGGACCCGGCGTACCCGCTGGACGGCACGAGCCTGGCCGGCTATCTGCTGCGCGGGCGGGAACTGCCGGAGCGGGACCTGTTCTGGCGGGTGCGGTCCCAGCGGGCGCTGCGCCGCGGGGACTGGAAGTACCACCGGGACGCCTCCGGCGCCGACCACCTGTACGACCTCGGCGCCGACCAGCGGGAACAGGCCGACCGGGCCGGCGACGAGGCGGAGCTGCTGGGCGAGCTGAGGCGGGCGTGGGAGGGGATCGCCGCGGGGCTGCTGCCGTACCCCGCGGGCTGATCCGGAACGACAGGAAAACTCGCTGGCGTTGTCAGTGGCGATCCGTAGGCTCGCTGCTGATGCCTTCGACACGTGCAACCACCGAGGAACGCTCCGCCGTCCGCACCCTGCTGCGCCTGTGGCCCTACGTCAGACCGGTCCGGGCGCGGCTGTTCACCGCCGCCGGGGTGGCGATCCTCGCCTCCTGCGTGGGGCTGGTGATCCCGCTCGTCCTGAAGTGGATGGTGGACGGGCCGGTCGCGGAGCGGGACCGGGCCGGGGTGTGGATCGGGGCGCTGCTCCTGCTGCTGCTCGGGCTCGCGGAGGCGGGGCTGTTCGGGCTGCGGCGGTGGCTGGTGGCCCGGCCGCTGTCCCATGTCGAGGCGGAGATGCGGGCGGGGCTCTACCGGCATCTCCAGCGGCTGCCGGTGGCCTTCCACGACCGGTGGGCCTCGGGGCAGCTGCTGTCCCGGGCGACCACCGATCTGATGCTGGTGCGGATGTTCCTGGCGTTCCCGCTGACGTTCCTGCTGGTCAACGGTGTCACCATTCTCGTCGGCGTGGTCATCATGCTGCTTCAGGACTGGACACTGGGGCTGGTGGTGCTGGGGCCGGCGGTGCCGGTCGTCGTGATGTGCGTGCTCTTCGAGAAGCGGTACGCGCTGGTGGCGCGGCGGGCGCAGGACCAGGTCGGCGATCTGACGACGGTGGTCGAGGAGAGTGTGCTCGGCATCCGGATCATCAAGGGTTTCGGCCGGCACCGCAGCCAGGCCCGCGCCTTCCGGGACCTGTCCGGGACGCTGCGCGGGACCGAACTGCACAAGGCGCGGCTGCTGGCGGTCATCTGGGCGGTCATCGTGACCCTGCCCGAGGTGGCCGTCGGGGCGGCGCTGGTGGTGGGGGCGGTGCAGGTCGCCGACGGCGCGCTGTCGGCGGGCACGCTGGTGGCGTTCCTGTCCACGGCGCTCGCCCTGAGATGGCCGGTGGAGTCGATCGGCTTCCTGCTGGCGATGAGCCAGGAGGCGGCGACGGCGACCGAGCGGTACTTCGAGGTGATGGACGAGCGGCCGGAGGAGGGCTCGGCCGGGTCCGGCGCCGCGGACCCGGGTGACCGCGGGCTCCGCTTCGACGCCGTGCGGTTCCGCTACCCCGACGCGGCCGAGGACTCCCCGCCGGTCCTCGACGGGGTCGACCTGCACATCCGGCCGGGCGAGTCGATGGCGCTGGTGGGGGCCACCGGCAGCGGGAAGACCACGCTCACCGCGCTGGTCCCCAGGCTGCACGAGGCGACGTCCGGCAGGATCACCCTGGACGGCGAGGACATCATGGCGATGCCCCGTCAGGAGCTGCGCTCCCGGGTGGCCGTCGCCTTCGAGGAGCCCACCCTGTTCTCGGCCTCCGTCGGGGAGAACGTCCTGATGGGCGCCGACGACACCGCCGCGGGCGCCGAACTGGACCGGGCGCTGTCGGTCGCCCAGGCCGACTTCGCGCACTCCCTGCCCGAGGGCACCGGGACCCAGGTCGGCGAGCAGGGGCTCAGTCTCTCCGGCGGGCAGCGGCAGCGGCTGGCGCTGGCCCGGGCGGTGGTGGGACGGCCGAGGTTCCTCGTCCTGGACGATCCGCTGTCCGCGCTGGACGTGCACACCGAGGCCGCGGTGGAGGCGGCGCTGCGGGAGGTGCTCGCGGAGACCACCGCGCTGATCGTGGCGCACCGCCCCTCCACCGTGCTGCTCGCCGACCGGGTCGCGCTGCTGTCCGACGGGCGGATCACCGCGGTCGGCACCCATCACGAACTGCTGCGCACCAACGCCGAGTACGCCCATCTGATGTCGGGAGCGGACCGGGAGACCCGTCCGATGCCCGAAGCGGACCAGCAGGCCCGTCCGATGTCGGGAGCCGACCAGGAGGCCCACCGATGACCGCGCCCACCACCACGAAGGCGCCGGCCCGCGACGACGACCCGCGCGACCGGGCCGCCGGCGACCCCTTCGACCGGGACGTCCTGCCCACTCCCCCGGGCGCCACCGGCGCGCTGCTGCGCTCCCTGCTCGCCCCGATGCGGGCGCGGGTGGCGCTGACCACACTGCTGCTGCTCGTCCAGCAGGCGGCCGTGCAGGCGGGCCCGCTGCTGGTGGCGTACGCCATCGACACGGCCGTGCCGGCGTTCCGGCGCGAGGACCACGGTCCGCTGATCGCGGTGGCCGTGGGCTATCTGCTGTGCGCGGTGGTCTCCGGCGCCCTGCAGTACGCGTTCGTCATCGCCGCCGCCCGGGTCAACCAGGACGTGCTGCTGGATCTGCGCGGGCGGATCTTCCGGCACGCGCAGGCGCTGAGCGTCGACTTCCACGAGCGGTACACGAGCGGGCGGCTCATCTCCCGGTCCACCACGGACGTGGAGTCGCTGCGGGAGCTGCTCAATGAGGGGCTCCAGGAACTCGTCACGGTCGTGCTGTCGTTCGTGTACATCTCGGTGCTGCTGCTCTGGCTGGACCTGGGGCTCGGCGCGGTCGCGGTGGCCTCCTTCGTGCCGCTGTACCTGCTGATGCGGGGCTACCGGCGGCGGGCGGGGCGGGTGTACCGGGTGCGGTCCACCGCGATCGCCGCGGTGATCGTGAAGTTCGTGGAGACGATGAACGGCATCCGGCCGGTGCGGGCGTTCCGCCGGGAGGCCGTCAACGACGCCGACTTCGCCGTGCTGAACCGGCACCACGAGCGCACCAACGGCGACGCGCTGCTGGAGATGGCGCGCTATGTCGTGGGGTCCCGGGTGGTCGCGAACACGGCCGTCGCGCTGATCGTGCTGTGGGGCGCGCACCGGGTGGCCGGGGAGACCCTGGCGCTCGGTGTGCTGGCGGCGGCGGTGCTGTACCTGCGGCGGCTGTACGACCCGATCGACCGGCTGGCGATGTTCCTGAACTCCTACCAGTCGGCGGCGGCCTCGCTGGAGAAGATCGCGGGGCTGCTGGCGCAGACGCCGTCCGTGCCCGAGCCTGCGGCGCCCCGGGAGCTCCCGGCGCCCGCCTCCGCGCACCCCGGCCGCGAGGTCGTCTTCGACTCGGTGCGGTTCGCGTACCGCACGGGCGGCGAGGTGCTGCCGGTCTTCGATCTCACCCTGCCGGCCGGGCAGACGGTCGCGGTGGTCGGCTCGACCGGCGCCGGCAAGTCGACGCTGGCGAAGCTGCTGGCCCGGTTCTACGACCCCTCCGAGGGCCGGGTGCTGCTGGACGGGGTCGATCTGCGGGAGCTGGCGGTGCCCGAGCTGCGGCGCGGGGTGGTGATGGTGACGCAGGAGGCGTTCCTGTTCTCCGGGACGGTCGCGGAGAACATCGCCATCGGGCGGCCGGACGCCTCCCGGGAGGAGATCGAGCGGGCCGCGAAGGCGATCGGCGCGCACGAGTTCATCAGCGCGCTGCCGGACGGCTACGACACCGACGTCCGCAAGCGGGGCGGCCGCATCTCCGCCGGTCAGCGCCAACTGGTCGCGTTCGCAAGGGCGTTGCTGGCCGATCCGGCGGTGCTGATCCTCGACGAGGCGACCAGCTCGCTGGACATCCCGGGCGAGCGGGCGGTGCAGCGCGCGATGGCGACGGTGCTTCAGGGGCGGACGGCGGTGGTGATCGCGCACCGGCTGTCCACGGTGGAGATCGCGGACCGGGTGCTGGTGATGGAGCACGGGCGGATCGTCGAGGACGGCTCGCCCGCCGAACTGGTCGCGGGGACGGGCCGGTTCGCGGATCTGCACCGGGCGTGGCGGGACAGCCTGGCGTAGGGCCCGCTGATGGCGGGCCTTTCCGAAGGGTTCGTATAACGAACATGAACTCCCGGACAACGAACGATTTCCGGCCAAGTTTCTGACGCGACCCTGACAGGAGTGGCGATCTCCTGCCACTCTTCCCACGGCCGCTTCACAGCAACCCCATAGCTGCGCCTCCGCTGTGGCACGGCCGGAGCTCCCGCACGTGGTTCTGCGCACCACCCCGTTCTGCCGGCCGGCCCACCCGCCGGACGGTCTCCCCTGGCCGCGCGATCCGCGGCCGCGCAGAAGGAGTCAGTTTTGAGCAGCAGTTCCTCAGAGCGACGCACCCCCCACAGATCCACCACCCGACGGGCCGCCGCGGTCGCCCTGGTCGGCGTCTCCGCCCTCATCGCCGCGGCCGTCCAGTCGGGTGCCGCCACCGCCGCCCCCGAGCGGGCCCCGGCGGCCGCCGCCGGCAAGGTCCTGCCGGGCGCGGAGTCGGTGAAGCTCACCCCCGCCCAGCGCGCCGAGCTGATCCGCGCCGCCACCGCCGACCGGGCGGACACCGCCCGCGAACTGGGCCTGGGCGCCAAGGAGAAGCTGATCGTCCGTGACGTGCTCAAGGACGGCAACGGCACGGTCCACACGCGCTACGAGCGCACCTACGACGGCCTGCCGGTGCTCGGCGGCGACCTCGTCGTCAAGAGCACCAGGACCGACGCCACCGCGTCGGTGGTGAAGGCCACCAAGCGGGCCATCGCCCCGGCCACCACCGCCGCCGCCGTACCGGCCGCGAAGGCGGAGCGGCAGGCGCTGGCCGCGGCGAAGGCGGAGCACGCCGAGAGCCCGGACGTCGACCGGGCGCCGCGCAAGGTGGTCTGGGCGGCGAGCGGCACCCCCAAGGTGGCGTTCGAGACGGTCGTCGGCGGCTTCCAGCACGACGGCACCCCGCAGGAACTGCACGTCATCACGGACGCCACCACGGGCGAGAAGCTCTACGAGTGGGAGGCCATCGAGACCGGCACCGGCAACACCGTCTACAGCGGCACGGTGACGCTGGGCACGACCCAGTCCGGCTCGACGTACAACCTCACCGACGGCGCGCGCGGCGGGCACAAGACGTACAACCTCAACCGCGGCACCTCCGGCACCGGCACGCTCTTCTCCGGCTCGGACGACGTGTGGGGCAACGGCAGCCCGTCGAACCTGGAGTCGGCCGCCGCCGACGCCCACTACGGCGCCGCGCTGACCTGGGACTACTACAAGAACGTGCACGGCCGTTCGGGCATCCGCGGTGACGGCGTGGGCGCCTACTCCCGGGTCCACTACGGCAACAACTACGTCAACGCGTTCTGGTCGGACAGCTGCTTCTGCATGACCTACGGCGACGGCTCCGGCAACGCCAACCCGCTGACGTCGATCGACGTGGCCGCGCACGAGATGACCCACGGGCTCACCTCCAACACCGCGGGCCTGGTCTACAGCGGCGAGTCCGGCGGTCTGAACGAGGCGACCTCGGACATCTTCGGCTCGACCGTCGAGTTCTTCGCCAACAACTCCTCCGACGTCGGTGACTACCTCATCGGCGAGGAGATCAACATCAACGGCGACGGCACCCCGTTGCGCTACATGGACAAGCCGAGCAAGGACGGCTCGTCCAAGGACAGCTGGTACTCGGGCATCGGCTCGATCGACGTGCACTACTCGTCGGGCCCCGCCAACCACTTCTTCTACCTGCTGAGCGAGGGCAGCGGCACCAAGACGATCAACGGTGTCACCTACAACTCGCCCACCGCGGACGGCCTCGCGGTCACCGGCATCGGCCGCGACAAGGCGGAGAAGATCTGGTTCCGGGCGCTGACCACCAAGTTCACCTCCAACACCAACTACGCGGGCGCCCGCACCGGCACCCTCGCGGCCGCCGGTGAGCTGTACGGCACCACCAGCGCCGAGTACGCGGCGGTGCAGCACGCCTGGGCGGGCGTGGCGGTCGGCTCGCGCCCCGGTGACGGCGGCGGTGGCGGCACCAGCTTCGAGAACACCGCCGACGTGGCGATCCCGGACCGCGGGGCCGCGGTCACCTCCTCCGTCACCGTCTCCGGGCGGACCGGCAACGCGCCCTCCAACCTCCAGGTCGGCGTGGAGATCGTGCACACCTACATCGGTGACCTCCAGGTCCAGCTCGTCGCCCCCGACGGCACGGCGTACACGCTGAAGGCGTACGGCACCGGCGGCAGTTCGGACAACATCAGCACCACCTACACGGTGAACGCCTCCTCCGAGGTGGCCAACGGGACCTGGCAGCTGCGGGTTCAGGACAACGCGGCCATCGACACCGGCTACATCAACAGCTGGAAGCTGACGTTCCCGTAGGACGTGCCGCTTCCGCTCTGTGACAGGGCGTCGTCCCGGTGGTTCAACTCCCCGGGACGGCGCCCGTTCGCATACCCGCCCTTGGGGTGCCCTTTACCTTTGTGAAACGTTCACCGGACAGTCGGATTTCGGTCAACATCGCTGGAGGGTCCTGACATGTACGCGTCGCTGGTGTCACTCTTCCCCCACCCGCCGCACAACTTCCCGTTCCTCCCCCACAGAAGGAGCTTGTGTGACCCCCCGCTACGCGCGTCACAAGCGCACCACCCTGGCCATCGCCACCGCGATCGCGGCCGGAGCCCTCCTCACCACCGGACTGACCAGCACCGGTGCCGCCGCGAAGACCGACCCGGCCGCCGACGCCACCCCGGTCCGGCTCACCGCCGCCGCCCGCACCGCGCTGATCGAGCGGGCGACCGCCGAAGCCCCCGCCACGGCCGAGGAGATAGGTCTCGGCGCCCGGGAGGAACTCGTCGTCAAGGACGTCGTCCAGGACGCCGACGGCACCACCCACACCCGCTACGAGCGCACCTACGCCGGACTCCCGGTCCTCGGCGGCGATCTGATCGTCCACGAGAGCGCGGCTGGCGCGGCCGAGGGCGTCACCAGGGCCACCAAGGCCGCCGTGAAGGTCGCCGACCTCACCGCGGACGTCACGAGGTCGGCCGCCGAGAAGCAGGCCCTGAAGGCCGCGAAGGCGGAGGGCTCCACCGAGTCCGCGGCCGACCGGGCCCCGCGCAAGGTCGTCTGGGCCGCGAGCGGCACCCCGAGACTCGCCTACGAGACGGTCGTCGGCGGCTTCCAGCACGACGGCACCCCGCAGGAACTGCACGTCATCACCGACGCCACCACGGGCGAGAAGCTCCACGAGTGGGAGGCGATCCGGACCGGCAGCGGCAACGGCCAGTACAGCGGCTCGGTGACGATCGGCACCTCGCTGTCCGGTTCCACGTACCAGCTCAACGACGCCTCGCGCGGCGCCCACAAGACGTACAACAAGGCGCGCTCCACCTCATCCTCGGCGGGCACGCTCTTCACCGACGCGGACGACGTCTGGGGCACCGGGGCCGCCTCCAGCTCCTCCACCTCGCAGACCGCGGCCGTGGACGCCCACTACGGCGCCCAGGTCACCTGGGACTTCTACAAGAACGTCCTCGGCCGCAACGGCATCAAGAACAACGGCGTCGCCGCCTACTCGCGGGTCCACTACGGCAACGCCTACGTCAACGCCTTCTGGTCGGACAGCTGCTTCTGCATGACCTACGGCGACGGCTCCGGCAACGTCAAGCCGCTGACCTCGCTGGACGTCGCCGGCCACGAGATGACGCACGGCGTCACCTCCAACACCGCCGGGCTCAACTACTCCGGCGAGTCGGGCGGCCTGAACGAGGCGACCTCCGACATCTTCGGCACCGCGGTGGAGTTCTACGCCGCCAACTCCAAGGACGCCGGCGACTACCTCATCGGCGAGAAGATCGACATCAACGGCGACGGCACCCCGCTGCGCTACATGGACCAGCCGAGCAAGGACGGCGCCTCCGCCAACTACTGGTCCTCGTCGCTGGCGGGCCTGGACGTGCACTACTCCTCCGGCCCCGCCAACCACTTCTTCTTCCTGCTGTCGGAGGGCAGCGGCGCGCGGACGGTCAACGGCGTCAGCTACAACTCGCCCACGTACAACGGCTCCACGCTCACCGGCATCGGCCGGGACAAGGCCGTGAAGATCTGGTACAAGGCGCTCACCGAGTACATGACGTCCACCACCAACTACAAGGGCGCCCGCACCGCCACGCTCAGCGCGGCGTCGGCCCTGTACGGCTCCTCCAGCACCGAGTACAGCGCGGTGGCGGCGGCCTGGACGGCGGTCAACGTCACCTGACCGACCCCCGCACCGGACTGGCGGCACCCGGGCCCGAGGCGGCCCCGGGTGCCGCCTTACCCTTGGGCCCCATGTCCTTCAGTTACGACGACGTCGGCGGCACGCGGGAGCCCGGTTTCTGCCCGCCCGGCTTCCATCCCCTTCAGGTGCGCACCCGCATAGGAGAGGGCCACGAGGTCTTCCGCCGCGCGGCCGAGTCCGTGCTGACCTGGGACCTGCACCGGGCGCTGGGCGTCGGCATCGACACCTCCGCGGACCGGGCGGCCCCCGGGGTGGATGTCACCGTCACCCTGGCCGGCGTCATCAGGGCGCCGTGCCGGGTGGTGTGGACGGTGGAGGAGCACCGCCGCGCGGGCTGGGCCTACGGCACGCTGCCCGGTCACCCGGAGTGCGGCGAGGAGTCCTTCGTCGTGGACCGCACCGGCGACGGCACGGTGTGGCTCACGGTGAACGCCTTCAGCCGGGCGGCGAAGTGGTACGCCCGGGCGGGCGGCCCGGCGACCCGCGGACTGCAGAACGCCTACGCGCGGCGGTGCGGGGTGGTGCTGCGCCGGATGTGCGGGGACGCCGACGCCGACTGACGTCCCCGCCGCCCGGGGTCAGCGCATGAGCAGCCCGGCCCCCTCCACCACGTCCTCGGAGGGCGAGGTGACCAGCCCGAGTTCCGCGCCCGACGCCAGCAGCCGGTGCGCCGGCAGGATGCGGACCGTGTAGCCGTACGGGCCGGTGCGGTCCAGGGAGAGCGGACCCTCGTAGACCCAGCGGCCGTCCAGGTCGGCACCGCCGGTCGACTTCAGCGGGACCGTGGTCGCGTCGGTGATGCGGTCCTCGGAGTCCACCCGGCCGGAGACCGCCTGCACCTCCACGTCGTCGGGACCGAGGTCGCCGAGGCCGACCCGGACCCGCAGGGTCAGCGTGGTGCCCAGTTCCGCCGTGGTGGTGGCGACCGAGGTCTCCACGTGGTCGACGGACACCCCGTGCCAGGCGCCCCGCACCCGCGCCTTCCACGCCGCCAGTTCACGCGCCGACTCCGCGTCCATCGCGCGGTGGGCGAGCGCGGCCGGGGCGTAGAGGCGCTCCACGTACTCGCGGACCATCCGGCCGGCCAGCACCTTCGGGCCGAGCAGGGTGAGGGTCTGGCGGACCATCTCGATCCAGCGGTCGGGCAGTCCGCTCTGGCCACGCTCGTAGAAGCGCGGGGTGACCCGCTGCTCCATCAGGTCGTACAGCGCCGCCGCCTCTATGTCGTCGCGCCGGTCCGGGTCGGTCGCCGCGCCGTCGGCGGTGGGGATCGCCCAGCCGAAGTCCGGCTGGAACCACTCGTCCCACCAGCCGTCCAGCACCGACAGGTTGAGACAGCCGTTCAGGGCCGCCTTCATGCCGGAGGTGCCGCACGCCTCCAGCGGCCGGAGCGGATTGTTCAGCCAGATGTCGCAGCCCGGGTACAGCTTCTGGGCCATGGCCATGCCGTAGTCCGGCAGGAAGACGATCCGGTGGCGGACCCGCGGGTCGTCGGCGAACCGCACCAGCTCCTGGATCAGCCGCTTGCCGCCGTCGTCCGCCGGGTGCGCCTTGCCCGCCACCACGATCTGGACCGGCCGCTCGGGGTGGAGCAGCAGATCCAGCAGCCGGTCCCGGTCCCGCAGCATCAGCGTCAGCCGCTTGTACGACGGCACCCGGCGGGCGAAGCCGATGGTCAGCACGTCGGGATCGAGCACCCCGTCGATCCAGCCCAGTTCGGCGCTGCCCGCGCCGCGCTGCCGCCACGAGGCGCGCAGCCGCTCCCGCACCTCCACCACCAGCTGCTCGCGCAGCACCCGGCGCAGCTCCCAGATGTCCTGGTCGGGGATGGTGGCCACCGCGTCCCAGCGTTCCGAGCCGCCGACGGTGAAGGCGTCCTCGGTGCGCTGGACGCCGATCTGCCGGGCGCCGAGGCGGAAGACCTCGGGGGCGACCCAGGTCGGGGCGTGGACCCCGTTGGTGACCGAGGTGATCGGCACCTCGTCGGCGTCGAAGCCCGGCCAGAGCCCGGAGAACATCCCGCGGCTGACGTTGCCGTGCAGCAGCGAGACCCCGTTGGCCCGTTGTCCCAGGCGCAGCCCCATCACGGCCATGTTGAACAGGTTCGGCTCGCCGCCGGCGTAGGTCTCCATGCCGAGCCGGAGGATGCGTTCGACGTCGATGCGCGGGAGTTCGGCGTCGGGTCCGAAGTGGCGGGCGACCAGCTCACGGTCGAAGCGGTCGATGCCCGCCGGGACGGGCGTGTGGGTGGTGAAGACGGTGCCGGCCCGCACCGCCTCCAGGCCGGAGTCGAAGTCCAGCCCCCGGTCGCACAGTTCGGCGATCCGCTCCAGGCCGAGGAAGCCCGCGTGCCCCTCGTTGGTGTGGAAGACCTCGGGGTCGGAATGGCCGGTCAGACGGCAGTACGTCCGGACCGCCCGCACCCCTCCTATGCCGAGGAGCATCTCCTGCAGGAGCCGGTGTTCGCTGCCGCCGCCGTAGAGCCGGTCGGTCACCCCGCGCTCGCCGAGGTCGTTCTCCTCCACGTCGGAGTCGAGGAGCAGCAGCGGGACCCTGCCGACCTGGGCCAGCCAGACCCGGGCGTGCAGGGAGCGGCCGCCCGGCAGGGCGAGGGAGACCTGGGCGGGGGTGCCGTCGGTCTCCCTGAGCAGTCCCACGGGAAGCTCGTTGGGGTCGAGGACCGGGTAGGTCTCCTGCTGCCAGCCGTCCCGGGACAGGGACTGCCGGAAGTAGCCGTGGCGGTAGAGGAGCCCCACCCCGATCAGCGGCACCCCGAGGTCGCTGGCCGACTTCAGGTGGTCCCCGGCGAGGATGCCGAGGCCGCCGGAGTACTGCGGCAGGGCGGCGGTGATGCCGAACTCGGGGGAGAAATAGGCGATGGCCGCCGGAAGCTCGGCGGACTGGGCCTGGTACCAGCGGTCACCGCGGACGTAGTCGTTCAGGTCGTCGACGGCCGCGGTGAGCCGGCGCAGGAAGCGGCGGTCCTCGGCCAGCTCGGCGAGCCGCTCCGGCGACACGCTGCCCAGCAGACGCACGGGGTCACCGTTGGAGGCGGCCCAGCGTTCGGGGTCGACGGACTGGAAGAGGTCGCGGGTCTCCGCATGCCAGGACCAGCGCAGATTGCGCGCTAGGTCGCTGAGCGGCCGGAGGGGTTCGGGGAGAACGGGACGGACGGTGAATCGACGGATCGCCTTCACATTCCACCTCGGCAGGCGTGCGGAAGAAGACGCACGGCGGTGTGCGTCCTGTCATCATCTGCACCGTATCGGTGCAAGCGCTCCGTAACCACGGCGCCTTTCCCGGGGGCTCCGCCCGAGCCGGGGGCGCACTCCGGTCGGAGCAACGGCGCACTCCGTCCGGAAAGCGCCGCAACCTTCCGGGACCCGCCCTCGCCGATATGGCCGATTCCGCCCCTGTAGGCGTCCTTGTGGCGACTTCGCCCCCACGAGAGGCTGCTGACTGGCGTTCCGGCCCGCGCCGGGTGCACCCGGCGGTCGAAGGCGGCCGGACGCCGAGTCGAGGAGGGGACTCGGACCATGGCACGGACGCGAACTCGGCGTCTGCGCTGGGCGGGAGGCCTGACCGCGGTGATGTGCGCCGCGGCACTTTCGGCCATCGGCCCGCCCGCGCACGGCGCGCCACAGGGGCGGATACTCGGCGCCGGTGAACCCGGCTCCGTCAGCGGCAGCTACCTGGTGACACTCGAGGGGGGAACAAGGGCTCCGTCGGCGGCCGGCACGGCCGTCGCCGAGGGGTACGGGGCGAGAATCAGCCATACCTACGGAACTGTTCTCAACGGTTACGCCATCAGGGCGAGCGAGAGACAGGCCGAGCGGCTCGCGGCGGACCCGCGGGTCGCCTCGGTCGTCCAGGACACCGCGGTGCGTGTGGACCGCACCCAGCAAAATCCGCCGTCCTGGGGCCTGGACCGCGTCGACCAGCGGAGTCTGCCGCTGAACGGCCGGTACACCGCGCCGGACTCGGCGGGCGCCGGGGTGACCGTCTATGTGATCGACACCGGTGTCCGGGTCTCGCACCGGGACTTCGGGGGCCGGGCGCGGCACGGCTGGGACTTCGTCGGCGGCGACGGTTCCGCGGGCGACGGCAACGGCCACGGCACCCATGTGGCGGGCACCGTCGCCGGGTCCGGGTACGGCGTCGCGAAGAAGGCCAAGGTGGTATCGGTCCGCGTCCTGGACAACACGGGCGCGGGCACGACCGCCCAGGTCATCGCGGGTATCGACTGGGTCACCAGGAACGCCAGGAAGCCGGCGGTCGCCAACATCAGCCTGGGCGGCGGCTACCACGCCCAGCTCAACGCGGCCGTCCGTAACTCCATCGCCTCCGGGGTCACCTACACGGTGGCGGCGGGCAACGGGTCACTGCCCGCCGGTCTCTACTCGCCGGCGAGCGTCGGCCGGGCCGTCACGGTCGGCGCCACCGACCGGCGGGACGCCCGGGCCGGCTTCTCGAACTACGGTTCGGCACTGGACCTGTTCGCCCCCGGGGTGGACATCACCTCGGCGTCGTACGCGAGCGACACCGCCCGCGCGACCTACTCCGGTACGTCGATGGCGGCGCCGCACGCGGCGGGCGCGGCGGCGCTGTATCTGGCCGACCATCGCACGGCGACGCCCGCTCAGGTGGCCAGGGCGCTGCGGTCGGGGGCGGCGAACGGCAAGGTCTCCGGGCGGGGGCCCGGTTCGCCGGACAGACTGCTCCAGGTGCCGGGTTCCTAGTGGCGTGTTGTCGGCCGGGCGCCCGTGGCGCGGAACGATCGGCCCCGTCCACCGTGGACGGGGCCGGTCTTGTGCGCCGATGTACGCGTGAGTAGTTAACAAAGCGCCGGATTGCTCACCCGAATAGGGTGGGAAGGCTCCTCCGGTACGCCCCACAGGCACACCACAGCAGCATTCCGCAGGACCCACCTCCCCACAGCCATCCGCCCACCCACGTTGACGCGGACAGGAGCGGTCATGCCCGCCAAGCACCACTCGTCAGCACCCCCGACGCGCAAGCCCGGACCATCCCCCGTTCACCCCCCGGCAGCCGCCGGACCGCCCGCGGCCGGGCCACCCCCGGCCCCCGGCGCTCCCGTTGTCGGACGTATCCCCGTGCTCGACGTCCGTCCGGTCGTCCAGGGGGGCCGCCGGCCCGCCAAGGCCGTGACCGGCGAGACGTTCCAGATCTCCGCCACCGTGTTCCGCGAGGGGCACGACGCCGTGGCCGCCAACGCCGTACTGCGCGATCCCGACGGGCGTCCGGGCCCGTGGACGCCGATGCGCGAACTGGCACCCGGCACCGACCGCTGGGGCGCCGAGGTCACCCCGGACGGCCCGGGCCTGTGGACGTACACCGTGGAGGCGTGGGGCGACCCGGTCGCCACCTGGCGCCACCACGCCTCGATCAAGATCCCGGCCGGCATCGACACGGAGCTGGTGCTGGAGGAGGGCGCCCGGCTGTACGAGCGGGCGGCCACCGAGGTCCCCGCCGCCCGGCGCCAGATCCTGCTCACCGCCGTCGACCGGCTCCGGGACGACAGCGCCGCGCCGACCGCCCGGCTCGCGGCGGCGCTCTCCCCCGAGGTGGCGGCGGTGCTGGGCCGTTACCCGCTGCGGGAGTTCGTCACGTCCTCCGACCCGTTGCCGCTGCTGGTGGAGCGGGAGCGGGCGCTCTACGGGGCGTGGTACGAGTTCTTCCCGCGTTCGGAGGGCACCGCGGAGGTGCCGCACGGGACGTTCCGGACGGCGGCGCGGCGGCTGCC